>CAYVGZ010000120.1:0-2582 GCA_964450845.1 uncultured Candidatus Bathyarchaeia archaeon | reverse complement strand
TGTCAAATGCCGTCCGCATTCTGCCACCCATAGTCGGGTGGTGTTTACCAGCCATGTTCACCTGGGTGTTTACCACCTGGCGAGTGTGGCGGCCGATTACGCATTAGCAGGCAATGCTGTGGGTTGAGCGATGGCCTCCTTTCTGCGTTCGCGTTGGCGGTAGCTGTCTCCGCGCAGGATCAGGGTATGGGCGTGATGCGTGAGGCGGTCGAGGGCGGCACTGGCCAAAAGGTCATTGGCAAACACCTCGGCCCATTCCTCGAAGGCGCGGTTACTGGTGACAATGAACGAACCGTGCTCGTAGCGTTCGCTGATGATGTCGTAGAGGTCCTGTACAGCCTGTGGCGAGAGTGGCTGCAGGCCAAAGTCATCGAGGATGAGCAAGTCGGCGTTCATGACTCTGGCTAGCAAGCGTGGGTACGTGCCGCTGGCGCGGGCGGCGTGCAGGTCGGCCAGCAGGCGATGGGTAGGGCGAGCCAGGACACGGTACTCGCGTTTGAGGGCCTCGAGTGCCAGGGCATTGGCCAGGTGACTCTTGCCCACGCCGGTAGGTCCGCAGAAGAGGACGTTCTCATGGCGCGCGACAAAGGCGCAGGTAGCCAGGTCGGTGATCAGAGTGCGGTTGACGCCAGGAGCAGCAGAAAAGTCAAAGTGGGCCAGGGTCTTGCGGCTGTCACAGCCAGAATGAGCCAGACGACGCGCCAGGCGTTGCTGGCTGCGGCGTTCGAGTTCATCGTCGAGTAAGAGAGCCAGGAACTCCGTGGGACTCAATTGCCGCTCGCTGGCCTGTGTGGCACGCAAGTCCAGGGTGTAGAGCATACCGGACAGTTTGAGCTGGCGCAGTTTGGGCAGGAGGGGATGAGTCATCATCCTGGCACCTCCTGCGGAGCAGCGAAGAACTCTGCGGCAGAGCGCGCGAAAGTGAAGGACTGGGTCGGCGGGGTGCTGATCGTGCCGGGCAAAGGTTCGCGGTCGGCGGCGGAGTTGAGGATCTCTTTGATGCGCCGGTAGCGCACGTCGCCGAAGTGCAGGGCGCGGGCACAGGCCGCTTCCAGCCGTTCTGCACCAACACTCTCTTCCAGCCGCAAGATGGCCTGCACGGAGCGCAGACGGTCGAGAGGGCGCTCGGCCAGCAACGTGTCGACTACCTGGCTGGTAGCGACTCCCAGGCGTGCCGCGATTTGACGACAGCGCTGGGGGGTGCGCTCCAGGTAGGCCGCCTTGTCGGCGGGGTAGTGTTCCAGGCGGGTATGCCACTGGCCTGCTTCCCGGCTGCGCGGATGGGTGGCCACCAGTTCCTGGCCGTGGAACAGCTGGATGACCCGTTCGCCAATGTGAGCGTCCAGGGTCTGGCCAATGTGTCGGTACGGAACAGAGTAGAAGCTGCCGTCGATCACGACGTGACAGTCAGGATGCACCTTAACAGGCTTGATCTCACACAGGGTGAAAGGCTCCGCAGGGAGAGGCAAGAGTGCTGCTCGCTCACGCTCTTGGAACAACAGCAGGGGCGCCTGGTGCGTGGTGCCGTGCTGGCGCATCCCCGCTCGTTCGTGCACCCAGATACGCAGACGCGCATTGGCAGCATTGCTGTCTGCAAACTGTTGCCCGGCCATAAAGTTGCGCTGCACGTAGCGAATGCCATTCTCCACTTTGCCCTTGTGCTGTGGTGTGCCAGGCCGCGTGGGGCTGATCACAAAGCCATAGTGCTGCGCCATACGCCGATAGACCTCGCCGAGCACGGGGTCGTGCACCAGGGCATGGAGCACAGCCGCTTTGAGGTTATCGACCACGATACGCCGCGGCACTCCGCCCCAACTCTCAAAGGCTCGCCGGTGCAGGGCAATCCAGGTTTCTGTCTTCTGATTAAAGACCAGCTCGGCGTACAGGTGACGACTGTAGGACAGCGTCGCCACAAAGACGTAGGCGGCGCGCACACGACCACTCGCCGCATCATACAACTGCCCCACCGGCCCAAAGTCCACCTGTGCTTCTTCACCTGGGGCAACGTGCACGCGCACTACGGCCTCCGGCTCTGCCGGATAAAGCCGGTGCACGTAGCGGCGTACAGCCGAATAACTGCCGCGGTAGCCATGGTCTTCGCTCAGACGTTGAAAGATAGCCGTCATCTCTACCCGCTGCTCCAGTAACTGCTGCACCACTTGCGCGTACGGCTCCACGCTGGACTCGGCTCGCGGTGGCCGCGGAGGCTCTCCCAGCACGGAGAACAGGACTGCGTCATCAGGCAGGGCAGACCCGGCCTGCAGAAAACCATGCGCCTGCGCCAGCTCATGGTACTTGTGCACCGTTGGACGCGAGATGCCCAGGTCGCGGGCGATGCGTCTCTCGCTCTCGCCTGCACGCAGGCGGTGAATCAGGTCTCGTACATAGTTCATGTGTAGTCGCTCCATTCCCCCTCCAGGACCAAGTCTCTGGAGGAGTGTAGCCACTTACCCGCCAGTGGTAAACACCGGGCGACTATGGGTGGTAAACATCGGGCGATCATGGGTGGTAAACACCGGGCGACTATGCCTGGTAAACACCAGGCGATCATGCCTGGTAAAGTGTAGGCCGATCAATGACAC
>CAYVGZ010000119.1:0-2593 GCA_964450845.1 uncultured Candidatus Bathyarchaeia archaeon | reverse complement strand
TGACAAACCCCTCGAGCCCTACAGCGCATGGCTCAAACCACTGGACAGCGAAGTGGAAGCTGCCGAGTGGCAGGTCAAGTTCAACACCATATTGTTAGCATACGGAGTGGAAAAGATTATCTACCATTCCGGCACGCCCGGCAGCCTTAATAATGAGAGCCTTTCAGGAATTTTCTTCGAGTGGGAGGGAACGCCTCGGAAGATGCTGGTTACGCAGGCGGCGATGGCTAATCTACTTCCGCCACCAGTGAGATCGCTTGGCTCCTTTAAGACTCCTAAGGCGGTGAAAGCCTATGGATTTGAAACCGATGGCCGAACAGTGATTGTCGCCTGGGCGGAGGAATATGCAGAACCGGTGGAAATATCTCTGGCTGGAAAGCCCTGGCGAGCAGTGGACTTGCAGGGCAACGAGTTGGAAACCGACAGCGTGACATTGACGGAACGGCCTGTCTACTTTGTAGCGGAAGAAACGCAGCTAATAGCGCCTTGGTAGAGAGAATCCTAAGCGTTTGGTGTGAGTTATCTATCTCTTAACCTGCAAGGCTCAATCTATATGATTGATTTCCATGTTCATCTGGGCAATTTGTATCGTCACAGCTATCCGAGTAAGGTAGGGCTTTCCGCGCATCAACTGATTGAGCGCATGAACCGAGAGGGTATCGAGATAAGCGTGCTCTTGCCTCTGGAAAGCCCCGAGGGCGCGGGCGGTTATTTCTTGACCAAGCAGGCTATCGAAGCGCGCGATATGTACCCGGAACGCCTCATCGCCTTTCTATGCGTTGACCCTCGACAGTCGCGCGTTGCAGAGCAGATCGATGTGTTTGTCAAGCACTACGGATGCAAGGTAGAAATTCTCAAAGTCAGCAGTGTCAAGAATCTGACGATAGTGGAGATATTAACATTGTTTGTCATATCGTTACGAAGGCAAACTAACCCTTTATGAAATCAAGGTTTCATCCCAACAGTCAAAGGAGATTACCACAACTATCCACCACCATACAAACGCCACCAGAGCAATCACGAGTCATCAAACCATACCCACGACATGCGCCATTTCCAGTGAAGGAAACTACACAAGAAATCTTCCGCAATTCGCTTCATGGTGGGTTGATATAGCCTGTATGACTTCATGTGCAAAAAAACATAGGCATAGAAGAGGTTATAGACCATAAACAATATCAACAACACTGCTAAGGCGGCATTTGGGTGGCGGTGGAAATTGTGGGTCATATGCCAGTTGTCCTTTAAGTCCTTGATGGCATTGTTCTCTATCCCCCATTTTGCATGGACTATCTGCCGAACTACGTCGGCATCAGCCATTTCCACAGGGAGAGTCGTCATACACAGAAATGTCTCTTCTTTGGTGTATACCTTCTCCCCTGATTCTATCTTATAATCCTTCTCTATGATCTTGAAACCCCGGGTTGGTACATCCCAATCCAGGGACTTCTCAAGCTGTGGTATCTCATATATCCAGCTTTCTACTCTCTCCTCTCTATCATCTATGTGTATGGGTTCTACCATACTAGAAAGAGCTTCTATCTCCTGATACAGTGTGGTGTCTTCACGCTTCACTCGACTTACCAGATACTTACCAAGAGAATCCACGAATATCACAAACGGCTTGTTGGTGTAGTGAGCATCTGTGGTGAATACGTCAAAGAAGCTTTCACCATAGATGGCTATCATCTTCTCTATCAATCGCTTTGCTGCTGTGCCCTCTCCTTCATGCCCTGACTCCTCTCCTGCTTTCGCATCCTTTGGGAGTGTAGGTTCTGCTCCCAGTATCACCTGAACCGCTGATGGGTGCATCCTGCCAACCACATACATTATCACTATTCTGTGAACATAATGAACCTTGACTCCTTCTTTGGTATTAACATGAACCTCCATGCATTCAGGACAATGTATTGCCTCACTGCGGAAATACTCTGTGCCATCTATGGCTACTATCCTCAACCCACCTATGGTCCGGGGATGTTCTGCAGTGCCATAAGCCTTGTTTCGACGCAGTTTCCTGGGCACTATCGCCAACTCCTGCTGGAGTGTGTCTGTATCTATGTCCTCTAAGCCATTCCCTATGGTGTTGGCACAATATGTCTCCTTATCAACCCCGGGTAAGAATTTCCTTATCCTGCCAGCTTCTACACCTATTGCCAGTTGTCGCAACGAACCCATTCGCAGCAGCAGACACAGGAACACACTCATGAATATGGTCTGTGGAGATACTTCCGCATCTGTATTGCCTTGCATGGAGTTTACTACCTGAGAGAACCCGTATACCTTATTGACATATCTAAGGAAGTTTGGTAACCTCTTTATAGACAATTCATAACTCATTTCTTAACCTCCTTGTGTGTGTGGTAGTTTATGTTAATACCAGTAATATTTTACCACAAGGAGGTTTTTTTTATAGCAAAACTTATGAGTTATGAATCATTCTTGTCATACAGGCTTCGCGAATTTCCCCTTACCTCGATTCAATACCTCTTCCCTTGCTCTTTTCTGTATTCCCCCTTACGCCGTTGAGAATTTCTAACACAAGACGAGACTGTCCTAAAGTAGTCGGTTAACAAAAAAGCCATTTGCTGAT
>CAYVGZ010000118.1:0-2647 GCA_964450845.1 uncultured Candidatus Bathyarchaeia archaeon | reverse complement strand
AAGTCTTGGATTGTTGAGTTTTGCTGTTGCTCGCGCTCTTTGGTATGTGAAGCTGGTTCTTAGGGCTTTTACGTTGGGGTTGAAGATGTATTCGCTTCTTTTGGGCTGTGCGTTTAGCATTCCTACGAGTTTTTCTGAGATACTGAGTATTCTTGGGTTGCTTCCTTTTTCTGCTTGAATTCTCAGTGTTCTGCGCTCTGAGTCGAGGTCTATCCATTGAAGTCTTGCAGCTTCGCCTATCCTTGCGCCTGTTTCTTTTAGAAGTTGAAGCAAGGCCGCCGTGCGTTTGTTGCAGCTGGCGATGAGTTGGTCTATTTCGTTTTCCAATGGGATGAACGGTATGCTTTCTTCCATTTTGTACTCTGGCGGTTCCCATGTTAATCCGAAGCATTTCAGAAAGTTTGTATAAACGGATGTTGTGATGGCTTTGGTGCTGTTTTTCTGTGAAAGTTTGGCGAGGGTTTCTCTTACTGCTTCTGCGTCCATTAGGTTGCAGTGTTTTGAGAGACCTTTTAACCTGCGAACCCTTGATTTGATTGTTGCTTCGCTTCTTCCTTTCTTTTTGAGCCACCATGCGTATTGTAGAATCTTGTCTTTGGCTTCGTGTTGGTTTGTCGTTGTGCCCTCCCGCTGGGCTATTTCCTGTCGGGCTACTTCGGTCAAGTTTTTCGACTCTCTTGTCAAGCAGTCGCATACTTGACGCTTACTAAGTATGGAAAGGTCGCTTTTTAATGACTGCGTATGAATTCTTGAGAGGCGTTGCAACGATTCTAAACAGTTGCGATTAGGCTCTGTGAAGCGATAACAGCAGTCTCTGCAGAGCCAGCGTTGAATCTGACCGTTAAGAGTGTATCTTAATCCGTCTTTGTACAGCTTCCGTGAACCGCATTGTGGACAGCGGAGGCTTTTCTGCGTTTCTGTCATGTTGTTGGGGCCTTTTCATCTTCCTTTGATGCTTCTTCAATCATCTTCTCCAGTCTTTCAAGTTCAGCCATGACTTGGGCTTCATCGTAGGTTTTGCTTATGCTGTTGATCACTTGGCTTATGTAAGCTGCCAATCGCGCCCAGTTCTGTTTGTCCTCAACAGATGCATGATGCGTGTCTATGGCTTTTTGTTGTGCCATTTCCGCCAGAGCCTTAAGCTCCAGAATGAGCTCAAACCGGATTCTTTGGGTGTCGAGGTTAAATTTGTCAGCTATGTGAGCGATTCTTCTCTGTACAGTCTTTACTGAGAGTTTGTGTGGCCTACCCCCTCTCGGTTTCGATGTATCGTGAATATTAGGCTCCAAATATGCCCTCCTCCAATGTTTTTTCGAGTTGATCAGCTTTCACGTAGACTGCTTTCCAGTGGTAGCAGTCAAAATCAAGAACAAAACCGACCAAGACGTAGCCAGCTTCCTCATGCTCTTTTGATGCCCATTCAAAGTCATCAATGTGCAAACCTCCAACGATAAGTGTGTCCGATCGCTTCTTTTTCTTCAATGGGCAACCTCCTGGAGCTTCTCCCATTTTGCTTTGCAATCATCGCAGAGCCATAGTTTTTCGTCTCTGAAGGTTTCGGCTTGCCAGCTCGTCAGCTTGGTATATCCGCAGAGTGCACAGATGTGCCACCCGTAGAAATCGTCGCTCCAGTAGACGCTCTTCAAGTCTTCAAGTTTGGCTGCGGGCTCGACTAAAGGCTTAGGATTACTCTTTAAACTGACTTCAGTTTGCTCAGTTTCTTCAGAAACTTCAGCGTTTGACGGGGATTTGCTCTCCTGAAGGCTAATTGCTGATGCGGGGTTAACTCCAGTTACTTCAGCATTGAAAGGCATTAATGACGGGGTTTGGCCTATGGCTGCGGTAGTTTCTGAAGTTTCTGAGGTTACTGAAGTTATCTTGTGAACTGGTGGATAGTATCGCATTTTTAATCTTTCAACGAGTTTGGTGTCCCAGAATAAACCAGCTTGACCTTTGTTGCCGACTCTGCATTTTTCAAAGCCTAAAGCTCTTAGCTTGCGACCGACAAACCTACTTGTTGCCTTTTCCTTTTCAGGTAGACCTTCGTTAAATGCTTCTGTTACCGTTTGGGTGGTTAGCTTGCCGTCTTCGAGTTTGCTTTCGCATTTTAGAATAGCGTCAAAAATCCGAGCTTCTACGCTCACCTGTTCTTCTTCTAATCGGCTTTGCGTTATTTGTCTCATGCACTTTAGAAGCCTTTGTTTGATCTCTTCTGAGGGGGCGACTTGAAGAAGGCTGATAAATAACTCGATGACTCTGGCGTTTTGGAAATAACCTTCAAGCTTTATTTCTTCTGCTTGTTTTCCCAAGTTTCTGAATCGATACATGAGCAGTTTGTTTCGTAGTTCTTTGGCCTTGTCTTCGTCGATGAAGAGGTTGATTGGTTTTATGGCTCTGCTCATTGTGGTGATGATGCAGCGGCTTTGGAGGGTTGCTGCGAGTTCTTCGGTTCCTGCTAAAACTTTGAAGCCGAAAGTATCAAACATTGCAATTTGTGGGGTTCCTTGTTCGATTTTTTCTATCCGTATCGCGTACTGCCCTTTTCTGTAGCCGCTGTTGAGAAGTGCCAAAACTTCGATCATTGATTCCCGATTGTAGATTTCTGTCTCGTCAAGCAGTAGTGTTGGATGCCATGCTTCTAAGGCTC
>CAYVGZ010000117.1:0-2718 GCA_964450845.1 uncultured Candidatus Bathyarchaeia archaeon | reverse complement strand
TCTTTTCCCTTGGCTGCTTATTCTGGCTTTTGTTGTTTTTGTCATTGTTTTTAACCTTGTGTAGTTGTGTATAACTGTTGATATGTATTACTTAACTACATCTTACGTCGCAAGATTTAATATATACCTTATTTTATAACCCGACATATTTCGAAAATCGACATATCTCCGCAAAAAGACACACTCACACCCTTTCCATCCAACAATAAATGACGCAACCGCCCACAACATAGACAACCCGAAAGTTCCTCAAAAAGAAGAAATAGAAGTGCCGAGGGCCGGGTTTGAACCGGCGACAACTCGGTCTTCAGCCGAGCGCTCTCCCAGGCTGAGCTACCTCGGCACATGCTCTGGGAGTGACCACATCCAAGAATGAAATGATTCGTTTTAAAGTTTTCTGATCATTTTTTGGAACGCACTCAAAGTTTGACTTGACGCTATCTATTCGCAATTGGATTCTGAGCTTGTCATAATTTAGAAAAGGAAACATCACTTAATAATAAAGCCTGTTTTACTCTGTTTGGAGGTTGAGCCATGACAAAGAAAAAAGCCGTTATCACTTTTGAACTAGTTGATGAGAGCCTCGCGAACTCAAACGAAGCAATTGCCCAAGATTTGCTTAAGTGGTTCCGAGAAGAAGCGGTGCCTGCACCCTGGGTTAAAGATGTAAAAGCAGTTGTTGTTCAGGAGTTTTAAGCGCCAAATAGGGCTACGTAGTTTGTTAAGAAGTACCCTATTAACGCGCTGGTTAGGAAGCACAGGAACAGCAGAAACCGTTCGTGCTTGTTGTGTTCTTTAAATTCTTCTTCCTTTTCTGACCTGTGCAACATCATACACCTTTAATTCTTGTTCTGGATTATTTAGGGAAAGGTTTTATGAAGGGCTGATTAGTATTTGGAATTCAGAATGCGCATAAGGGCCGGTAGTCTAGCTGGTTAGCCCGTTTGGGGCCAAGGGACATCGCCCTCACGCGGCGAAGATCGCCGGTTCAAATCCGGCCCGGCCCATTTTTTGGCGTCTTTTTGTTGTACGGTTGCTCAAAAAGGTTTATTAGACCTTAATCGTAATTCGGTTTCTAGAGTGGTTTGAACGATTGTAACCCTATTTTTGGGGGCTGTTTGGTAGAATGTTCTATAAGGTTGGTGCGCTATTCTCTGTTTAGGCGCTTCGTAATGTTGAACTATGACGGATTGTCCAAGTATCCTTCTGTTTTCAGGTCGTTCACGGGGCTTGAAGTCTCCGAGTCCGACGCCTTATACTCGAAAGTTGACGGCGGATACGCAGCGTTTGAGGAGAAGAGGCTTTTCAGAAGCGACAGGAAACGAAAGGTGGGCGCAGGCCACCCCTTCAAGCATCCGCTGAAAGACAGGCTGCTGATGCTGCTGGTGTATTACCGATTGTACGTGACGTCTACTCTGCTCGCTTTTCTTTTTGACCTGAGTCAAACCAACGTGCTAAAAGATATACGTATGCTTGAGCCATTAGTAAGCGAGGTTTTGCCGCTGCCAAAGAAGCTACACCAGAAAGTTAGGCGCCTAAGAACGCTGGACGAGGTGGAAGCAGTTTTTCCAGGCTTTAAAGCGTTCCTGGACGCAACGGAACAGGAGATTCCACGACCAAAGGTCAAGCATAAGCGAAAGACGCATTATTCGGGCAAGAAGAAAAGGCACACGGTCAAGACTCAGGTAACAGTGAACAAAGACGGCTTGATCGTCCACAAAGCGGGGCACGCGAGGGGAAGCACTCATGACTACGCCCTGTTTAAGCAACATCATCCACGCTTGCCAGACAACGTCCGCTTAGGGCTGGACCTTGGCTACGATGGAATACAAACCGATTTTCCAAGGCTTAAAGCTGAAGTGCCGTTTAAGAGGCGAAGCCCTGGAAGAGGCAAAAGAGGCGAAAAAGCAAAAGCACTCACGCCTGAACAGAAAAGCCACAACAAAGCGTTAGCTAAAGCCCGAGTGGTGGTAGAGCACACGTTTTCCAAGCTCAAAAAGTTCCGCATAATGAGAGAAGAATTCAGAAACCGCCTCAAACACTACGACACCATGACCAACATAGTATGCGGCATCATCAACTTCAGAACAACAGGAACAACAACCATCTAAAAAACAAACAAAAAACAACAACAAACCTACAACACATAATAACGACTAAGGTCTAATAAATAAAAGTGTCACGTGTTAAGCGTTAAAAGCTTAATATCGCCTTCTTGGCGGGCGCTTCTTAGCCCAGCACTCTCGGCAGTAAACGGGCCTATTCGGATCAGGCTTGAACGGAACTTCACATTCCTGGCCGCATTCAGAGCAAACTGCCTTGTGCATTTCTCTATCGGACATTAACTATTTCAACTCCTTATTTCTTATTAGCGCGCAAAAATCGCTTCTTGCACGATGCACCTAGGCACTACGCAGAAGCATATAAAACTTGCCATTAAAAAAACAACAAATACAATCGATTAAAGGGTGACATGCGCACGAATTTGTTAAAACTACGAAACGAGCAGCTTTCTTCACAAAACGCAAAGCTGAAAACAGAAAACGCTATACTCTAAAAGCAAGATAACCTGTTCTCGGAGAGGTAAGAAATGGTCGAGTTTAAAACCGTCAAAATAGACCCGCCAAAAGACTGCAACGTTATCTTAGGCATGGCGCACTTCATAAAAACCGTCGAGGACCTTTACGAAGCTTTAGTTAACGCTGTGCCGAACATTAA
>CAYVGZ010000116.1:0-2989 GCA_964450845.1 uncultured Candidatus Bathyarchaeia archaeon | reverse complement strand
GGTTTTGGAAATGTTGGGAAGATTGCGGCTCACCTTTTGATAAAGTTTTGTGGGGCAAAACCTTTTGCAGAATTGTATTCGCCTTCCTTTCCGGATTATGTTTCAGTTAATTCAAAGGGGATTTGCCGTTTGCCAAGATACGAGTTTTACGCCGCACCGATGGAGAAAAACGATTTTATTATAATGACGGGTGACACGCAGCCTTCTTTTGATGATGTTGTAGCACATTACATGCTCTGCGGTGAAATACTGGATTTCGTTGAAAAACAGGGGTGTAGCTTCATTGTGACAATTGGTGGAGTGCCAATGACAGAAGAAAAGACGCAAGTATATGTGGCTGCCACTTCACCCAGACTTGCCCTCGAGTTTATGGAAAAGGGCGCAGTAATATATAGCAAAGGGAGAATTGTAGGGGCTACTGGCTTAATGCTGGGGCTTGCAAAAGAACGTAACTTGGAATGTGTATGTCTACTAGGTGCAACAGCGGGCTTTAGGGCGGACCGTGGGGCAGGCTTCTCCGTTTTCAAATTTCTGATGAAAGCTCTGGGTAATGAGGTGAAGGAAGGGTTATAAGAGAAAACGCTAACTTTGAATCACTATTGAGGCGAGGCACATGAATGAGAAAACGCAAGAGAACAAAAGTAGAACTTCCATCAGGTTAGATTTGAGTTCCAGATTCTGGAAAACATTCTTAATAGTGTTGGCGGTTTTTCTAACTTTCGCTGGACCAACTTACATAGTTTATGCACTTCTAAATGTTCTTAAGATAGACTATTTTGTTTCGATGGCCTCTGGATTTGCACTTTTCATAGTTGGTTTAGTGCTTATATGGTATCTGATTAAGCGCAAAGTTATTTCTTAAATAGAAAGCAGGTTTATGCCTCAGATACCCCAGGGTGCATCATCTTTTCAGACAAACAAGTTCTTCATCGGCAATTAAAAAATGCGTGTACCACGTTAAAAATTGTTCGGTTGCGGATGACAGGTTAGAAAAGCATATAAAATATGCTGAAGGATATAACGGCTATGCAAGAAGATAAAGAGAAAAAACTTGAAGAAATGATTAAGAAAAATGAAGAACCAACAAAAAGAACCACCATTATTTTGGAGAAAGAAGAAAGAGAATTCGTTGACTCTTTGATTCGGGAAGGAAAAGAGCCAGGCATAAAACCCCTCATATCCAAAATGCTTGACGTTTACAGAAGCATGATGATTTATGATTGGCGCTTCCCCGGCGAGTATTACTGCGGCATAAGCCGCATAGCCTTCATAAACTTGGAGCTCGTTAACATCCTCATCCAGTATATTCCACAGGAAAAATGGCGCGAAATAGGAAAAAAAATGGGTGAAGCCACAAAAGTTTCTATGGAAGCAACGCTTGGCATTCAGACAGCAAACCGTGAAAAATGGCAAGAAGTTTTTAAGCGCTTAAGAGTGCAAGGATTTGGCGACTTTTACATAAAAGACAAATATATCCTCATAAAAACACCCTTTATCAGCGAAACTGATGTTTGGGCTGGTTTTTTGGAAGGTCTTCTCAGCGTAGAATTGGATGTGAAGACATCTTTTCCACCACTTGTTTTTGAAATTAAAGAAAAACCTGATTTAGCACCAAATGAATAAAGCACAACTAGAAACCAAAAATTTACATGGATGATTTTAGTTTAGAAATTTGAGAGGGGGAATTAAATGTTATCACGTTTACATGAAGCAATGCTTTACGAAAAACTGGAGAATAGGAAGGTCAAATGCAACCTGTGCGGAAGAAGATGTACCATAAGTGACAGTGGAACAGGTTTTTGTTTAGTAAGAAAAAATGAAGGCGGAACGCTTTTTTCGCTTGTCTATGCTAAGGCGATATCAGCATGTGTAGATCCTATAGAGAAGAAGCCGCTTTCACATTTTAATCCAGGATCTTCGGTCATGTCTATTGCCACGGCTGGGTGTAATTTCCGCTGTCAATTCTGTGACAACTGGATGATAAGCCAAGAGGGAGAAATAACTGGCAACCATTTCCCTCCTGAAGACGTTGTTAAAGCCGTAAGAGATAATGGCTGTCAAGGAATAAGCTACACATATACGGAGCCAACTATATTTTTTGAATATGCTTATGATACCGCTAAGCTTGCCCGTCAACTGGGATTTTTTAACACTTTCGTGACGAACGGTTATATGACGCCAGAAGCCGTAAAAACTATAGCGCCCTATTTGGATGCTGCCACCGTGGACTTCAAAGGCGGTGGAGACCCGGAATTTTACAAAAGCTTTTCAGCGGTTCCATCAGTCCAACCAATCTACGAATCCTTAAAGGAAATGAAGAGAAATGGCATTCACATAGAAATAACTAACCTTGTTGTGCCAAAAATCGGGGACTCGATGGAGAAGATAAGGGAACTTGCAGCGTGGATAAGAGATGCGCTAGGCAAAGAGACGCCTTTTCACTTGTTGCGTTTCCATCCAGACTATAAAATGGCAACAATTGCGTCTACCCCAATTGAAACATTGGAAAAAGCGTATGCCACCGCAAAAAGTGAGGGGTTAAACTATGTTTATATTGGAAATGTGCCAGGGCATCCTTACGAAAGCACTTATTGTCCAAACTGTAATGAGTTGCTGATTAAACGTTTCAGTTTTGAGATTGCAAGGTGGAATTTGACGAAGGACATGCGTTGCCCAGTGTGTGGGCATGAGGTTCCTATTAAGGGTAAATTGCATGCAAGTGGTCATGGTTATCCGTATGCTCTGTTTTAGTTCTTAGTTGGCGTGTGCGTGCGTGCAACAGCTTAGAGCCCCTCTATTTGGAACCAAATATCATTGTATAAATTGGTGTTTGTGCTATTTACTATTGAAATGGGCATGTGGAAGCTTCTTCGATCTGACGCTATGGCTGTGCTGAAAGATAAAGGGGCTCAGGCAAGTTTAGCTAGGTATTTCGCTGTTATGCAAGATGAAAAGCCAGCTAAATTTATGATAGCCAAAAAGTTTCCTG
>CAYVGZ010000115.1:0-3166 GCA_964450845.1 uncultured Candidatus Bathyarchaeia archaeon | reverse complement strand
CTAGTAGCGAAATTAAGAATTGCTACACTGGTGAAAATCATTCCAAACAGACAGATAATTAAACCGCTGTATAACCATACTGTGCCAAGTTGCAGAGGCAAGAAAACAGCATAAACCCAAGAAACGACCATAGGCAAAAAAACCGCATACGTGAGTCTGTTCTCTTTTCTGGTTAGCTGAAAATCTCCTGCTTTTCCTGATTCCCTAGAAGCTGTCGCTCTCATATCAGAGAAGGAGATGATTAGTATAGGAATGACAAGAATCCAAGCGTTCCATAAGCCAAACTCAAATGCTGGTATAAGTGACATGATTTCCCTCTTATAGTTACTATTATCAACTATGTAAAATTTTGGTGTGAGTCATATTGGATTTTACGGAAAGCTCTAGCGTGCTAAAGACCTTGAGGAGTAAGTTTTTAAAAGGAAAAGTCACCATTTTCTTATGTTATGTATTACGTGTTACTTCATTACCCAAAGTTTGATAGGAAAACTCGAGAGAATATCGCGGCTTTTCGCATAAAATACGACCCTTGTGCAGATTCCTGGAAACCACACATACCATTCATATTCCCAGTTCCTTGCAATGAGGTTGAAGAAGCAAAATTAACAGAACACGTTGAAACTGTACTAAAGAACTGGAAACCTTTTAACATTCGTATAGGAGGCTTTACGAAATCCTGGGATCACTGGCTGTTTCTTCTCTTGAAAGAAGGGAATAGAGAAGCTATTGCTCTGCATGATGAACTGTACACTGGCGTGTTGTCGCCTTTTCTAAGAAGAGACATCGCGTATATTCCCCATATTGGTATTGGTCTGTTTGTGAGAAGAGACGCTGGTTATAATGCTCTGGACCCAAAAAAAGTCGATTTTGATGCGAAACTGTATTCCCAAGCATTGAAAGAAGCGGAATCCCTCAAAATAGACAGCCTCAACAGTGTTGACAGACTGGTCCTAAGCAGAGAAATCTTGGAAGCAAGCACATCTCTGCACATAAATCGAACGGTTGCTAGTTCAAAAGAAATCAAGTTGTAGTTTGAGTGGCGCCGCAAACTCTTAAAAAAAGAAAGTAACGCTGTTTTAGCGTGCTCTTGCCCTTACTCTAGGCTCAAGTAAAGTCCAAAGCCACTCGACAAATTCTCCCAGATTTTTCGTTTGAATATAAACTTCTCCGGGTCCAGTAATGTTTGTTACTAAGCCTTCTCCGCCGAGGATTGTTTCTTTTAATCCGCCAAATTTTGTGACTTTGTAGTTGCATGTGCTGCTGAAGGCTACTAGGTGAAAGTTGTCGACAATCATTGATTGATTTGGCTGTAGGACGTGTTTGTCTATTGCTCCGAAAGTGTTTATAAACAGTGTTCCGTCGCCTGTGACTTTTATCATGAATAAGCCTTGTCCGAACAAGCCCTTTGTGAAGCCTTCCCATTTAACGTCTAAGTCTACGTTTTCTGTTGACGCTATGTAAGCTGTTTTCTGTATGACGTAGCCTTGATTCGGCTTGATTTCCAGTTTTTCGATGTCGCCTACTGGTGCAGAAACGAATCCAACTTCTCCAACGCTGTTCTTTGAGGTGTACTCGTTTACCCAGAAGGATTGGCGTCCAAAAATTGCCAAGCCTAATGTGCCTAAAAGGCTTGTTTCTCTTTTTCTTGTGTGTACTTCAATGTTTGGGTCCATGTATGTCATTGCGCCTGATTCGGCAACTATTTTCTCGTTTGGCTCTAGGTTTACTACGAGCATTGAGTAAGATGGCTTGTACTTTATTTCATACTTCATTTAGGTTTCCCCTTTCTCAATTTTATGCAGTTGCCCCCTTTAAACTCTTACAAATGTTACAGGTTTGTCAACAGGTTTCTGAGATTTGTGTTATGCTCAAGTTTTATCAGTTAAAAGTAACCAGTTTTTCATGCCACACCCTGCTCTGAGTCTGAAAAAAAGCGGGGAACTTGCAGGTGCTTATTTTAGCAATCGTTTTCTGCCAATGAGAGCTACCGTTGCTGAAACAAGAAACAGCACAAGCAGCGTTGTCATCGTTAACTCTGGAACTACTGTGCCGCTGAAGGTTAATGTCAGAGGATTCTGCGGTGAGGGATCTGACCCGAAATTAAACCAGGCTTGTATTGTATTCGGAAGCGGGATTGGAGAAAGGAACCAGCCTCTCTCAGTTGGGTCTGTTACATTTTCAGGTTCCGAAGAAACAAAACCAATAGGGGTGTCAGAAGAGATCATCACCGTAACCAGAGAGGAATATCCTATCTCAGGCTCTGCCGCGTAATTGGAGGGTGCAAGCGAATCCACGTCCAACAAATAGAGAACATCTACAAGGTGATTACCAGAACCTACTGCAATCGTTGTCATGTAACCAGTCATCATATGGCATGTCCAATCAAAACTGCCAACATCCTTCAAAGCCGCAACAGAGGCATAGGCACCCAGCTCATCAGACATTGGTACGAACGTCAAGGAAAAGCCTTCCAAATCTGAAACCAAGCATTCAGACACCAGCTCATCAACATACAATGCCAAATCTAATTGTCCTGGCCCCGTGTATGTTACGTTCACGGAATCATCGAATGTGCCCGTTGAGAACCAACTGAAGCTCGTTGAAAAGGCAGTTGATATTGAAGGTGTGAACCCGTCTGCGATGGATCTGGCAGTTGTGGCATCCGTGTCGTTGAACAAGTATATCAAGTATGATTGAGCAGTTGAAAACGTCACCGCGATTGTGGTCACATTCGCCAAGCTAGCGTTGCTCAAGTCGACTTCGCTTGGAAAATGCACTAAGGAAGCGTTACTTGAGGTCACAGTGCTCACAGTACTCACTGAAGCTTCAGTGCAATTGACTACCACCACAACGTTTTCCGAAAGTTGAGATCCGTCCATGGCTTCCACAAGCGAAATTCCCGTAGAACTCATACCCATTGCCATAAAGCAGATCAAAAGAGAACAGAACAGCAAGAGTTGCTTCATGATATGCCCCAATCTATGTTACTTCCCCTTCTATAATAAAACTTTGCGTCGAACGCGCAATAGATTTCAAAAAAGCAAGAAATCACAATTCAAGAATTCCATTATCAGAAGACACTTTCACTTTTTTAAAGTTGATGTTGCGCCGAAGTTTTATCAATAAGAAATAACTAGTTTCTCATAATAATTGCATAGTGCAGAGT
>CAYVGZ010000114.1:0-3261 GCA_964450845.1 uncultured Candidatus Bathyarchaeia archaeon | reverse complement strand
TGGGATTTATTCTGCGAATGAGTTTTTGATTAGGGTTAATTTGATGAAGGCTTATGCTTTTCCAGAGTATGATACGCCTATAAGAATTGGTAGGCATGTTGTGGTTATTGGCGGCGGCAACGTAGCCATGGATTCTGCGCGTTGTGCTTTGCGTTTGGGTGCTGAAGAGGTTTGTATTGTTTATCGGCGTTCGCGGGAGGAGTTGCCTGCTAGGCGTGAGGAGATTGAGAATGCCGAGGAGGAGGGTATAATCTGCAAGTTTTTGGCTACGCCTGTAAAGTTTGTTGGTGATGATAAGGGCTGGGTTAGGCAGATGGAGTGTATTTGTATGGAGTTGGGTGCGCCTGATGAGAGTGGTAGGCGTAGGCCTGTTCCTGTTAAGGGTAGTGAGTTTGTTATGGATGTTGACACGGTTATTGTTGCGATTGGGAGAACGCCTAATCCGATTGTTCAGCGGACGACTGAAGGCTTAGAGGTTACAAAGTGGGGCACGATTGTGGCAGATGAGAATGGTAAGACTAGTATTGAAGGTGTTTATGCTGGTGGGGATATTGTGACGGGTGAGGCGACTGTGATAAGCGCTATGGGTGCTGGAAAGAAAGCGGCAAGAGCTATTCATGAGTATTTGATGGGTAAGTGAGTTATTGTTTTCGGAAAGTTTGGGTTCTCCTTTATGAGTTGAGTTTGTGGTTTGAGGGTGGTGTTGGATGTTTAGTTTTTAGAGTTGTTTGGTTTGGCAAAAAAGGAGAGAAAAATCTGGGTGATCGCTTTTTGGTTTGTTTGTTGGTTTGGGCGTGTGTGGTGTTTATTTTTTGATGTAGGACCATGCTGCTGCTATAATGCCGATTATGCCGATTAGTGCGACTATGCTGTAGAAGTACCATTTGTTTGCTGGGTCTCCGTAAAAGTTGATGCCACCTATCATGAAGTGTTGTATTGCGCCGAGTATTAGTGCGATGATGATTAAGATGGCTCCTACAATCATGAGTGTTTTGTTCAAGGTTTTTTCGCCTCTTTTTTGTTAGGTTATAAATAGGGTGATGGTTTGATGAAAGGAGTATTTAACATCTTCTGTGTTGGAGTAGCTTAGGGCTTTGTTTATTGTGGTTTGTTTGGTTTTGGTGGTTGACGTGGGATGGATAATAAGTGTTTTAAGAGATTTAAAGGCGTGTGTGCTGATGCTTTCTGTGGTTACTATAGCCCCTCTATAAATAGGTTCAATTGTAGATTTTTCGCTGGGCTGAAAATTTTGTTTGTCCGACAATTAGTTATGGTTTTAAATGCTATTTCGTTCTAGGTAGCTGGTTTAGTTCTTCTGGAAAAGCTTCCAGATAGTCCCCAATGGCTTCGCGTAGTATTTATGGATGGTGAACTCGGTTTACCGCAGTTTCTGATTGTGCATATCTGCTTCTGCAAGATATAGAAAAAGGGATGGTAAGTGCTTCTTATGTAGTATTAATGTTTTTGCTTCTTCGTTTTAACAGGAGAACCGCAACAACCACGACAACAGATACTATTGCAATTAAGACTATCAAACCGAAGAACTTCGCCAAAGGATTCACGCCAGAATCAGCCTCTGCTGCAAAGTAAGCAACGTACGTCGGATCATGCTCCACTCTATAGCCGTCATAAACAGGATACGAAATAACATAGAAGTAGTCCGCATAAGTCATGTTAAGCAAATGGCTCTTAGCTTGTTCAAAAAGTGGCTCATCCATGTGCGCCAAAGCCAAAGGAATGTATCGCATCAAAAACGTGTGAATATGAAATATCGGATTATTCGCAAACCCGTCCCTGTCAACTGTCCGCGTATAAGCATCGTAAGTCGTTGTAACACCAGACGTAGAATTATACAAGTCATAAGTGTTCTTCGTTCCGAAATTCGCATCAAATATTTTCTCACCGTCCTCCGCAAAAGTCGACACCGTATCATTGCTAACATCAACCTCACCGTCAACCACATCTTGCCCATCAACACTGCTTTCAGTCGTATGATCAAGAATTGCAGAAGCTTGGAAAAGAACAATGCTCATGCTAATATTATGTTTATGCAGAAACTCGTAAATCGTCTCATCAGAATACTCATCCCCGTTCAAATAGTAACAGCCCGTACTGTTATAATGCACCACCACTGGAACAAACCACAACCAAGTGCCCACAACCCAAAGATCCGTCATCCTTCCAACTACATAGTTGCTCACAATCGTGGCATTGTTGCTGTCTGGATTAAAGATCAAATCGTAAGTAAACGTTAACTCTTCATAGACAGTAATGGCAACTGGCGCTGTAACGTATGACGAATTGTCAGGATCCAAGTAAACACGCCACCAAATTGCAGTGAGATTAGTGTATTTCATTCCCCAATGCCAAGAAAGCTTGCTGTCAGAATGAGTCAACGGAATAATCGTTGTCTTACTGTTTAACCCAGGTCTGTCAACTGTATCAATCAAAGAAGACAAGTCAAAACCCATGTTGAAAGAAGCGTACAACGTATCGTTTCTGTCAGGCGAATTAACATAGCAAGTTGTGTTAGCAGTTTCGTTGTAAGCCAGCAGCATAATGTAAGAAGACGCCGTAACAACATCTCTGCTTTGATTTTCAGTTTTGTAATGCATCATAAACGTTTGAACAGGAATTGTAAGTGCTACCTGTCCAAGAGCCATCGTAATATTAGTAAGACCAGCATAAAGCATCTGTAATCCCAAATAATTCACATACGTCATGTACAAATACGCATGCGCACCCGCAGGCGGTTGAGGCAACCCATGAGAAGCGGCATAAACATCAACGTATTCCAAGTAGTCAATTGTCTTGGACCAGCTTTCTTTGCTGAAATCAGTGGCTCTCAAATAATCCACAGCATAAATCGGCGCAATCGCTGAAACTAGAAGAGTGAATGTAATAGCCGAAACCAGTAGAAACTGTTTCTTCAACATTTTCCCTCATTGACCTCTCTTATCTTTAAAGCAGAAGTAGTAACGCTTAAAACCATTAAATCTCTTGCGAATCCAAAATACATACTCTAAAACCAAGTCGCAACAATATTCTTATGAATATTCACAAGCAAAAGTTTTATGACACCACTTGCAAAACTCTGTTCAAACATTCAGGAGATTAACACACATTGGATATTATTGTTTGTGTTAAGCATGTTCCAGAAACAGCAGAAGCAGAACTAAAAATAGACGCATCTGGCAGAGGCATAGAAAAAACTGGTTTAGTCTACGACATCAACGAATGGGACGACTACGCACTAGAAGA
>CAYVGZ010000113.1:0-3297 GCA_964450845.1 uncultured Candidatus Bathyarchaeia archaeon | reverse complement strand
GGTGGATTCACGTGATTCCAAGCGCAGAGCTAGCAATAACATCAAGCACAGTGGAGTAAACAGCATAACATAGCCTTCGCTTCGCATTGATTCTGTAAAAATCAACATACTTTTTAGTTAAAAATGTCATAAAAGCTGATAAATATCCACCTTCTTTAATGCGACTCCGGGGGAGCCAAAATAGGCTGCGGAGTATTCGGGGCAATAAATTTCGAAAAACAACCCATATTCCCCTACATATACTGGGGCATGAGAGCCCAAAACCACAGGGGACACCAGTCCCACGGTTTCCTAACATATGATGATGGAAAATTTCACATTCACCGAAGCCTAGACCTCATACCTAAAATAAAAACGAGCGCCATCCAAGAATGGTTTGGACGATTACCAGGGCACGTTGGAATAGGAAATGTTAGATACACAACTTCTGGAAAATGCGACGAGAAATCGCTGATAAAGGGTACACAGCCTGTTACAGCCTCAAAAAACGGGTTCAAACTGGCAGTTTCCTTTAACGGCAACGTTGTCAACACATTCCAAATCAAAAAAGAAATAGGCAAAAAATTTCCACACTTTTCTTACGAATGTGATGCAGACCTAATCTGCCACAAACTCTTAATCGAACTCATGAAAACCAAAGACCTGCCATCAGCAGTAAAAACATGCATGCAAGAAATCGAAGGAGCCTTCTCAGTTGCTGGCATAACAAAAGACGGCAAATTCTTCGCCTTCAGAGACTCGTACGGAATAAGACCATTATGCGCGGGTCATAGCGAAGATCGAACAACCTACGCTTTTTCTTCAGAATCTGTAGGCTTAGACATAAACAGTTTCCAAAGGGACTTTGAAATTGAACCAGGCGAATTCGTAACTGTCTCAAAAGACGGTTTTAGCAAAGAAAAATTAGTGAATGGAAGGAAGGCTTTTTGTGCGTTCGAATATGCGTACTTCGCTAGACCAGATTCGCGCTTCGATGAGAAATATGTTTACGAGGTGCGCGAAGAATTTGGAAGAAACCTCGTTAGAGAAAATCCTGACGTAGTTAAGAACGCAGACGTAATTATTTCGTTGCCAGAAACTGGCGATGATGCAGCTATGGGGGTTCACGAAGAGTCTGGGTTAAGATGGGAGAGGGCTTCCCGCAGGCATAGGTACGTGACAGAGAGGGCTTTTATTCTGCTGAACAAAGAGCGATACGCAACAATAGATAGGAAAATCAATATCCTAGCGTCGAAAGTTAACGGGAAAAGCGTTATAGTGACAGAAGACAGCATAGTCAGAGGAGACACAACAAAAGTTGTCATAGAGAAACTCCGCAGAATGGGAGCTAAAAAAGTATACTTATTCGTCACCTTTCCACGCATAATTGGACCATGCTTCTACGGAATAGACATGGCAAACTACGGTCAACTAATAGGCTCCAAGCACACATCCGAAGAAATAGCTAAAATCATAGGCGCAGACGCAGTATGCTACCAATCAATAGAAAACCTTGTAAAAGCCACAAGCTTCACTCGAGACCAGCTATGCCTTGCCTGCGTAACGGGCAAATATCCAACACCGCTAGCGCAAAAAATAGCAGATGAAATGAAGAAAAGATTCTTAGAAGGCTATGAGGAAACTGGACGACTTTACGAAATAGAGGAAGCAGTTCAAAACATTTAGTGGCAAAAGTAAATAGGCTTTTCATGTTTAATGTTCAGTTTGATGGGTAGTTCGTTATGGAGAAGGTAGGCGTATTTGTTGTTTCATACGGTTCAAGAGAAGTGGCAATGATTGACGCTTTTGCGCGAAGCCAAAGTTATCTTGTAGAAATTTACGTTGCAGACAAACAGCGAAACCCATTCAACGTGAAAAAAGCCTCGAAACACGTTGTTATTCCAGACTTGGATGTACGGGAAATCTGCAAGTTTGCAGAAGCCAACAAAGACAAAATCGACTTCGGCATCGTCGGTCCAGAAAAACCAATAATAGAGGGAATACGAGACCTTGTGGAAGAACAAACCGACATACCTATAATCTGTCCAACAAAAAAGCACGCCATAGAAGCAAGCAAAGTCCAACAGCGCCTATTATTTCAAGAAATAGTGCCAGAAGCAAATCCCCGCTTCAAAATTTTCAATCCAAAAAATTACAAAAACCAAGAAGAAGTGAAAAAAACTGTTTACAAATGGTTGGATGAACTTGAGAATAGGGCGGTTGTTAAGCCAGACCGACCCGCTGCTGGGAAAGGCGTAGGCGTCTGGGAAGACCACTTCACAACTCGCGAGCAACTATTCGAACATTTCATGGCGAATTTCCAACATGGGCCAGTCGTAATTGAAGAGAAAATTGAAGGCGAAGAATCAAGTTTCCAAGCCTTCTGCGACGGCAAACACCTAGTTTTCTTGCCAGATACGAGAGACTATAAACGAGCTTTTGACGATGACCATGGACCAAACACGGGAGGTATGGGTTCCTACAAAGATGTTGACGACGTGTTGCCCTTCATGACCAACGCTATTAGGGCTAAGGAAATCGAAATTGTTAACAGAATATTTGAGAAATGGAAGAAAAACGCCAATGTAGGGTTAAGGGGTATGCCCTTCTACATGGCTTTTATGCACACTGGCAAGGAAACAAAAATTCTTGAAAATAACAGCCGACCCGGAGACCCTGAAATAATAAACATTCTGCCCATATTGAAAGACGACTTTGTTGACGTATGTTTCAAAATATTAGAAGGCAACCTAACACGCATAGAAATAGAAAAGGCAGCAACAGTTGTAACCTACAAAGCTCCACCAAACTACGGCGGATACATAGACACCTTTCCCCAATTTGTAGATGAGGGTGAAATTGGCAAGCCAGTTGACTTAACCAAAGCGTATGAACTAAATAAGCAGCATGGTGATAAAATCCGCGTTTACCCAGCAGCCATGGAGTTGCGCAACGGCGAAACGTACGCGCTTAAGTCTAGGGCTGTTGGCGTTGTGGGCGTAGGTGAAGACATCGAAACAGCCAGACAAATCTCTTTGGAAGGCATTAAAGCATTAAAAGGCGGAGCCCTTTGGCACAGAACAGACATAGCATCCAAACAGCACATAGAAAAAAGCATAAAACACATGGAGGAGTTGAGGCGCAGACAGTGAAAAGGGTTTTCGTCTCAGACTGTGAAGGACCCATCTCAAAGAATGACAATGCCTTCGAATTAACATCACATTTCGTTCCGAACGGAGACAAAATTTTCACGATTATAAGCAAATATGATGATGTGTTGGCAGATGTTTTAAAAAGACCGAATCACAAGGCTGGCTC
>CAYVGZ010000112.1:0-3341 GCA_964450845.1 uncultured Candidatus Bathyarchaeia archaeon | reverse complement strand
AAATTGAAATGTTTAGGCGTTTAGGCTGCGATGTTGTTGGGATGACGGGTACTCCAGAAGCTGTGCTTGCAAGAGAGCTTGAGATGTGCTATGCACCTTTTTGTTTTGTTTCAAATATGGCTGCTGGCACACAAGAACTGTTGACACCTCTTGAAGTTTCAAAAGTTTCCGAAGAGATTATGTCTAAACTAGAACAAGTTTTAACCGAGACTGTGAAGGCTTTACCCCTCCAACGCGAAGGCAACTGTCCATGCGCTAGCGCACTAAAAAACGCGAGGATCAAATAATGATTAAAACGTTCCTCTCCATTATTGGAGCGTACAAGGTCTATGAAAAGTGGCTGTGGTATCAAGTGAAGAATGGCTTTAGACCTGAGCATATAGCGATAGTTTTGGATGGGAACAGAAGATGGGCTTCTGATAAGGCTCTTAACCCATGGTTTGGTCACGAAAAAGGCGCTGAAAAAGTTGAGCAACTTCTTGATTGGTGCCTGAAACTTGATGTTAAATCTATAACTCTCTATGCCTTTTCTACAGAAAACTTTAGCCGCCAGAAAAATGAGGTTGAGGAAATCATGCGTATTGCAGAAGAAGAATTTCAAAGAATTCTAACAGATGAGCGCATACACAAAAACAAGGTACGCGTCAAAGTTATTGGCAGGGTGAGCTTGTTGCCTGAAAATTTGCAGAAGCTCATAATGGATGTTGAAAGGGCAACGGAAGGTTATGATGCACATTTCTTAAACATTGCTTTTGCTTATGGTGGAAGGGCCGAAATTGTGGATGCCGCAAGGAAAATTGCGGAGAAAGTTCAGGAAGGGAAACTAGTTCCAGAAAAAGTTGATGAGCAAACGTTTGAGCAGTTCTTGTACACGTCGCACATGCCTAAGCAAGATCCAGATTTGATTATTAGGACTTCGGGTGAGGAAAGGTTAAGCGGCTTTTTGCTTTGGCAGTCTGCGTACAGTGAACTCTGCTTTTTGGATGTGTATTGGCCTGATTTCCGCTTCATAGACCTTTTGAGGGCTGTTAGAACTTTTAAAAAACGCAAGAGGCGTTTTGGTGCATAGGCAAGGCTAAGCTCTTTTTTTGGCGCTTACGATTGAGATGACGTCTCTGTCCTTAAGTGTATAGTCTTCTCCAACTCTTTTTCTTTCTCTGGCTTCCACTGCGTAGATGAAGCCTTCGCCTAATTCCGTGTGTATTATGTAAGCGAGTTGGCGGGCTGTCGTTCCATATGGCACAAGATAAGAGTCTGGCAAAACTCTTCCGTTATGATCCGATAAATGCTCTAAATCTTCAACTGGATAAACTGTAATCATGCTTAAGAGTTTAAAGTAAGCCATGTTTATGGCTTCTTGAACGCCCGTCGAACCCAGTTTGAGCAGAATCTTTTCCCTTATAGTTTCTAATGCGTGGATTTGGCTTTCGGTTAGTTTTTCTGGATTGTTTATTTTGAAGTTGCAGTCTCCAGGTCTGTAGTCTATTAGTTGTTTTTCTGCAGCTCTTCTTAGGGCGAGTTCTGCTTCTGAGCAAGAAGGAATCACAACATAATTCAGTTTTTTTAGCCTTTCCAGATTCTCTTCAGCGGCTGGAATGTCTATTTTGTTTGCTACAATTAGCATTGGCTTGGCAATTTGCCTCGTTGCATCCACAAACCGTAGGAAGTCTTGTTCACTCCAAGCCGTGGGTTTTTCAGCGTTTAAATTTGTCTTTCTTACCGCCTCAAAAATGTGGCCTCTTCTTATTGCTAAACCGCTTAATCGTTCTTCCAGCATTGAGTAAAGGTCTTTTGATTCGGATTCCACTGTTCTAGCAATTTTGGGCCAGTCTCGTTTTAGTATGCTCGCCATCCACATGGTTATTTCATTTTCCAAAAACTTTACGTCCTCTAAAGGATCATGTTCGCCAGATTTGCATAATCTTCCTTCACAGTCTGCGCCCCCAGAAGCGTCAACAACATGTATCAATGCGTCTGCTTTTCTAATTTCGTCTAAAAACTGGTTGCCTAAACCTCTTCCTTGCCATGCGTCTGGCACAAGTCCCGCGCAGTCAATAAATTCCACGGGAATTAGTCTAACTCCGTCTAAGCATATGGAATTAACGGGATTGTCTTTAATGTTGAATTCTTCGTGAACACATGGAGTCCGCACATACCCGATGCCTCTGTTTGGCTTTATGGTCGTGAATGGGTAGCTTGCAATTTCAGCCGGTGCCAAAGTTGCAGCGCTAAAAAAGGTTGATTTGCCAGTGTTGGGTTTTCCTACTATTCCTAACAACCTTGAATAGGACTTTTGCATTACGCATTCCTAATAATATTCTACGAGAAGTAATTCTATATGGTTTGTGCTGTAAACTTGCTGAAGACCAATACTTTGATAGTGAAAGGAAAATACTTGAGCATTTCAAGTTCAAGAAAGTCTTTTTGAAAAGAACTAAGAAGGCATTCAGAAGTTTCGTTCCAAAGGAATTAATCAGAAACGTAAGCGAAAACAAACTTTTTGAAAGCAAATGTCATTCAGAAAAAGTGCAAAGAACCATAGGCAAGTTAAGATTTGGAAACGTTCAAGTTCACGGAGCATTATTAACAAAATATCTTAATGAAGTGGAAATCAACTTTTTGGGATGGTCGTATGAACTCAAGCGTGTTTATGCGCAACTACTTTAACCCTATGTGGATAAGTGACCTTGAAGATAAAACGTTCATTGGAGTTACTGGCATCACACAAGTTTCTTAGCATCTCTTTTTTACAAACAATTCTTGGGTTTGTTATTTTATCAGTTTGACAGCTGTTCCGTAAGCGGTTATGACAATGAATCCTTCCAGAATTTCTGTCATCTCAAAGTCTATGGAGAGAACTCCGTTGGCTCCCAATTTCCTTGCTTCATTCTTCAAATTTTCTAGAGCTTCTTTTCTTGCTTTTTGAATTTCATCAGCGTATGCTGTGCCTTTTCCTCCTGTAAGAGATTGAATGCCTGAAACAAATCTGCCTCCTAGTCCCCTTGTCCTCGTGCTGGAACCGTATACGACTCCGAGAACTTCATCAATTTCATATTTCGGAATCATAGGCATCGTTGCCAGAATGAGATCTTCTCCCACAGGCTCATCTCCAACAAGCTTTTCTGATATATTCATATTGTCTCTACTTCTCATAAAGCTTTGCAGCGCATGCGTTAGATACGTTTAGGTGATGCTCAGATTTTGTTGGGAAAAATGCTTCATCTTCAGAATTTTCGTTTCCATTGACTACCACTATTAGGAAGCTATAACAATAAAGCAGCCAAAAGATTCAAAACCATGACAGAACCAGAAGTTCAATCTACATATAGGGAGGTATAAAC
>CAYVGZ010000111.1:0-3373 GCA_964450845.1 uncultured Candidatus Bathyarchaeia archaeon | reverse complement strand
TGTGCCTACGTCTCTGGAGTGTCCTCCGGGATGGGAGTAATGTCCAGAACGCTGTCGGGGAGCGGGATTGCTAGCTTCTTGAGAATGTTGCGGAGTTCTGAAGAGGGCTCATTCCGCTTAAAGAAAAGGTGAGAAGGAGTGTGAAACTCAGTGACCTGCAGGTCAGCTAACAGGTGACGGAGTTGCGACCAGGACTGTCCACACGCAAGCTCCGCAACACGCTCTATCAGAAGCGCCATCACACATATCTTCACATGCGCTTCGATGCGACGGGACAAGCGATGATACACTGGTTCCAGCTTCAGTTGTGTGCGCTTGAGTGTGCGGAAACAGCGTTCGATGACAGTCAATCCCTTGTATGCGTATGCGGCATCTTCTGGCGTGAGCGTGTCATCATTGGTCTGAACCACCCACTTGCCATCAGTCCGGGCAGCTTGCTGAATGGCATTCCTGTCCAGACGAATCTCCCCCTGTCCGGTGACAGTCAGATAACGCCTGGTGCGCGGGGAAGCCAGCAGGTCAATAGCCCACTGTGCAGTGGCTGACCTGTTCCGATGCCTTGCAAGTTCCTGTTCCAGTTGCTGGACAACCTGCTTGCGTCGCCTTCGTTGTCGCCCGGCTTCCCTGGGGTTGTAGCAGAGCAGATACCGACGGCGCCGAACACCCTGGCCACCCACCACCACTTCCTTGACGTGTAAGTTGTCAGAGACTTTCCTGTACCTCCCAGGACGGGAGAGCGCGTCCTGGTGGACTTCGTTGACGCTATTCAGTCGGGTGGCCAGTAGATACGTCCCACAAGCCTTAGCCAGTTCATGACGGTTCTCTTCGGAGTTGAGACCACCATCACCCACGAACAAAGCACGTCCCAGTTTCCATCCCTTCAGGTCACGCTTGACTTTCGCCACCGTTGTCACGTCAGCCGTGCTGCCAGGGAACACCCAACTGCGCACAGGAAGTCCCTGGCGAGTCACTGCCAATGCCACCACCATAGACACTGACCAGCTCCCATCCCTGGGCCGACCATACTGCCTCAGTGCCTCGTCGTCTTCGGTCTCTTCATCCTCCATGTCTATAGAGAAATCCACCGGTGTGGTGTCGTAGAACACCAGGTCCACCTCTAAGTCCAGAAGACTTGCCGTCTGGAAGAAGATGGCTTCCTCAACTCTCTCACTGTGCGCCTGCAACAGGTCCATGGCTTCATACATCTGGTCCAGCTTCAGTTGCTGACATGAAGGCAAATACACCTTCTTCAGCCATCTATCCCATACTCCCAGCTTCGACTCCGGTTCACACAGTCTATTGGCTGTCATCGCCAGCAGTGCACGCTCGTATGACACCTGGCAACCCGATTGCTTTGCCACCTCACGCAGTGTCTTGCCCATACCAAGGCGTTCCCAGAGCGCTTCGATGACTAACAGCGGTCCAAGCTCCAGGCTGCGTACCAACTGGAGGGATTTGGGTAAGTCAACTAACGATGTCTCTGGAGATGGCTCGGAAGCTTGCAGGAGATCGGTGACCTCCAACTCACAGACTCTCGCGATGGACTGGCACAGCCGGACAAGCTGTTGCCGATCCAGTTGGTCGGCGCGTCCGAAGTTATGGATGACGCGTGCAGTGGGCTGGTTGGTCTCTGGGTGTCGAACGTTGTGAGCCAACTGGTAGTAGGTGACGACGGAACCATCCTTGTTCTTTCGTTTTGTAGTTCTCAGGTACATGCCTACTATTATAGCATATACTACGAATTATGTCAATAGAAAAATGCATAAATCGTGTGCCTACAGGTTTCAAGCTAATTCTCCATGTCGAAGACCGTAAACCCTTGTCATTATTGGATTCTTGACTTTCAGTACCCCTGATATTTGCCTACACACCCGAAACTCAAGATCTCGCCCTGTCTTCTACGCTTTCAGACCAAATAAAAAAGCCCACCTCTTTTCTGCAAGGTGGGCATAAACATTAGACTAGCAAAGCCTAATCTTGGGCTTTGATAGCAGCCCAGGCGATTGCCAGCTTGTCTGTGGCGACCACCGCTAAAATTTCCGATTTACCTTTTTGCATCTGGGCTTTGATCTCATCTTCGCTCAAAGCTCGATGGAACATGCGAAATTCGTCTATAATACCGTCGAAGATATAGTTTAATCTTTCGCAGTCCGCGCCTATCATCAAGGGTTCATTGCTCTTTTTGAGCGCACCGGCACCTTTCCCTTCTCCAGCTAACTTCCCGTCTACATAGACCCTTCCAACGCCGTTGTCATAAGAGATAGCGACATGTGTCCACTTCTTTTCCTCAGGCAGCGGGACTGGCACATCCAGCCTTCCACCATCTGCCTCAAATCGTCCTTTCAGATCGCCTTCCTGGAATAGACCCCACTGCACTCTGCCTCCGCAGCCTCCATGGACACCAAACCCCCAGACCTGATCGCAGCAGGCGCCCTTGTGCGGCCAGGAGTTGGGAAAGATCCACGACATTACAGTGACAACTGTGTCAGCATCCAGCTTGGGCTGATGGTCGATCTGAACATACTGCCCGGACGGCGCACCTCCCAACATTAATGCCTTTCCAAACTTCCCATCAACCCATCCCGGCTTGGCGACGAGTTTGCCTTCTAGCTTAAGCGGACCGACGTCCTTGGTGACATCCCCTGAACCTTCATCGAAGGGCAAATAAATCACCAGATCCTTGTCTTTCTGAGCGTAAGCAAAGGACGACAACACCAAGAGTATTACAAAAACACAAATTAGACTCTTCATCCGTAATCACTCCTTTTTTAGACCCGCAGATCCTGAAAAGTCTGCATTTCAAAATGCAACTATGCTGTCCTCATCTTATTACAGTTTTCGTCATAACATTCCCCCTTTCCTGTTGGGCGCTGTAAGAAATTGCACAACCTATTTTAACAGAAGTACATGAGTTCACCAGCGCGATCCAGCACAGCGAGAAGTCCGCCGGTTGCCAGTCGGCGGATCTCTCCTCGTTCAGAGCACGGTCTAGGTTTGTGTCATCGCTTGAGTTCACCCCACGTGGTAGTTAGCTTCCTTTGGGAAGCTACCACTGTTAACGCTCTATGGTCAAACACATAGACATTGTCGATGCGACCGTTGTCATTGCTTTCGTGCCAGATGCCCACACTTCCTGATGTATACGTGGGGTCTTCCACCTCAATCATTGACGCTACTGCCTTGGGGTCCGGGTCTCTCAAAGGGTCTTTAGGAAAGTTCTTCGTGAGACCATACCAGATCTTGATCTTGGATCCTTGGGCTGAGATCCTTGCGGTGTAGGAAGTGTTCGGTGTTTTGGCAAGTGGTTCTGGAAGATTATGTCGCACTGCTTTTATAGCCTTGCCTTCTATAATCGTGCGTCCAGGCTCTGGTC
>CAYVGZ010000110.1:0-3468 GCA_964450845.1 uncultured Candidatus Bathyarchaeia archaeon | reverse complement strand
CGTATCCAGGTATCGGATTCATGTATCCCGGGACAGGATAACCAGCACAATAGCCTGCTGCTCTTCCAGTCATTGGTCCTAAGCCCCAAGGTCCTGCTCTATCTCCCCACGGCATTCTAAATTTCACCTCTATTTTGTGCGTATGCACATTTTCAATTATGAGAATAAGCACAGAAATATATAAATGTTCCGTTTAACATAACAATAACTAATCAAAACATCGGAGGCAAAGAGTGTGAGGACAGAAGAAGAAATCAGAAAACGACTAGAGCTTCTAGAAAAGGAGAGAGAAACGGAAGGACCGTTCATTGAACAGAAAAATATCGCCAGAAAGGCTGCGCAACAAGCTTTACTGTGGGTCCTTGAAGAAACCGACAGTCTCTTAACATACTAAACAAATAAACCAACTATCAATCAAATAAGATAAAAAACGGATGATGAAGAACTGTGTGGCGGCGAAGATATAGGTGCGGCAGAAGGGGAAGATTTCCAAAACCCATCATGTTAGGGGTAACGCCGCCTACAAACAGCTTTACTCCTAATCCGCCAAGGAATTTGGAACCTATATTCTTGGAAATGGCGGAGCTCGAAGCCTTCAGGCTAGTCGACTTAGAAGGGTTGTCGCAGGAAGAAGCTGGACAAAGAATGGGAGTTTCAAGAGGAACAGTATGGAGACTCGTTCAGAGCGCAAGAAAGAAGACCGCTCAAGCCTTCAGTGAAGGAAGACCTTTGCTCTTTGTAACCAGAGAAACTTAAAAGAGTCAAGGCGTCTAATATGATGTTCCCTCGTGAAAAAAGGAGTGCGCGCTCATAAAGTCTTTGAAAAATCATCAAGGAGACAGCAATTCAATGCAGAGCGATTTAATCTTGAAAGTAACAGATTTAGGTGTTGAATTGGAAGGAGAAAAAATTATCAATAATTTGTCTTTTGAAGTGAAACGAGGAGATATTTTAACCATTTTGGGTCCAAATGGGGCAGGGAAAACAGTGTTATTGAAAACCTTATTAGGGCTTTTACCACACAGGGGAGAAATAAAGTGGAAAAAGAATATTAAGATAGGCTATGTTCCCCAAAGATTGCCTTTTATAAAAGATGTTCCTTTAAGCGTTAAAGATTTCTTGAAGCTGAAAAAATCCTTTGACGAGGAGATAAAAGAGACTCTAAATTCTGTGGGATTTAAGGAAAATCTTTTGGAGAAAAAAGTAGGTGATTTATCTTCTGGACAGTTTCAGAGGATACTAGTAGCTTGGAGTTTAATTGGGAATCCTCAAGTTTTACTTTTTGATGAGCCAACTACTGGTATTGACATCGAAGGCGAAGAAACTGTTTATAGGCTTTTAGTAAAATTGAAAAAAGAAAGAGAATTAACAATTTTGTTAGTTACTCATGATTTAAGTGTTGTTTATACGTTTTCCAACTATGTTATTTGTTTAAATAAACAGCCGATATGCTGTGGTTTTCCTCAAGAGATCTTAACCCCCGAAAATTTGCAAAAACTTTATGGTGCAGAAGTAAAGTATTATCGTCACGCACACTAAAAACAATAAGGATTAAAATATATGAGCCAATTTTTATTAAGTCTAATTGTAGGAATTTTCGTTGGAGGCGCAGCTGGATATTTAGGAACATTAATGTTAAGCAAAAAAATGGCTTTAGTAGCTGGTCCGCTTGGTCATTTAACTTTACCAGGAATAGCTTTGGCTCTAATTTACGGTTTTGATATATCTTTGGGTGCTTTTCCTTTTGTTATTTTAGGGATTGTTTTTATCTGGTTATTCGAAATAAGAACGAAACTGCCCATGGAGGCTTTAACGGCTGTTGTTTTCGCTTCAGGAGTAGCTATTGCTTTTCTATTTTTACCCATTGGACAAGCAGAAGCAGCTTTAGTCGGAGACATTTCAAAAGTAAATCTTTGGGAGGCAACGATTTCTGTCGTTTTAACCGTTTTCCTTTTTTTAATAATCACAAAAATTTACCCGAAGATGGTTCTGATTAATATCTCTGAAGATTTAGCTAAATCCCAAGGAATAAATGTAGAAAGACATAATCTTATCTACTTATTTTTGATCGCCGTTATTGTCGCGTTAGGAGTTAAAATGGTTGGAGGTCTTTTAACCGCAGCTTTAGCAGCAATTCCGGCTTGTAGTGCTGGGAACGTAAGTCGGAACGTGTTCCAATACGCTTTTGGAGCAATAGTCATCGGAATAATATCTTCTTCCTTGGGAATTTTTATTTTTGAACTAACTGGCTTTCCAGCAGGTCCTCTAATCATTTTGGCAAACGCTGTAATTTTTTTGATTTCAACAATCTTTAAAAGATAAACATAACTAATATGCGAATTACCAACGGAAAAAAACAAAACAAGGAATCAATATCAATTTCAATGTTGGCTATGCTTTGTCCTCTTCTTCCCTCCGCCTCATCTCAGGGACTTATCATACCCGTTACTTTTTTCTATTATTTCAAGATTGTTCAGTGGGAAGGCGAACGATTCCACTAGCATTTTCGTTATTCTTTTTTAACAACCTTCACGCAAACGAAACTTCCTTGAGAAGGATTATCCTCTGGGTATTCTACAACAGGAGGAAGTGAAGGTGGGCAGGTTAAGGTGGATTTATAATCTACAATTTTAAAATGATGCTTTTCAAGCAGCTCTTCAAGTTCTAATAAGCTGTAAAAATGCGCAAACCGATAGAAACGATGACCTCGCTCAGCCATCCGAGCATAAAGTTGTCCCCAAGGAGAATCCCTTACAATTATGCATGCGACCAGAACACCGTTTGGTTTTAAAACTCTAAAAGTTTCTTTCAGGGTTATTTCCGGTTTGTCGAGGAAACATAAAGTAACAATTATCAAAACATAATCAAAAGTTTCTTCTGAAAACGGTAAGTACTCTGCCAAGGCTCTAACAACTTGTATGCCACGCTTCCTAGAAATTTTTAACATTCGCTTAGAAGCATCAATTCCAACTTGCACCTTCACTTTAGAGGCAAAAATACCACTACCGATACCTACATCAAGCCCTAAGCCTTTCAAGTCAAGCGCTTTAATTGCGCGCACTTCAGACTCAAGAATCTCTAGATGTTTAAAATACCAAGAATCGTAATGTTCTGAGAGTCTCTCAAACACTTTCCAGGACATTTTTTATCCATGAAAGTAGTTGTCCACTAAGGTTTTAGACTTTTCGAGTTTTAAACGTCTCATTATTGTATGCTCTTTTTAATCGTGAGCTGAGAAGTATTAGATGTTCTTAAGGTTGTTGAAAAAGTAACATGAAAGCTTAAATATACGATTTATCGTACTTTTGATTTAGGATGCTCGTAGGATGTGCGTCAGCGAAGAAGTTAGTGCAGTAATTGAGGAGTATCTTGAGTGCATTTTCAAGCTCCAAGAAAAGAGCGGCGTCGCCAGAACCAACGACATTGTCAAGTCACTTGGAGTGGTTCCAGGCACAGTCACAAATACGG
>CAYVGZ010000109.1:0-3519 GCA_964450845.1 uncultured Candidatus Bathyarchaeia archaeon | reverse complement strand
TCTTTAGCTTTCTCTTCTTCTTCCTTCTTTTTCTTCTCTTCTTTCGGCTTGGCTTCTGGTGCAGGAACAGCTGCCGCTGGTGCCGCTGCAGGAGCAGCCATCATTGTTGGGGCAGATTTAATTGCCTCTTCAATGTTAACCTCGGCTAAGGAAGCCACTAACGCTTTTATCCTTGCCACGTCAGCGTTGATGCCCGCAGCTTTCAAAACCTGCGTTAGGTTTTCTTCGTTTATCTCTTTTCCAGCTTTGTGAAGGAGCATCGCAGCGTAAACATATTCCATACCCTTTCACCTCTTCACTCAACTATTTTAACCTTTTTCAGAGCTTTCCTCTGGAACAGCCTTTTTCTCTAAGGTGAGCAATCTACTACTTAAACTTAACATTTCCATATTTGCTTTTCTAATCAAGTCCGCTATCGTTTCCTTTGTAGGCACGGACGAGTTTAATGAAAGCAAATAGGCTTCTCGATGGGCGACCTGCAAAAGCATTACAGTGTTTTCCAAGGTTGGATAAGCTATTCCTAGCGATAAAGCGAAAGCGCTTGAATAAGCTTTTTCAACGTTTCGCCTAATTTCGTTTGTGTCTATCTGCATTTGCTCCTGAGTTATTATCAAGCCGTCGTCAAAAGCAACTCTCATGATAAGCCCGGCTTCGACAGGTTTTATTCCAAGCTTTGACAATACACTTGCAAGCCTTTCCGAGATCACTTCACCCTTTCTAACAACCAACGTATCTTTATTTATCCAAACGCTCCCAGCCTCAATTCTCGTAGGCAAACCAACAGCGTTTAACTGACTGATTATTGGACCAGGCGGCTGTCCCGTGTTTCCGGCTGGAACTATGACGTCAAAAGCTGCTATGTCACCAGACTTAGCTGTTGTTCTTACTTTTCCCCTCTCTAGAAGTAACGCCAACCTAAACGGGTTTAAATCCGTGAACAGATAAACATTTGATCCTGTTAAGTATTCCTCAAGCTTTTTCAGTTCTGTCTTTTCTTTGCAGTTTTCAATCGATATTTTCATAAGTGTGTTTTTTATTACCCGCATATACACTTTGTCTGCTAAGTTCTTCTTGAACTCTTGAAGCTGAGTTGATCTAACTTTCTGAAGGTTAGCAATTCCGACGACTTTATGCTGCGTTATCAGCTGTATTATCTCTTCAACTTCGCCGATTTTTTCTTGTAAAATTTGTTGGGATGGCATTGTTTTTCCTCGCTTACGGTTTGATACCTACTGGTTTACCCATAGATGTTTTTATATAGGCACGCTTGACGTTCTTCACTCCTCTCTTAAGTTTTCCCTCAATGATCCTTAAAACCGCCTGAACATTCTCTGATATTTCCTCTTCCTTCATGTTTTCCGACCCTACGCGACACTGCAAAATTGGTTGATTACGCAGTCTTACAACGACTGTTTTACGGTGCTTCTCCAACAAACTTACTATGTCCGCTGTTGGTGGAACTGGCAAAGGCATTTTCCCCCTAGGTCCTAAAACTGGACCTAAAATTTTACCAACTAAGGGCATTAAGGGAGCCTCAGCAATAAAGAAATCATAATCATTAGCAATTTTCCGTAAATCCCGCTTTTTACCAGCAAATCCCTCAAGCTCAGCTCTTTCAATGACAAGGTCCGCATTTGCCCTTCTTGCCTTTAGAGCCAATTCTCCGGAGGCAATCACGCATATTTTGTTTTGTTTTGCTGGCGAATAGGGTAACTCTATGATTTCTTGAAGTTTGCCTTCGGAAGATTTCATGTCTATGTCTTTCAGGTTTAGAATAAGCTCTATTGACTGATTGAATTTTCTTTTTTCGGATTTTTCCTTTACTTCTTTAACTGCATCCAGTATTGTTTTCTGGTCTAAGGGCATTTTAGAGACCTCGTGCCAATGAGGGAATGGAACGCGGTTATAAAAATATTCTTATGCTTCACTCTTACTAAATATTTCGTCATACTTGCCTTCGTCAATTTCCCTCTGAACTTCGCGAGGGTCTTTCCCATCAACAGTGACCCCCATACTAACGCAGCTTCCCAAAATTTCCTTCGCGGCTACTTTCAGGTTTTTTGCCAGAAGCTCATGGTGCTTAATCTTTGTTATGCGTAAGACTTGTTCCATGTTAAGGTTTCCAACTTTCGCTGTGCTTGGTGTCCCAGAGCCTTTCTCTATTTTCAATTCGCTGACAATTAAAGCGGATGCCGTGGGCGTTCCAACGCTGACTTCAAACTCTTTGGTCTCAGGATCAACAGCAACCTTCACTGGAACTTTCATTCCAGCATAATCCTTTGTAAGCTCATTTATTTTGTTCACAATCATCATGACATTAACGCCTAATGGACCTAAAGCTGGACCCAGTGGTGGCCCAGCTGTTGCTTGCCCTCCGCTTACAAGTAATTCCACAACTTTTTTATCAGCCATTTATGCTTCCCTACTTTCGGCTTTTGCTTTCTCCACCAGCTTTACGTAGTCAGAATGAACAGTTATTGGCAAAGTGAAAGACGCCTCTAACAACTCTAATGTGACTTCCCCTTTAGCCTTATCAATACGAGTTATTTTTGCGCGCATGCCCTTAAATGGTCCGCCCGTAACTTCCACTATGTCGTTTTCTATTAACTCTTCAATTACGGGTTTCCTAACAATGTATCTTTCGATTTCAGAAAAACTTACAACACCAGGAACCCGAGACCGTACATGTCTTATGCCTGCTATGGCTTCTTCCACAAAATGTGGTCCTTCGGCTTCCACGAAGACGTAGCCTCTTAGAGTTTCAGGCACAAGAATAGCCTTTATAGGTATATTATTCATTTCAATTCTTGCAGCGATAAGTTTAGCTACGTTTTTCTCTTGCCCTGTCGTTGTTTTTATAGCAAAGATCTTTGTGGGATATTCTTCGCTTTTTTCCATCAAGTGTCATCCTTCTAAGATGTAGTTGTAGCTGCTTGTGGTTGTAGAACAGAAGACACTAGTTTAATGATGAATCCGATTAAGCCTATTGCGCCTATGCCTAGAAAGCATATTTTTATTGATAGCCAAAGCTCGCTTGTTCCTGGTTTTACTGCGAGTTTTAATGTTCTTGCGCTTTGAGATAGGAACGATCTTAAGCCCATGGTTCATCGCACACTCAACATTTCAATACGATATAAACATTGCTGTAGCTGTTAGGTTTGATAGATAAATCTGATCTTTTCTATTAACTTTTCCTTTTTAATGTTAAACTTTCTTGAATGGAATGCTTATTTCTTCAAGCATTTCAACTAGTTTTGATTTGTGTTCACCTTTTATTCCTTTCCAATCCAAAACCACAAACCCCACCTTTTCCTGCGTCTTTTCTATACATTGCCTAAGAATTTCTACATCCACGTATGGGATTGCATATTTAGGAACCATATGGCTGAAGGCTATTTCACTTTCCAATGCAATACGAGTAAACTTTTCGCCGTAGTGGGGTCCACCTATGCCAACAACGGCAACAGCCTTAGATTCGCCGAGCTTTGAGATGGCTTTCATTGTTGCGTGGGCAACAGC
>CAYVGZ010000108.1:0-3536 GCA_964450845.1 uncultured Candidatus Bathyarchaeia archaeon | reverse complement strand
CTATGCCTTCTCCTCTGCGGCTTGTTTCTTGAACGTCAACTTCGTATTCTTTTCCAATTTCAACGGGTTTTGGAGGGAATCTGCCTTCCCCTCTTCCTCTGAATCCTCTTCTTGGGCCGAAGCTTCTTCTTTCTTCCATTCGTTTCACCTCTCATTTCGTTCATAAAATGTTATTCCGCGGTTTTTTCAACTGTTAGTGTTCCGTATTTTCCCACGTTTAGCTGGATTTCTCCTTTGAAGCTTGTCACATATCCGTTTTCCACTTTAACTGCGTCATTGACGCTCACTTGGTTGATTTGCTCATTCCATAAGGTTAGTTTTATTTTGCCTGTTTCATCAGCGATGATTGCCGTTGCTACTCTGTATGTTTCGTCCTTAAATCTAGACAAGACTTCGCGTGCTTCGGATTTTTCTACGACTTTTGCTTCTACACTAACGTTTTTCATTCCGTTTCGCAAATCTCTTATTTTCAACTTCTTCCTCTCATTTAAGCTATTTTCTTCGCAGTAGCGAACTTTTCGTCTACTGAGAGAATTCTAACTCTAACACGCTCACCTATTTTGCTGCGGGGAACAAAAATTAGGAAGCCTTGTATTTTAGATATTCCATCGCCTCTGCTTCCAATGTCATCAATAACAACATCCAGTTCCTGGTTTTCTTTTACTGGTGCTGCCGGGAAGAACGGTCTGCTTGGGCGGAACCTTCTTCGGCTTCCAAACCTTCTTGGTTTCTTTGGTGCATGTTTAGTTTTTTCTGGCAGCCTTCTTGGCATATTCAGTTTTCGTCCTTATCGCGGAACCAGCCTTTCAACACAAGACTCATGTGCCATGTCTTTTGACACAATAGTTTCTGGTAAAGGCTAGTTGAGTGCAAAAAAGTTCTTCAGCAATATAAATCTTGCTAAGCATATTTGTTTTTTTCATGAACTTTACTTAGTTCAAATTTAAAATCCAAATAGGAAGCTTTCCGCTATTAATGTAACAAGATAACCTACCATAGCAATCAAAAAGCTTTTGCCCCATGAAAACTGTGTTATCAGACGAGTGGCAATTGCACACAAAGCGATGGTCCAGAAAATTATTGCTATTTGAATGTATCCATTAATTTGTGAAACAAGCAAAGTTTTATCCATTATTTTGTTATAAGCATTTTCGCTTTCTCCTTTAACACCGCCTAAGAATTCAAGTGGATAATAAAGCGTTGGTAAAGTTGAGAATACGACAACGGATATTACCGCCTGAATAAACATGGTCATTAAAGCGAATCCAATTAAGATCAGCAAAGGTCTCCAAACAATTTTAGCTCCAAAAGCCTTAGTCATTATGTATAGTAGCCCACCGAGGAAAACCCATCTAACTGTGAACTGCATGACGGAAACTATTGAATAATTGAACATGTAGCTCGTAGCGTTTTCCGCTTCGGACTTAAAGATGCCTCCAAAAAACAAACCGTCAACTAGCAGATTTATATTCGAATTATTAAGCCACGAGAACTCCAACTTCAAACCTGTAATATTTCCCCAACTTGCATTGGCACTGCTGCTTAGCCAGCTTTCAGTAGCGAGCGGAATTGTCAAATTGTTCCAGATGTTGCTGGTTGAATTGGAAAACTCGCCTGTTAAATTATAATGAAAGTAATCTGAAGGGGTTACTGAAAATAAGTAAATGGTCGCATTTTCAGATTTAACCTCAGGACTAGCCAATTTTATCCTTAAATATAAGTAGTCCTTGTAACCATCTGAACCAGAACAGTTTATGGATCCTATATCAGTTAGTTGCACCCAAATCTGCGTACTGTTAACGATCGAGAATTCTATGCTTCTATTTCCGTAATAGGTTCCGTTTATGTAATCGACAAAATTCTCTGTAATATTTGCGTTTGAGGCTCCAGTCCACGAAGTGTAGTTCTCAGTCCATATGTCTAGTTGTTCAGCAGTCGGCAGAGTCTGTTCAACATATGTCTTAGATGCAATTGTATAAACATATCCCATGTTTGCCAGTGTGAAAAAAATCATTATTAAAATGGGTCCGATGTATTTTGGGTTTTGAACTATTTCGTCAAATGCTTTGCGTGGTGCATATATGACTTTGAATATGTTTTTCAGCGTCCCATACACGGACAATTTTGCATGTTCCCCCATTGAGTTTCTGTTACTGGTTTATTAATGATTTGTTACATTCCAAGTTTTAATCGCCTATATGTCGTATAATCTACATATTCCAAGAAGGGATTCTCAGATTGATACCTAATTGTTAGTTTTTGTCGTTGCCGCTTATTCAGTATTTGGCTTGTTGTCATAAGCGAGTAAGCGTCGCTTCCTGCTCCTGAACCATAACTAACAATTAAAATACGTTCTTCTGGCTTGGCAATGTCTAAAACAGCCGCCAAACCTACTGGTGAAGACCCCGAGTAGGTGTTTCCAAATTTGGCTACTTGAAGCGAAGGCAGATACTGTTCTTCTTTGAACCCAAGTTCCTTTGCAATTTTAACTGGAAACTGAACGTTCGGTTGATGGGCAACGAAATAGTTTATGTCACTTACTTGCAGATTAAGTCGTTCCATCAGTTTTTCAGCCGCCTTTCTGACGTGTTTAAAGTATGCCGGATCCCCAGTGAATCTTCCACCATGCATTGGGTATGGTTCGCCGTCTCTCCGCCAAAAGTCAGGAGTGTCAGATGTGCATGAGTACCATCCCTCAATTTCAGCTATCACGTCATGTTTTCCGAAAATATAGGCGCATCCACCGAAACCAACAAACAGGTCTAACTCTCCTCCGGGGCAGTCCCTGGGAGCTGCTTGAGAATTGTCTGCTCCTACTATCATGGCGTATCGAATGTTTGATTTTGGGTAACTAACCAGTGATGCTGCATCCTTAAACATGCTTGTTGCTGCTTTGCACGCGAATTCTGTGTCTATAGCGTCAACTCCTTGTATGTCTTCATCTGATTCGCCAAGTTTTAACACTTGAGCAACTTTTGAAGCTATGGGCTTAACGGCGTAAGGATTTGACTCTGATCCTACATAGACCTTTCCAATGAGTGAGCTGTCTACTCCAGAGTGTATTAACGCTAGTTTTCCAGCCTCAACACCGGCTGTTATTGCGTCCTCGTCGATGAATGGAACTGAACGTTCAATGTTTCCTTCCTTTATCCTAAATCTTGAGATGTAAACTCCGTATCCTACTATTCCTGGCGTATCATACTCTTTGTTCGGTTTTATAACGGCGTATTTCTGATGTGGATAATACTCTTCGGCGAGGGTGAAAGCCAAAGAAATTGTTGGGATGACGTCGCTTTTATTTACTGAGTAACGTCTTCTAAACCTTGGAACAACTTCCTTCCCTTCAAGAGCCGAAAAGTCGATTTCTTCGCCGCATTTTGTTAAGCGGTCAGTTAGTCTTCCAGGAACACGTATTTTGCCGTCGTGGAAGGAAACTACACCGTAAATGTAGCTTCCAAGCTTTGTGAACTTGTTTGTTGGTTCATTAATAAACGTGCATATTTCAAGTTCACCCTTGTCATAGAACAGGTCTATGT
>CAYVGZ010000107.1:0-3639 GCA_964450845.1 uncultured Candidatus Bathyarchaeia archaeon | reverse complement strand
CACAGTTCGGACATTTTTTCCTAACAATGTTGTATCCTTTAACTCCACGTTCAAGCTTAATATCTTTTGACATTTTGATTACCTCTCTTTAAAATCCTTAGATTTTATATATATGCTTTTAGCACGCGTTAGAAAGTAGAAAACCAATCTCGGCAATGCTCATCTTTATAAGGTATGCTGAGATACATTTACACGGGTTGCCGATAGGTTATTGCAAAACTGTTTTCTTAGAAATGGTTTGCTTTGCCTGAGAGGTATTATAGCATGTTAGGAATGAGAAAGGTCTCCAACAGAAACCGTAGCAAATTCTAGATCATAGCGGAAATTCTGAAGCAGTTGCGCAAACCAACCAGTAGGACGAATGTCATGTCTCACTGTAATATGAGTTCCATACAATCAGGGCAATATTTGAATCTCATGAGGTCAAATGATCTTATTCGAATAGATGCGATACCGGGAAAAGTAAGGTATCAGAGAACAGACGCTGGCCGAGTTTCTGGAACTATATAAAAATATGGTTCTGTTACTTGATCCTAGCATTTCTGCATCCTTCCTAGTTAAATACGCGCGCATTTGTTGTCTCCGATAATTCATGCTACGTGCAAATTTGGCATTGCACACAAAAAGCCATTTCGGCTGGAGAAGCGCCTCAAAATCAGCTCCGATTGAGCACACCCTCACATATGTTAATATGCAACCAAGTGTATTATATTAGTTGGTAGAATTCTCTAGAGGAAAATATTGACAAAAGGGATTGTAACGAATTTTGTCATTTTTCTTGGCTATTCTACTTAAAAACATGAGGTGAAAACTATGGAATTGGTAGATAAGCAGGTAAGCACGCCAACGCAATCGTGGACCAGCAGAGCAGAAAGAAGGCATCTGCCTAAAGTAGACTATTATTCTGAATTGAGAAGTTGGGTACAACGTGCCATGTTGGAAGCGGAAAAGAATAAAGACTTCAACAAGAAAGATCAACTCTTAAGCCTTCTAAAAGATCTCTAAAGCTGTCCAAGAATGGCCTTTATAATGTAAGCAATATTATGGGAAAAGAGTGGGGAAGTCTTGAGAAACAAAGTATTAGGCGGCGAATACCTTGCTTTTCTTTCAGTAAAATATGAAGTTAACTCTGACGAATTTTTTTATGCGTTAATCTCGGCAAGAGAAAATCAAAAATCTAGATGTGGAAAACTTTCAATTGAATGCCGCGGCAAAACACAAGATAAAGACATCTTTTTGATCATGAATGACTCTAGAGTTGTTGCACAATTTCCGATACCCAAAGAATTTCTCTCGGAACGAAGCAATCCAATCAAAGATTTCATGAAAACCGACATGATCCGCAGACATCTAGATAAGAAGAATAAAAGATCACAGTCTCTTCCTATCAGAGATTTGCGCACTGGAATGAGCCATGTTAATTTGAGGGCTAAAGTTCTGGAAATTCCAAGACCAAGACTTGTCGTTACGCGGTTTGGAAACTGCGCCAGTGTAGCTAACGCTTTGATAGGGGACGAAACTGGAACAATCAAACTGTGCTTGTGGAATGAGCAAATAAACTCCGTCTCCAATGGAGACACTATTCAGATTGAGAACGCACGAGCGTCCACATTCAGAGGGGAAAGGCAATTGAGCCTTGGAAAAACAGGAACGCTCAGTAGCATTGAAGACTCGGGCTACCAACTAAAAGAAGTACACAGTCCGCGTGAGGAATGATTTATGAAAATGGTAAAAGGTTGGAGAAGAATAGACAATCAGAGAGGATACATAAATGCCACAACAGGACAGAACCTCATTGTTACAAAGAAAGAGTTTGGAGAGCACTACTCAGTAATGCTGTTTCCTCTAGTAAAAAAAGATGATGAAGAAGGCAAGAAGATTTCGCCAGAGTATGCGTCCGAACCAAAAGCAGAAGCATTTGCTATGGATTGGATGAATAAGCATCCGAGAGGAGTGAATGAACTCAAAAGCCAATTTACTTGAATCCTAACCACAGTCCTTAACACGTGCCTTAACACCCACAAGCGACTGCAGACAAAGACCAACACTTTAGCATGAAACAGAAAAAGAGGGTATGGGCACAGGTAGCTCCCATCACATGTGACTGTTGAAGCTGACGAAAACTGGTTACTTCAACAATATTCCTCCAAATATAATCGAATCTTACTTATTTTGTCAAAAGGGGGTTTTGGTGGGGCCGGCTAGGTTTAAATTTACGTTTAAATTTTACAAATCTGCATGGATTAGTTTTCAGCCATAAGCATAATGGGCGTTCGGAAGTTAGCACACGCAGTAAGAGCAGGATATAGGGGCGATGTACGAATCGAGTATCCTCCTGAAGAATAACCCGAATTTCTTGATACTGATTGTGGATTACTAATATTGAAATATAACCGGGCGACAATTCATTACAGAAGTTGGAAACAGGATGCTTTTGAATGATCCCTGAACCAAAATTTTGGGGTTCGTGGAGAGGGCGCATTATTCGAGCAATTGTTTTGAATGGCAACTACACCAGAAAGGAAATACTGGAAACGACTCAGCTTAAGAAAGACCAATTTGAACAGGCACTCCAGGAACTGTTTCAAACTGAATTGATTGTAGAAACAGGAAAAGATAGATTCTTGGTAAATTCAAGTGAGCTCTGTAACGAATACAGGAGCTACTGGGAAGAAGTCAAGCGATCTCTTGTTAATTGGGTCAACGAATGGAGAAAACAAGAAAAGATAAACACCAAATCAGATCACTTTTTCCTTGAGGACAAACTTCTGGACAAGTTCTCAGAAAACCTGATCGAAAACGCAAAATCGGAAATCCTAGTGACAAGCCCTTATGTTGAGCAATGTCACATCAGTAATTCGCTCATCTCAATGAGCAAGAAAGGAATCAACGTAAAACTCGTAACCCGCAACCCAATTGAACAACAATATCAACATGAAAAGAAGATGAAATATCTCTCAAAACTTGCTCAAGGCGGAGTATCCGTAGCCTATGATGAATCGATCCACGCAAAACTCATTGTAGTAGACCGCAGAGTCGCCGTCGTATCCTCAATGAATTTTGTTGCCGCTTCTTCGGGCGGAGCTTCTTGGGAAGCAGGACTTGTAACAGTTGAAGAGAACGTGGCGCAATCAGTTGTTCGCTCAATCATAAAAAGGATAGAGATTGCAGCCATCGATCAAAGAATGGAATCATAGATTTACATGAATTGAGTGTACGGTCGTAGCGCGTGCTCTATCATAAAACAGAAACCTAGAAACCTAAGTGCATTTAGCGCATATTCTTTGGTATTTCTTGTAATTCTCTAATTGCCACCGACTCGTTCTCAAATCGTTTGGCAACGGCCTCTTCTCACGATGTTCTGTAAGATCTAAACGCCAAAGCAAAGTAATCCCTCCTACTTCCAAAAGACTGGCCCAAAAAGCAAGTTTCTTGCCGATTTTTAGCAAAGCGCCTGCCCTGAAGTTGCTCAAAAATGTGGGGCCGGTCGGATTTGAACCGACGACCTTTACCCGGAAACAGCGCTAGGCTGCTCCTACGGGTTTCTCCTGACCGCTCCAGAACTTCTTCATTCCGCTCATGCGGTCCGCAAACCCGTTTGCTACATTCTGGAGCCCGTCGTCATACCTTCCTAGACTA
>CAYVGZ010000106.1:0-3821 GCA_964450845.1 uncultured Candidatus Bathyarchaeia archaeon | reverse complement strand
TTCTAGAAGATAAATTTTGCATTTGAGCCACTATCATGGCATGAGCTATGTCGTATGGTTCTAAACGCACAACTTCTTCAATGCGGAAGCCACGGTTTTGCAAAACTTTTATTTCCTGTTTATAGACTTCTGACGGCTCCTTTGTCACGTCGATACTTTGAGCTTTCACAGCAATCATTACCCACCCAGACTTTTTGAGAAACAAGTCAGCATTATCTGCCAGAATTTTAGCTTGTTCCGGCTGAGCAATGTCACAGTAAACACCATCAACATTCCCATTGATGAAAATTCCATATCTTTCTGGAAACCGTGCATCTTCAAGAACAGGTGACATGTTAAGCCTATAAGCGCATACATTGTTAACCAATTCTCTTAAGGCTCTTGAAGCAAATTCCACGCAGTAAACGTAACCTTTCTCCCCGACTATGTCAGAAACATGGCTTGCCGTCGTTCCAGAAGCCGCACCAAGGTAAAGAACTCGATGGTTTGGCTTTATCGGCACAGTTTCCAGATTTTTAAGGATAGCCGCCGCCAATTTGCTTCTAAACGCGTCCCAAACCCGATATTCAACGCCTTCAAAGCGTACAAGTCTCTCACCGTAAACGTTTCTTCCCGGTGTCAGATTTCTTGTTGCTAGCCTTTGAGCCCCATCCTCCAACGTTGCCTGATATATTGCCGAGAATTGCGGATGCGGTTTAACGTTTACCTGCACGTCTACTCTTTCTCCACTTTTCTCTCCTCTTTTCAGGCTTCCTCACAGGAATCGGCGGAGGTTCAACGTATTTTTCACGAATTTCTTCAATTCTTTTCTCAAGGTCAGCCTTCAGTTCCTCGCCCATGCATCTGCCTCCGAAAGAGTCTATTCTTGCGGCTATGGCTAATTTTCCAGCTAAAGCTCGAGAAATTTTTCCCCTATGCCATTTTTTGGCTTCATGCAAGTAAGTGTGCTGAAAAATAATTCCATGCTTTGGCGGTCTTGTTCCAGTTTTTAGCGAGCGAAATAGGGCTTTTTCTGCTCCTAAGACTTGTATTGTGCTTGCTGGTCGCCTAGCTAGGTTTGTTAAGCCTCCAGCCAACGCAATTAGCCGTGCTCCTAAGAGAGAACCCACTATGGCTTTTGTGTTGGGTGCAACCTCCTCCATGGCTTTGTCAAGATAATTCTCTAAGGTTTGCCTCAGGTGGTATAGGCTGATCACGTTTTTGCACAAATCTTGAATCTGCACCATGTCTGTTTCTGCCAAGTCTGCGCCCATGGATGTTCCCGCTGCTCTAGATATTTGCTCAGTCTTCGACTTTGGAATTTCCTCTTTCTCGAGTTTTTCAGCCGTGAAATTATCTTTGCTACCCAGATTTAGCACCAAACGAGCGTAGGTTTCTTGCTTATCCAATAATCGGTCAAGCTCTGGGAAATGTATGCCATACCATTCCCTAACCCGACCCATAAACAAGTTTATAGCCCTGTCCAAGTCATCGAGAGTTTGGATGGCTTGAGCAATCATTAAGTCTCTTTTTTCGACAGCTCCTTTAACCCGCAGCTTAGCCATTTCCATGGTTACGTTATGCGTCCACAGAGTGAAATCCTCAGCATTCTTTGCAAAGCCTGTTTCAATGGCAAACCGTTCCATGTTGGAACGAAACGTTTCACCAGCCTTAGAAGGCTTGGAAACTTCAACCTTAACTCCAAACTTTTTTTGAACCTCATTGGCGAGGTTTGCATTTTCGAAAACAAAGGTTTCATAACCTTTTTCCTTAAGCCCATTGACTAATTGTGCAACTTCATCCACCATTTTTCCAGTTTCAATTTTCAATATGGCTTTGGCTGCCTCTTGCGGCTTTTTGGAAAACAAGACTTTTTCTATTAACTTGTTTTCTTCATTGAAAGCCATTATGCCAAATGAACATTCAACAATAGTAGCCATCATTTATTTACGCTTCCTCCATAATTGAAACTATTCAGAGCCAATTAACTATTCCTAAGCTTTATCGTAATAAATAGTTGTTGCGGTCATGTTTCGAGTTTGCAAAAATCTTAAGTGTTTAGAATCAGATATTAAATGGCGATAGTGGGCGAGCTGGAGTTTATGAGCAGTCTTAGAAATGTTGTGGAGAGACTTAAAGGCTTAGAAAGTGAACGGAAAAATCTTTTGTTGGAAATTGAAGAGCTTAAAAAGATGGCTGATTCCAAGGCTAGAGCGTTGGAAAGTGAAGTAAGCATGCTTAGGGAAGAAGTGAAATCGTTAAGAGTACTGCTGGGCGCTGAGGAACCGGAACCCGAATTTGGAAAGAAAAAGAAAAAATAGAGAAAAACTTGGAAATTCTGCTCTCTTACAAACCACAACAAATTAGTGTTTTATCTGCAAAAACTAAGCTTTATCTTGTTAAAGTGATAACCTCTACTGCAAACTGTTCGTGGTGAAGAATCTTTGAGCAGTAGCCGCTTAAGCGTCAGTTTGGCTGGTTTGAGGCTTTCCAATCCGACAATATTAGCTTCAGGCATTCTGGGATATTCCGCAGAAACGTTAGAGAGCATAGCTGAGAGTGGGGCAGGCGCCGTAGTCACAAAATCCGTTGGGTTAAAGCCGCGGCGTGGCTATGCAAACCCGACGATAGTGCAAGCAAGCTGTGGCTTAATCAATGCCATGGGGCTTCCAAACCCGGGAATAGATGAGTTTGTTAAGGAGATTCATGAAGCAAAAGCCGTTTTGGATGTTCCATTGATTGTGAGTGTTTACGGTTTTTCAGCAGAAGAGTACGCCAAAGTATCCAAAAAAGCCGTGGATTCAGGGGCTGACGCAATAGAGCTTAATGTTTCATGTCCTCATGCTAAAGAAACAGGCTCTGAAATAGGGCAGAATCCGAAAATTTTAACAGAAGTTGTTGGAAAAGTTAAGGCTGCTGTGGATAAACCAGTTTTTGTTAAATTGCCCCCAAATGTTACAAGTATCGTTGAAATTGCAGAGGCTACAGTTAAAGCTGGCGCAGACGCCATAACAGCAATAAACACGGTTAAAGCCATGGCAATAGACACAGAAACAACCTTGCCCATCCTAAGCAACAAAACTGGCGGGCTATCAGGTCCAGCAATAAAACCTATAGCTGTTAGGTGCGTTTACGAGATTTACGAGCAAATCAAAGTGCCAATAATAGGATGCGGCGGCATAACAAATTGGCGTGATGCAGTGGAATTCCTTCTTGCAGGAGCCTCTGCAGTTCAAATAGGCACCGCTGTAGCCCTAAAAGGTCCAAGCGTATTCAAGGCTGTTGCATGGGGAATAAATGTTTATTTGAAAAGGAACAATTTCAGGAGCGTAAACGAGATTGTCGGCTTATCGCACTGCAGCTAACAGACTGAGGACTACGTGCATTCTAAACGTTAAAACTGAAAGCCCAACAGTGAAAACATTCACCTTTAAAGACAAAATATGCTCAAGGGCTAAGCCAGGCCAGTTTCTGATGCTTTGGATTCCAGGCGTGGATGAAATACCCCTAAGCATACTTGATGCGAGAAAAAATGGCGAGGTTTCAGTAGCTGTCAAAAAAGTTGGAGAAGCAACACAAGCCTTACACAAGAAAAAAACTGGTGAAATTGTAGGCTTGCGAGGACCGTTTGGCAACAGCTTCACGTTGAAGAGGGGAAAAATTTTGATGGTTGGCGGTGGAACAGGCACAGTTCCACTGTTATTTTTAGCGAAAAAGTTGTCGTCAAAAACGGAAAAGCTGGTTTTTGTAGTAGGTGCAAAAACGAAGGAAGAGCTACTTTTCATAGATAAGCTTGAAGAGGTATGTGGTAAGAGAGATTTGGTGGCGACAACAGAGGATGG
>CAYVGZ010000105.1:0-3852 GCA_964450845.1 uncultured Candidatus Bathyarchaeia archaeon | reverse complement strand
AATGCCAACGGTTTCATTTTTATCCTTCAAAAGTAGAAGAAAAGGCTTCCAATCAGAGCGCAGATATTTTGTCCATTCCGCCACATATATGTTAGCGGCAATAGAAAGGATACCAAAGATGGCAATGGTGGTTCAGTGAGAGAATAGTCTTTTCTTCTGAAGCCGGTTTCTTCTCATCAAATAATTTTCTTCCCATCTAACTGAATCTCTTTACAATGACTCCCTAAGGAATCCTTAGTGGAGGTTGTCTGTGGTGAAGAGGTGTTTCGTTTGTGGGAGGTATTTCCAGCCTGATCCCAGAGTTGGCTTGAAGCAAAAGGCGTGTTTTCGACCTGGCTGTAAGAAGGCTCGAAAGCAACTGGCTCAGAGCAATTGGTTCAGACGCAATCCTGATTATTTTCGGGGCCGGTACTGGTATGTGAAGCAATGGCGGCAGAGACGGAAAGAGTTAGCCCTTCAGACTCAAGGACAGATGATACAAGACGAGAGACCTGTTTTTCTTCCTGTCCAAAAACCCATATACAAGCTGATTTTTCTCCTCCCTGGAGGCCTCAAGAGGGAGATGATACAAGACGAGATCCTTTTCCAACGCCTTGATTCGAGAACATTTATGGCGGCTGGACACTTCTCATGATACAAGACGAGATGGAAAGGGGAGAGCATTTCCCTTATGTTCAGAGAGGAGGTGAGCATGGAGGACGGACTCAGGATTCGAGTCAAGCATCTGCGGGAGGTTGAAGGGCTGAGTATGAGGCAGATTGCCGAGAAGTTAAATTTGGGCCGGAAGAAGGTCTGGAGGGTTCTGCGCGGGGAGAAGATGAGGAAACCGGCAGGTTCTTCGATTTTGCGGCCCTATGAGAGGTTGATTGAGGAGTGGTACCGGGAATATCCGATGCTGAAGGCCACTCAGGTCTACGAGCGGCTGAAGAGTTATGGCTACGAAGGCTGTTATGGGACGGTGAAGCTTGGGACTCAGCGCTGGCGACAGAAGCGAGGGGAAAGTTTTCATGAGCTGGAATTTTTGCCAGGTGAGGAGGCGCAAGTAGATTGGATGGAATGGAAGATGGCCTCGGCTTCGGTTTATGGGTTTGTCTATCTTCTGGCTTATTCACGGTATGCGGTGGTGAGATTTTATCCGCGGCAGACGCTGGAGTTTTTCCTGGATGGACATCTCCGGGCTTTCCATGAGGTCAAAGGTGTGGCCCATCGCCATCGTTATGACAACCTTAAATCGGTGATTATTCGCAGAGAGCCGGAGCTTCGGTTTAACCCTCAATTTTTGGACTTCGCTAGACACTTTGGATTTTCCATTCACGTTTGCACTCCGGCGCGGGCCAACGAGAAGGGCCGCGTCGAGAGACTTATTCGCGACATCAAAGAGTTCCTGAGATCAACTCCGGTGGACACCCTGGAGGAGCTCAACACGAAGATCGTCGGCTGGCAGAAGGAAAGAAACAATCGGGTTCATCGCACCACCGGGAAGAGGCCGGCTGAGGCGCTTCAAGAAGAAAAGCTCATGAGTCTGCCCCAGATCGACTACAAGCCTTATCGCCTGGTTCAAGCCGTAGTGAGCAAGACCGCCTTTGTGGAATTCGAAACCAACCGTTACTCTGTCCCTTCGCAATATTCCGAGATGACGGCTGAACTACTTGTCTTGCCCGACACGCTGGAGATCCTCGTCCAGGGAAAAAAGGTAGCCTTTCACCGCCGGCTGTTTCTGAGGAAAGAGAAGTCGGAACATCCCTCCCATCGGGAAAAGCTTCTGGACCGAACTCCTCACTTTAAATACCAGAGGATCCTCACCCTCATGAAGGGGATGGGAAAAGAAGTGGAACAGTTTCTTTTTGAGGCCGAGCAGGAAGGAGAAGACCCCATGGAAGCCGCCTCGAAGCTTTTCCGGCTTCTCAAGGGGCGCTCCAAAGAGACGCTACTTTCGGCCATCCGGCAAGCAAACGCCCTCCATGTCCATAAAGTCTTCTACATCCAGAGCCTGCTCCAACCTCAAACCTCTCCTCATCCCGTCTCTCCCCAAGACCAAAGACTCCTGGAGATAACCTATAAGGGACGAGAACTTGACGATTACGATGACCTTATCTGAGTTATGGAGACATTTCCGGCTTCTTCAGAGTCCGGAGAACTTCTCGGAAAAAGACAGGGCCTTCCTCGAACATTTCCTCCAGGAGGAATATAAGACCCGCGAAAAGAGGAAAATCGAATATCTGATGAAAATGTCCGGCATCCACAGGGTCAAACTCCTGGCCGATTTCGACTGGACCTTCAACCCCAAAATCCCCCGCGAGAAGATCATGGAATTCCTCCAGACCGACTTCCTCAAGCGTCCCTCCAACCTGGTGCTCATCGGCGCCGCCGGAGTCGGCAAAACTCATATCGCCACCTCACTCTGCCACGAAGCCATCCTCAAAGGCCACCAGACTCTCTTCATCTCCCTCTTCGACTTTACCTCCAAACTGGCTAAAGCCAAGAGTGTTTACAGCTTCATCGAATACTATGGCAAGGTGCCGCTTCTCTGTCTGGATGAGCTGGGCTATGTGTTCCCCACCAAAGAACAGGCCGACTGCATCTTCCAGATCATCTCTAAGCGCTCGGAAGTCCGAACGACCATCATCACCACTAACCTCGTCCCTTCTCAGTGGGGCAAGATCTTCGATTCCACAACCGCCTCGGCCATCCTGGATCGCCTGAGCCTCAATGGCCGGTTTATCATCTTCGAAGGGAGGTCCTATCGGAGTAAAAAGTAAGAGCTCAATAAAAATCCTGAAGGAAGGAAAAAATAATGCGTCTCAAATATAGAGCGGGCTGTTGGACTCTACAATAGCGCTTTTTCTCGCCGAGCCGACATTGCCAACTTTGGCTCCTTTTCTTTTGCCACTAACATGTATAGAAGAAAATCCTTGGAAGCCCCAGCAGTCCCTCTCCCCTTTCCATCCTCCCCCTCCCAGTCTGACAGGCAGAGAGAACAACCAAATCAGTTCTCATCCTGAGATTGTAAAGCTCACGAACCTGAATGAAACCATCCTCTGAAGAATCATCATCCAGAGATAAGACAAGGGCTGACCGAAAAGGATATTCCTCAGACAAAAAACCATGACAGGCAAAATGAATTATCTGGTAATCCTTTAGAGAAATACTCTTGAAAACTTCCTCTTTTGCATTATCCTTGAGATAAACATCTTTATTATCCCTTGGAAAGTAGCTAGAGATTCCCAAAACTTCTTCCTCACTATGAGGTAAAGGAGAAAAATCAAAACCCTGGTCTAAATAAAGCTCCCTCATTATATCAACTTCTGTTTCAGACTCTTTACCCTTGGATGAATTCTTTAAGGTATAAGAAGGATTCCCAAATGCCAGAAGATTTTTCAGCCTTTTAGACTGAGGCTTATTCTCCGACAAAAACAACAAAGCTGATGAGGAAGGCACATAGGATATTTTATATCTCTCAATTAGATACTTATTTTCCATTCTTTGACCTTGATTAGAGAACACAAGGGTCTCGAAAGGAAGATAATAAAGCACTCCATCTGGAACAATAATAAGACTTTCCACAGAGTCAGGAATGTCAGGAAGAACCTCTTTGCATATCCTCTGTGCAGCAAGGATGCCTCTAAATCGCTTCTTTGGAGAATCCGAGAGACTCTTCAAATAAGCCTTCAACGATCTCTCTATATCACGTCGAGAAGGAAGAGGATACACTTCAATATCTTCCTTTGTAATAAAAAACATAACCGATTGATTCTCGCCAAGAAAATATTCTATTAGAGCTGTTTTCCCATCTAATAACTTCTGAACTTGCTCAACCTCGCAGGACGAAGGCGATATTAGCTCTGTAATTCC
>CAYVGZ010000104.1:0-3867 GCA_964450845.1 uncultured Candidatus Bathyarchaeia archaeon | reverse complement strand
AAAACAACAGCTCTAAACTCTCTAGCGTGCCTAATAAAGCCTGGAAGCAAAATAATCACAATAGAGGAAACCGCAGAACTCAACTTACCGCATGAAAACTGGGTTTCCCTTATTGCAAGACAAAGCTATGGTTTAGGCGGAAGTAGCGTAGGTGAAGTAACGCTCTTCGACCTTGTAAAGACGTCGATGAGACACCGCCCTGACGTATTAGTTGTAGGAGAGGTAAGGGGTCAAGAAGCTTACGTGCTTTTCCAAGCTCTAGCCACGGGCCACGGAGGCATGTGCACAATGCACGCTGAAAACCTAGATTCAGCCATTAAACGTTTAACGTCAAAACCCATGGATATCGCACCTGCTTATATCCAATTAATGAACATTGTGTTGTCGATTCAAAGGGTCCACCTCACAAAAGGCACAGAAAAAAAGGCGTACAGACGCGTTATGAACGTTAACGAAATCGCGGATTATGAAGACTACAGATGCGCTTTAAGATGGCAGCCGGCGCAGGATGAATATTTATCAGCATTCGATAAAAGCATGATGTTGTCCGCTATTTCCGAACGCATAGGTGAAAGCAAAAAAGACTTAATTACTGAAATAGATAGGCGCAAAGATGTCTTGCACTGGATGCGAGAACGCAACATAAGAAGTTACAAAGACGTAGCCGCAATCATTGCAGAGTACTATGCTAGACCGAAGCAAATTTACGAAAAAGTTCTCGCAGGGGAGGAGGTAAAAATAATTGCCGTTTCTGGAAACCCTTGAGGCATGGTCCTTCCGCCTCTTCGGAAAAGTAGCACCTTCATTTCTGAGAAACATCTTTGAGTTCAAGAGTTATTTGGAAAGAGCAAAAATCAAGATTTACCCAGAGACATACGTTTCCTTAATGTTCTTCGTCGCTGTCTTGACGTTGCCAGTTTCCATAGTGTGCATGGTGATTCTGTATCTTTACTTTTTTGTCCCAATAATTTTCTTGGTGCCGCTCCCATTCTATATAATGATAGGGTTTTTGTTGATACCAATGTCCAGAGCAGGCGAAAGAGCAAGCAACTTGGAAAGGGAAATGCCCTTTGCATCTGCTTACATTAGCGTCATGGCTTCAGGAGGCATAGCGCCCTACACAAGTTTCAAACGCCTTGCAGAAGTTGAGTTGATGCCTGCAATGAAAAGCGAAGCAAGAGAAATCATAAAGGACGTAGAGATTTTCGGAATAGATCCCCTCACAGCCATTGAAAATGCAGCGAAGAAAAACCCGTTAGATGTTTTCAAAGATTTTCTCTCAGGCTATGCTTCAACCGTCATCATAGGCGGTGACATCGGACACTTTCTTGAAAGAAAAGCTGAAGACATTTTCAAGACAAGAGCCTTGCGAGTTAAGGCTGCTGCAGAAAGGCTGGGGATGCTCCTAGAAACTTTTATAATCGTGATGGTTTTGATGTCTCTTTGTTTCTACATTCTATTCAGCGTGGAATCTATTTATAGTATGGGCGTATCGACGTTTTCTGGCATAATTCTTTACACATACTTGTTCACTCCAATGCTTTCGCTAATGTTCATTTACCTAGCTCATAGCATGCAACCTAAAACCCCAGTTGTGGAAATGCGCCCGTACAAAGTCTTTGGAGTTTGCAGCATAATAGCCATCGGAATATTTCTATTACTAACAAACTTCATGGGGTACGTGCAAGTTCCCTTTTTCGGCTCATTTCAAACAATAATAGACTTACCAGTCGCAATTGCCATAACCCTCTTTGTTGCAACAGCACCAGCCGCGATAGTAAACAGCAAAGTTTCAAAGAAAAAAGCAAGCATAGAACAAGGCATTAATAGCTTTTTAAGAGATTTAACAGAGGTTAGAAAAACGGGTTTATCTCCAGAAAAATGTATTGAAAGCCTCAGCAACCGCGATTATGGCGAATTTAGCAAGGAACTACGTAAAATAAGTTCAGAGATTTCTTGGGGAGTCCCTGTAAGGAAAGTTATAATGGATTTTGTTAAGCGTATGCGAAGCTGGATGGCGCAAATTGTCATGTTCCTACTTGTTGAAACAATAGATGTTGGTGGTGGAACAATCGCTATGATTGAGTCTCTGGCAAGGTTCAACAACTTAACTCAAGAGGTGGAAAAAGAGAAGAAGATGTCCGTGCGCCCTTACATATTGATGCCTTATTTTGCTGCAATCTTGCTCGTCGCAACGACAACAATGATGATAGGGTTTACAACAGGCACACTCGGTGTTGCCCCTGGAACTACTGGGGAAAAGGACTTAACTCCAATGATAACAACGTTCATAACGTCAGCGATTTTCCACAGTTATTTAATAGGCATAGTTGCAGGCAAAATAAGCGAGGAATCGATTGCGGCAGGGTTCAAACATGCAGCTATCCTTGTGATAATTGCTGTTTTAGCAGCGAAACTGGTGCCTATGTTTATAAAGTTTGGATAGGAGGAAAAATGACAAGGAATAATACTTCGCTGCATAACTTGAGAAGAGATAAGAGAGCGGTTAGCCCAGCAATTTCCACAGTCGTATTAACAAGTGCTGTAGTGGTGCTCCTCATCGTAACGATCGCTTTTGCAAACAACTTTTTGGATGCACAGCTGGCGGAAAATGAGTTCGCTGCCATGGAACAGTTCATGCAAACTGTTGGGCTTCAGATAGACGATGTGGCTTGGATTATAGGGCGTACGCAAACAATTCGTTATACAAGTAAATATGGACAAGTCAACTTTGAAAACGGAACTTTGGTCTATTCAGTTTACGTTGACGATGTTCTCTTTGCAAACTACAGTGTAGGTGTACTCTTGTTTAACATACCTGTAAGCAGATACTCCGTTGCAAACTACTATTATAAGAGTATATTTCCTTCGGATCGTTCTTTTCTTCACGAAGGAACCTCAGCGCCAGTGAGCTATGTTTATGCTGCAGAAAGATTGCCGATGCTCGATGGTAGTTTCATAAGGGTGGTTGTTGCGCCGACGATAAGAATGTTGAATTCAACAATATCCATGGGTGAAGAAGAAAATAACTATTTAAAATTTTACTTGCCTATCCTCACTAATGGGACAAGCCCCTACCATTCGCAGTCCGTAACGCTCACAGGAAAAAACGTTTCAGTTAAGACTGAAGACAATGTTAACGAAGTTAGAATAGAAATTTCTTTCCCTAGAATAGACGAATTTTTTGATAGCCTCTTTTTCAATTTTGAAGAAGGAGAAATAGTGGTGAATGTTCCAGAGGGTTCCATCATCGAGTTTTATACGAGTGAGGTGAGCGTCTCGTTAGGGCTGTAGGCTCAGTTTTTGGAGGATTATGAATGACGCACATAACGATTGAGTACGTGATTATGGTTCCCATGTTGATACTGCAAATTTTCCTCTTCCCTTTAACGGCAAGTTGGCTCATGAACATTTGGGTGGATTCGCGCAGGACACTTGCCCTTCAAGACGCAGCAAGCCACTTGGGAAGTACAATGCAACAATTATATTTCTCGTTAAATCATGAGACTGTATCTGCTGGAACAGCAACGTATTCTCCTGGGCTGCCACCTTTTATCGAAAATTGCAATTATGTAGGAAACGCAACGTTGCATACGGTTTCAGCTTCAGCAAATTCAAGCAAAGTTCTGAGTATAACGCTTGTACTGGTGGAAACTAGGATTACTGTCACTACTTTGGTTACTTTAGGTTCTAATGTTCTGTGGCAAGACTCTTCCTTCGTCAGCAATTCCACTCATGCATGTGTGAGCGCGATGAAAAACGCAAATGGAACTATAACGCTCTACTTCGGAGAATAGAAAGAGGTTGAGGAGATGACTGGCTCAACTATAGATCATTTGGTTTCCCTCTTGGTTTTCTTAGGGGCAA
>CAYVGZ010000103.1:0-3891 GCA_964450845.1 uncultured Candidatus Bathyarchaeia archaeon | reverse complement strand
GTCCGCAAACCCGTTTGCTACATTCTGGAGCCCGTCGTCATACCTTCCTAGACTACGGCCCCCTTTAACAGCGTTAGAATAACTTGTAGAGATAAAATATATGCGTTATTCCTTCATGGCAGAAACGAGTTTTGCGAAGCTTCACTGGGGAATTGTCCAGCTTCGATTTTTTACGGTTTTATGGCATCTTTTGCAGCGTTGCATCTTTAAAACGCCCAGAAAGTGATTTTACCCAATGTTTTCATGCGTAAAATTTATAACGTGTTACTGATGATAACTAAACTTTTGTGGTTTAAAATGGAAATGGAACAAATAGCGCGGTGGGCATACATCGCCTTCATCGTCATAGCAATCGTAATGGGACTGGCAGTCGGCTACATGGCATACAGCGCAGACTTTCACTGGACGGATTCTGGCGTTGTAGATACAAACGGATGGGTTACTTTAATCATGCTTATCTTAGGTGTAATCATAGGATTAACAAGCATAACAGAAAAGGAGGTAACTCCGTTTCTTATAATTACAATCGCTCTGATAGTAGCCTCTCTCGCAAACGTCTGGTCTCCTCTAAGCAATATTCATGAACTACTCTATTACTGGGCAACAGCAATTCTAAACTATATAGTGGCATTTGCAGCTCCAGCCGCTGTCATAACTGCAATTAGAGCCCTTTTGCCCATGGCAAAAGAGAAATGAGACAACATCCCGCCTGAATAGCTCTTCTCACCCTTTTTTATTTCTTTATTTTTCATTCCATCCGTTTAACCGAATTTGAGAAAATGTTTTGCTGTTTTAAACTTTCGTTTTATTCTGACAATACAATTAGGCCTGCGGAAGTCATAAGGGGTAGCGTTCTGATACGCGAGATAAGCTTGGAACAAAGCGAAAAGTTAATGAGTGAAGACTTAACGTGTATTCTGGGGTTTGCCGGCCATAGGGTGCGGGACCCACCTGATCCCTTTCCGAACTCAGAAGTTAAACCGTGCTCCGTTTCCGGTTGTAGTATGGTCTTCGGCTATGCGAAGCCGGGAAAGCTGGCATCCCCACTTAAGATTAATCTGATAATTTGGAGGAAATTTACCTAAAACTTATAACTAACCACTTGATAGTTTTTTCGAAAGGTGAGTGATTAAAATATGATAGCAGCGATGGCGTCTTTACAGAACCAGATTGCGCAGGAACCGTTGGGAGAGTTCTCGTGGATTCTGACTCTGGTCTTTTACGCATTCTTCTTTATTTTCATGTTTTATGGACAGAAAATTCAGATGTATGTTATGATTAGGGAAGTTGAAGGTTCACTTTTTAAATTAAGATACATGAAGGATGAGGGGCGAAAAATCGCAATTGAAACAATTAAAGAGATTGGAAAGCCACAAACAGACCCTACAGATAGGGTTAACAGATTTTTGGAATATTTCACAATAACACCACAAAGCCTCGACCCAGCGGGCATAGTTTGGAAACTTGAACACATCCTTGACGTTAGGGATATACGGTTCAAAGATGAAGTGAAGCTGATGGCACCATCGGCAGACGAAACTCAGATAAACAATTTGGAAAACACACTTGAAGTGGCCTCGACGCTAAACTACATCTACAAGGTGATAAGACACTTTTATTTGCTTGGCAAGAAAACACTAAGCTATTACGTTATAATTCAGATACAAATGATATTGCCCCTTATTATGCGGGAAGCAGAAGCCTACGTCAGCGCATTAAAAGCCTTCTCACACGGGCAACCAATAGGCGACGGAGCAGGCGCATTAGTTGCAGCAAAACTTATGCATGGACATGAAATAAGAAAAGTACCTAAAGACAATGTTGTTGCATCCGTACCGATAGAAGGACGCACAGCATATGTGATAAAAGCTGAGGGACCAGGAGGAAACGTAGGCAAAACTGGAGACGCCGTCAAGACAATTATAGACGAGAATGAAGGCAAGATTGCTACAATAATCATGATTGACGCTGCCATGAAACTTGAAGGTGAAGAGGTTGGCGAAGTTGCAGAGGGAATTGGTGCAGCCATAGGCGGGCCTGGCGTTGACCAGTTCAAGATTGAAGAGTCTATCCTAAAATATCGCATTCCAATAAACGCTGTAATAATAAAGCAGGACATTGGTGACAATGTTTCACCCATGCGCAAAGAAATCATTGACGGAGTCGACAAGGCTATAGAAAGAATAAAACATGTTATATTGGAGAGAACCAAGGAAGGAGATAAAGTGATAATTGTTGGAGTGGGCAATACAATTGGTATTGGACAGTAGGAGGAATGTGGATAATGGGTAAGGCTCCACCAAATGCAGCAACCAAAATCTCGTCATTCGTTCTAATGATAATATTTATAGTCCTAGCATTATCACTAACGGCTCTAATATTGGCCACCAATATATATTTCGATCAAGGCAACGGCGTTGTTGCAGGATACCTATTGCTACTAGGATTCTTAGGAGTGGCCCTTTCTACATATGTGCTGTTTCAAACAAGAAGACGAATATTACGCTTAAGAATTGAAACTCCGCAAATAACAACCACTATTGAATGCAAGAAATGCGGCTTTAAAAGCGTCAGAGAGTTCCAGCGTGGTGATTACGTATTTAAGGAAGTTGAACCGTGTCAAAAATGCAGCGATAAAATGTTAATAACAGCGATTTTTAGAGAGGTTAAAGAAAAGGAAAATGCCCCTCCTAGGTTAGCGTAACGCATCCGTCTTCAACTATTAGAACCGTGTGTTCTGCCTGGGCAACTGGTTTTCTGCTGACTTCAACGAATATAGGATAACCCATAAGAGCTTTAGACGACAAAAGTTCCCTAAAGGCTTCTCGATAACGTTCTTTTGGCACTATACCTTGCAACCATCGTTCAGCAAACGGCAGGGTTCTAAAGTTTTCCTCAATATGCTTCAAAAGTTGTTTTGCGTATGGATTTTTTGATGATTTGGACTTGAGGAAACGGAAAATCGTGGCTCCCTCCATGTCTTCAACACGACCTGCAGCGTCGGGCAGGGTCACGAAAGGTTCAATGGCGTAGATTTCGCCCAGCTTAATTTTTGAAAAAGCTATTTGGGCGACGTTAGGTATGGAAGTGCCAGCATGCACGAGGTATCGCCCAACTTGATGTCCAGTTAAGTTTGAAATCGGTTTGAAGCCGCGAGATTTTATTGTTTTTTCGATAATTGCTCCCAGTTTTGATGTGGAGATTTCGGGGCGGATGGTATTTATGGCAGTTTTCAAGGCTTGTTCTGCTGTTTCAATGAGGCTTTTGTATTCTTGGTTAAAACATACGGTTACGGCTGTGTCAGTTACATAGCCGTCCACGTGAACTCCGATGTCTACTTTAACTATTGATTTTCTGGGTATTCTCTTGTCGTCGTTTGGTGGAGAAGTGTAATGTGCCGCTATCTCATTTACAGAGACGTTGCATGGAAATGCCGGTTTTCCACCTTTTTCACGTATAAGCGTTTCTGCTTTTTCGCAGATTTCGATTATTGGCATGTCTTCGCGAACAAAATTTTTCATTTCTTCGCGTGTCTTACGAAGAATTTTGCCTGACAGCCGAAACTTTTCCAGAGCTTCCTCATCGTACTGGCTCATCAATATCACTTTTTATTAACGCTAACAATATTATGGTTTAAAAGGTTTAACGATGAAGTTGAATATTCACTCAAAATGACTGAGTTTGAACATGCAGAACTTAAACTGCTTGCTGTTTTTGTAATGCTTGGAGTTTTGGTTTGAAAACTTTGGTTCCAAGGGTTGCAAATTCATCTCCGCCTAAGTGGAAAATCATCCTTGCGTTTTTTAAATTGTATTTATCTGTAAAGGCTTCTTTATCCGCGTAGGCTTCAACTATTTCGCCAACGAAGATTGTGTGGTCGCCTGTTGTGAA
>CAYVGZ010000102.1:0-3974 GCA_964450845.1 uncultured Candidatus Bathyarchaeia archaeon | reverse complement strand
TCAACGGACTTGCACATTTCGATTATGTGTTGAAGTTTTTCTCTGCCAGTTTTTGCTCGTTCTTTTTTTGACTGCATTAGGCGACCTCTCTGATTATGGATTTTCCTTCAATGTTTTGGACTGTTATTATGTTTGTCTCTTCCTTTGCAAAGGTTATTTGACTTGGCGTAATTACGATGTACTGGGCGTTTGCGTCCTTAACCGTTGAAATTAACATTTTGGCAGTAGCTTCGCGGTTTTTCGGATCCATGTGAATATCGTATTCGTCAACTGCTCTAAATGGAGAACGAACATGCTGCTGCAAAGCCAACAGAAAACTCATGGTGGCTGTTGTTCTTTCCCCACCGCTTTGTGTGTAGGCATCCAACGGAACTGGTTTGCCACCCTTAAAGCCCACAATAATCTCTAGCCCAGCCGCCTCTATGTCATGTCCATTAACAAGGTTAACTTCTCCAATGGCTTGAGCTTGGGCTAAAGTTTTCTGGTATTCCAAGTTTACGCGGCTTAGGAGGCTTTGAATTACTGTTCGCCAATTCTGCATTCTCGTTTTGACTTCTTCTAACGCCTTTTCTCTGTTTTCAGCAACCTGCTGCGCCTTTTCCTTCAACTCCAAATAGAGCTTTGAATAGGATTCGTACATGCGTTCTATGTCTTCTGAAACATCAGTAAGTGCTGCCAAATGCCCATCCGCAAGTCGCATCTCGTCAAGGATTTCGCCGACACTTTTAATGACTGCAATTCTAGATCCGATTTGCTCTGCCTTTTCGACAGATTCGTTCAAATGTGTTTTTGCGTTCTTTAACTCGTTTTCCAGCCTTTCCAGATTAGACGTTACGTTTTCGCTGCGATATTGCAGTAACGCCAGCTTAATTCGACTTTCTAAAATTTGGCTACCAACTTTATCGATTTCCTCATCCAAGTTTTTAGTCTTTTCTTGATTTCCGCTTATTTCGACGTTTAATTTCGAAAGTTGCTGATTAGAATTTTGAATTAACTCTTTTAGGTTATCACTTTTCAAAAGCTTAAATTGGGTTGGCGAAGTTTCTTCCATTAATTGACTTAGTTGAAGATGTGGGTTTTCCAGCATTGCCATTTCCTTTAGGAACTGTTCGCATAGTGAAATTGTTGCTTCGCTTCCAGCTTTTTCACGTTCAAGGCTTAGACGTTCTTCAAAGATGGTTTTCCATTCGTTCTTCAGCTTTTCAAGCTCGTTCTGTTGAATCTGAGAACTTTCTTTTATGGTTTTGGTTTCTTCATCAATTTGACTTAAAACACTATGCTCCTCTTTTCTTTCGGCTTCCAGTTCCTTAATTATCTCCTCTCTTCGAACAACTTCCGCCCATGCAAGCTCTCTTTCCAAAAATCTTCTCCTAGTTTGCAGTTGCTTTTTCTCTTGATATCTATCGTATTGTTCTCTCCAGTAATTGAGCGTCTGCTCAGCCGACTCCAAAAGTTTGCCTACAGATTCTTCTTGGCTCAGTATGCGGGTTAACTTTTTCCGGGCTTCCAAAACGTTTGTGCGGTATGGTTCAAGTCCCACAGCCGCCTCAACCATGCGCAATTTTTCCTGTTGGGAAAGTACAGTGAATTGTTCAACCATGTTTTGATGCATGATAATTAGCATGTTGTTTGGGTCAACACCCAGCTTGGATAAGAGTCTCTCCACATCGTTTTTAGTGGCTGCTCTGTTCTCAAGTTCAAACCAATATTGCCCATCTCGTCGTAAAACACGTGTGAGAAAAATCTGGTCTTTGTTAATTTTCGGGATGAGTCTTTTCCCGCCCCTTTTATTGTTTTCCAGAATAACTGTAACTCGAGCTTGATCTTTTCCCCAACGTATTAAATTGCTCAACTTTTTGGAGCGTTCTGTATAAGTTTGTCCTAGAGCTACTGAAATAGCCAGCAGAAGCGAAGATTTTCCTGAACCATTGGGTCCGCAGATAACGTTTACGCCATGTTTAAACGGTACCCTAGCATACTCGTAGCTCATGAAGTTTTCCAATATTACCTCTTGAATTAGCATTGTAGCCTTTAGCCTCTCTGGCAGTAGTAATAGAGGTGAAAATTCTCTTATTAAAACAATTAGGCAAACTTCATGCTTAAAAACCATGATGTAACCTCTCTGCTTAAGGATAGTTATGACATGAAACCTGAAAGAAATGCCATGTTTAAAGAAACGAAATAAGTAAAGCTAAATAATTTTGAACTGTTTAAGGAAATACCTCATACTGAAGGTGGGTGATTGAACGTATGGTTGTTGCTGGTAAAATTTTTAGGCTTTCTGAACCGCTTTCTATAGCTGAAATCGCGTCAAGGCTTGAAGACTATCACGTTGAAGAGTCTTACGAGGAAGGCGACTACAAATTTACGCTTGTAACTGAGGTTGTTAGTCTGTTGCCAAAAGAAAACATGCTTAGAGGCGTGTATTCGCATGATTATGTGCTTCACGTCTTCCATAGAGGCAAAGTTGCCCCATTACCCAGAACTGTTGAGGCTCTTTTCAGTTTTGCCCAACAAGGAGACATCACATTTTTGGCAGTCGTAGAAAAGAAGCGCTTAGCCAATTTCATAGCAAACAAACTAAGCGAAATCCTCTTCGAAAAAATGGGCGGCATAGTAGAAGCTAAAATACCGCCAGAAATCTTGAGGGAGTTTCACTTTAAAAACCCTGAAGATACCAAGATAACGTTTTTCGACAACGTTGATATTCCGAACGTGAATAAGCTTTCGCTTTATGGACCTGATTTGATAAACACTTCGCTTTTCGAAGATTACTGCAAGCATGGTGATTTGTGGTATGTGGTGGCTAGGTCTAAAGAATATGGCTATGTTGTGGGCATAACAAGAGACGCTTCGGTGACAATTTTTAATTTGACAGAGAAGGAAAGGTATCTTGAATACGTGGCAAAGGAGATTTATCCGCTGACAATTAAGTGAAGGCATGACTTTTTAGAATAGATGTATGCTGACGGCGAATGTTAAACTACTGATGCAATAAAACATGATTGCAAAACTTTTAAAGCCTAGGTGAAACAATTAAATTATGCTTAAAGGAAGGTGTGAGATTGGGTTTCTTTAAGAAGTTTTCGGCACCAAAAGTGAAGATAGAGCTGAAACTCGACGAAGTTGCATACGATTATAAAGACAAGCTCACTGGACGAATAGTCTTAGACCCTCAAGAAGACATTTCGGTGAACGAGTTTCGATTAGAATTTGGCGGAAACAAAAAGGTAAAATGGAAAAAGGGTTTCAACAGTTTGAGCTCTAGTTCGTCGCTTGACACAAGGAAGATTCCCATAGGAAGTCCGGTTAAATTACAAAAAGGGCAACACTACGAGCAACCTTTCCAAATAGACATTCCACTTTATTCAAAGCCAGATCCCTTCACCGAAAATGAGGTGAAAGTGAAAGGTGTTGCAGCAGTTCAAGGTAGGCCCGACTTGACGCATGAAGTAAAGCCTGCAATTAACTTCCCCTTCGTGGTTGAATGTCTTAGGCAGTACGGTGGCTGTGGTTTCATAACACAACCTTTATCGGAGCCTGTTAAGGCTTGTCCCAAATGCGGCAACAACCTAGAGGAAGTTTGGAACCGCAAATACAGTGATGAATTGAGAGAATCGCAAGAACGATCCCGCGGAGGGCAAAGATTCTAAACTTGGGCTGATGGTTATGGCGCGTTATCAAGGACTTGGAGTTGACATTAAAGCTCTCTTAGAAAAACTGAAATCTTCCATGGAAAAGCGAGGCTACAAAATAGAGCGTGTACTAACTGGCGAAACCAGCTTTCTAATAGAATACAAGAAATCAGGAATGTTTGGGGCAAAAGAAACCATAAGCGTAAAAGGTGTTCCTGACGACTTTATGGTTTCTGGAATTAGAGAAGACAACGAAGAAGCATGGTTTATCGTTGAAGACAATATTCTATCTTCGGCCAAGAATCCTCAAGCTTTCAAAAGTCACACAGAACAAGTGCC
>CAYVGZ010000101.1:0-3981 GCA_964450845.1 uncultured Candidatus Bathyarchaeia archaeon | reverse complement strand
AGACCATGCTACAAACAAAAGTTTTACGGAATAAAAACGCATCAATGCATACAAATGACGCCCACGCTTTTTTACTGTACACAAAAGTGCCTATTTTGTTGGAGAGCCCAGAGCGGTGATCAGCAAATCATGTGGGATGAAATGAGACTGCCATCATGGGACTCGCCAGAAGAGATTGTTGAGGGAAGTATCAAAGCGCAGCTTGAAATCTTGAGTGGATATAAGGGAAACCCCGCGACAAACCAAAGAAAATTTAAAGAAGCCTTGACCCCTAAGCACGCAGCCATAAGCCTGACTGGAGAGCCAACGCTGTATAAACACATAGGAGAGTTAATTCACGCTTTTCATATAAGAGGATTCACAACATTTCTAGTGTCCAATGGAACTGAACCTTCAGCCTTAGCCAAACTAGAAGAAGAACCAACACAGCTTTACATTTCTGTTTGTGCTCCAGATCAAGAAACATATAAGCGTGTTTGCCGTCCTCAAATCTCAAAGGCTTGGGAAAAGCTGAATAAAACTTTGGAGCTTTTGCCCAGCTTCAAATGTCCAACTGTAATCCGAATAACTGCAGTGCACGGGTTAAACATGGAAAACATAGAGGGTTATGCCAAACTTGTCGAAAATGCTAAACCAACCTATGTTGAACCTAAAGCCTACATGCATGTTGGGTTCTCCAGACTTCGTCTAGGTTACGAGTCCATGCCAACTCATCGAGAAATTCAAGAATTCGCAACGCAAATAGCGAAGGAAACAGGATACAATATTATTGATGAATCGCAGGAAAGCCGAGTTGTACTATTGAGCAAACTTCAAAAATCCATAAGATTTGGTGGCGGCTGATTTTTGCAAACGATTCAAGTTTCAGTTATTTTCCATAATTGGGAAGACTGAGTTTTGAATAAAATGAGAATAAGGCTTAAATAACTCTTGCTTGTATTCCCTACAAACTTAAACCAATGATTCAAGCGAGGTGTAAACAAAATGGTTAACGATGGAAGAGGACGCTTGTTTAGAAGAAAAGACGGAAAATACTTGATCTACCTGCCAAAAGACTTCGCCGAAGACAGCATGTTTCCATTCAGGGGCTCCGATTCTATTTTCGTAAAAGTAAGTTTCAAACTTGGAGATAGCAAGCTCCTCATAGAGAAATGGAAAGAACCAACAGAATAGCAACCAAAAGCCAAGATTGCTTAATCCCTTATCCCTCTTTTTAGGGACAGAATAAAATACTTATCTGTCTATCTTAAACTAAGCAGGTGCAAACTCATGCCTTCCTTAAAAAATATTTTGAAGGAAATTAGGAAAGAACTGACAGAAAAGGAAAAAGTGCGAGAAAACGCTCAAAAAGACATGCGAAAGGCAACAAGCCTTTCCAAACAAGCAATCCTCTTAATCCATCAAAAAAGACTAAAAGATGCAAAAAAACTTGTTGAAAACGCTACCGAGATCATTTCAAAGCTTAATGACGCATCAACTGACTATCCATATATTGTTTACAGCGGCTTATTTAGCGCTGCCCTTCAAGAGTACTCTGAAGCAAACATTTTTCTCAAGTTAATCGAAGAAGCAAAATTTGTAACACCAAAGGAAATCAACGTGCCCTCAGTCGATTATGTACTTGGGTTGGCCGATGTTGTAGGGGAATATAGACGTATGGCGCTGGATGCTTTACGTGAAGGAAATGTGAGGAAAAGCGAAAAATGCTTAGAAACAATGGATGAAATTTATATCGAGCTTACGGCTATGGACGAGGCTTACATGTTAGTTCCCGGTCTCAGAAGAAAATGCGATGGTGCAAGAAAAATTATTGAGGCCACGCGGGGAGATGTAACACAGGAAATTCGGAGGAGCATGCTAGAGAAATATCTAAAACGTTTTGAAAAATTGGCAAAGAGAAGATAAGCACGAGAATTTATCGAGTAGAATGACATGGGCGCACTTAGCATAAAACCATTCTTCTCTGTCAAAAAAGCTCATGAAACACAGTTGCGATTATCCAAGCAGATTATTTTTGAGGATATGCTGCCTGAAAAAATTAGGTTCGTTGCTGGTGTTGATGTTAGTTATGCGAGGGAAGTGTCTATAGGCGCCGTTGCAGTTTTGGAATATGATTCTCTTAAACTTGTAGAATCACGGACTGCCCTTTGTAAAACTCGTTTCCCATATATTCCAACATTGCTTTCTTTTAGGGAAATACCGCCAACGGTTCTAAGCATCAAAAAACTGCACGTGCAACCAGACATTTTTCTTGTTGATGGTCAAGGTTTTGCACATCCTTATGGGTGTGGATTCGCCAGCCATCTGGGTCTTGCGATAGGAAGACCAACCATCGGCGTTGCAAAGAGTAGACTGTTTGGCGAAGTTGAAAGGACTAAGACTGAAGACGAAGTTGCTTTTTTAAAAAACAAAGGCGAAGTTATCGGGGCAATAGTTACAATCAAGCGTGAATGTAAACCTCTTTATGTTAGCGTTGGACACATGGTTTCGTTAGAAACAGCCATAAAAATAGTTAAGCACTGCACACAAAACCATCGAATTCCAGAACCAATTCTGAAAGCTCATGAAATAGCGACAGAAGAAAAAACAAGAATTCACATAGGATCCAGCAATTACTCTCAAGACTCGTCTCCAATGACGTAGGAAAGATCAAGGCTTCTTGGCTGGTAATCTGGCGATACTGTAGAGAGAAGAAACAGCAAATTCAGGCGATTATCCTGAGCGTGACATTCAATTGGTTGCGGAGAGCATTTATGCAGTTGAGTGTTTTGAGGCATTTTGAAGAAAATGGCATATGGTTTGCCATTGCATGCTAACCTTGCGCCGTAGAAGCCACTTGGTCTTGCTTGTCCAATCATGCGTAGATGATGCTGATCCCTGTACCAATCATCGAAATCACCCATAAACAGCTTAAGATATGCTGGAAGAGACTTCTGTACAGTTGACGCCTGCAGTGAAATAGGCAAAAGTTTTCTTGTGTACCAAACATCCTCACTATTTTGGATGTGATTGGAAACCTCGGTGTAATAAAGGCAGACTCCGTTTTGAACCCTTCCTTTCGAAACTTCAAAATCGTAGTAATCTAAGTTCAATTTTTCTGTCAGTATGCCATAACGTTCAGCAAGTAAGCGAATGCGCGCAACTGTTTGATTGAGGGTTTTAACATCTTCGTGAGAAGGTTTCATACAGATTCCACGATTTCCAGTTTCTCAATAAACGTAGCCACGTATATTTGGGTTTCACTTTTCATTGGATTGAGAGGGTAAGGTTTTTTACAAAATGCAAATAAGAAGAACCGAGATAACCGCTAAATAGGAAGTGAAATTGAGTTGCTACATCACAAACTTAAAACACTCGCAGAAAAGATTTGCGACCAAGACCTTCGAAAAAAAGTTATTGAATTATTGGAAAATCCAACATTTGAAATAAACGGGAAAAAACACGCAGGTCTGCCCCTTGAAGTTTCTCCTGCAGGGTTATCCCATCACCATTACTATCCAGGAGGTTACATTGAGCATGTTGTTTCAACAGCCAACATTGCACTAGCAATTTGTGATTCAGTGGAGAAGGTTTACCATGGAAAAGTAAAGCGTGACCTTGTTATAGCTGGCGTTTTGTTGCATGACATTTTTAAGCCTGTCACGTATGCTGTGAATGGAAATGATAGATACAGTCACACGCACTTAGCTGACTACATGGACCATTTGTCTCTTGTAATTTCGGAGCTTGTTCGAAGAGGCTTTCCATTAGAGGTAGTTCATGTAGTGTCTGCTCATCATGGAGATTACGGTCCAATTAGACCACACACCGTTGAAGCCTTGATTTGTCATTTAGCGGATTTAACAGATTCACGATTGAACGGTGAAATTTTGAATGCGGCACGATATCTTGTAAGAAGAACTGTCGGCGAAGAATTGTTTGGGTTAACTTCGAAGGAAGCCTTCGAAATAATTCACTCGAAGTCTGTCGAAGACTGGGAAG
>CAYVGZ010000100.1:0-4074 GCA_964450845.1 uncultured Candidatus Bathyarchaeia archaeon | reverse complement strand
CAAATGCCTAGCACGCGGAGCAGACACAGCCATACGCCTAACAGACCCAAAATTCGAAAACTCAGACGCATACGCAACCGCAAAAATCCTCCACGCAACAATCAAAACCCTACACTACGACCTAATACTAACAGGAATGCAAGCAGGAGACGACGGAAACGCAGCAGTCGGCCCAATCCTCGCAGAAATGCTCGCTATTCCACACGCAACTATGGTTAAAAAACTCGAACTAGCAACGGGCACGGCTAAAGTTAACCGCGAACTCGAAGGCGGACTAGAAGAACAAATCGAAATACGCCTACCCGCACTCGTCAGCGTTCAAACAGGCATAAACGAACCGCGCTACGTCAGCATAATGGGCATACGCAAAGCCATGCAAAAAGAAATCAAAACACTAACCCTAGCAGACATAGGCTTAAGCGAATCAGACGTAGGCACAGCAGGCTCATGGATAAGCATAGAAAAGCTATATGTGCCGCCAGTTGAAAAACAAGCAGAATTCCTCAAAGGCACACCAGACGAAATCGCAACAAAAATCACCGCCATCCTCAAATCAAGGGGGCTAATCTAAAATGCCCGAAATCTTCGTTCTAGCCGAACACAGACAAGGACAGTTAAGAGACATAACATACGAAATGCTCACAAAAGCAAGAGAATTGGCAGAAAAAACAAACGCCGAACTAACCGCAGTACTGCTAGGCAAAGATGTCGAAGAACACGCGAAAGCATTAGCAGAATACGCAAAAACCGTTATACTAATCCAGGATCCAAAACTGGAAAACTTCAACAGCGAAGCCTACAAGAAAATCCTAACAAAACTCGTCACCGAACACAAGCCAACGCTAGTCATGATGGGACACACCAGCTACGGAATAGAACTAGCCCCACGCTTAGCAGCAGCCCTAAACACGCCACTCGCAACAGACATCATAGACCTAACATTCGAAGGCGACACGCTGGCGGTAACACGACAAATGTACGGAGGAAAAGTAAACGTTAAAGCAACAATGCGCAAAGCAGAAACCTATATGGCAACAATTCGCCAAGCAACCTTCACCGCACAAAAACCAGCACAGCCAGCAAGCGGACAAATAACAGAAACACCATCACCACTCGCAGAGGAAATAGCCGAAAAACGCTTCATCCAATACGTTTTGCCGCCGCCAGGCGGAGTAGACATAACAGCAGCGGAAAAACTCGTAGGAGTAGGCCGCGGAATAAAAGACCAAGCCAACATGCCCATAATGGAAGAACTAGCCAAAACACTAGGCGCAGTCCTCGCCTGTTCACGCCCAATCGTAGACAAAGGCTGGCTCCCAAACGACCGCCAAGTAGGCAGTTCGGGAAAAACCGTCAAACCAAAACTTTACATAGCCGTCGGAATAAGCGGCGCCTTCCAACACGTGTTAGGCATGAAAAGCAGCGATCTCATAATCGCCATAAACAAAGACCCAAACGCTCCAATCTTCAGCTTCGCAGACTACGGCGTAACCGAAGACTTATTCAAAATTGTACCTTCGCTGAAAAACAAAGTATATGAGCTAAAAACGCAGAAAACATAAGTCTAAACTAAGGAGAGAAAAACCTTATGGAATTTAAACTAAACGAAGAACAACAAGAAATAAAACGGGCAGTGCGCGAATTCGCCGAAAAAGAACTCACACCAGAACTCGCCTTAGAATTTGACCAAAAAGAAGAATTTCCACTAAGCCTCTACAAAAAAGCCGCACAACTTGGCTTCACGAGCATGCGAATACCACAGGAATATGGCGGACAAGGCTACGGAGTTTTAGAAGACTGTATAGCCGTCGAAGAATTATGCCGCGTAGACCCAGGACTAGGCGTTGCAATCTCGCTCGGAAACCTAATGATACCAGATGTGCTGTTGAAACATGGCAACGAAGAACAGAAAGCAAAATATATTCCGCCGCTTGCAAGAGGCGAAAAAATAGCCGCAGCTGCATTCAGTGAGCCCGAACATGGAAGCGACATAACCCGAATGGACAGCACAGCGGTAAAAACTGGAAACGAGTGGACAATCAACGGCGCTAAAGAGTTCATAACAAACGGTTCAATAGCAGACTATTTCATCATTCTTTGCCAATCAGACCCAAACGCTCAGCCATCGCACAGAGGACAAAGCCTATTCCTCGCAGAAAAAGGAATGCAAGGCTTGGAAGCAACAAAGTTGCACGGCAAAATGGGCATAAAACCATGCGTCACAGGCTCGCTTTCAATGAGCGACCTAAAAGTGCCAGAGGCAAACATCGTAGGTGAACTAAACAAGGGCTTCTATTACACGCTTGAGCTTTTCGACGAAACCAGAATCACCGTTGCTGCACAGGCAGTTGGCATGGCGCAGGGCGCCTTCGAAAAAGCGTTGACGTATGCGAAAACAAGAAAACAGTTCGGGCAACCAATAATAAACTTTCAAGGCGTATCTTTCAAGCTGGCTGAAATGGCAATTAAAATCGAATCAGCACGGTTAATGATGTATAAGGCTGCATGGCTTTACGATAAGGAAAAGCCCAATCCAGTAGCAACTTCAATGGCTAAGGCTTACGCAAGCCGCGTAGCAATGGAAGTCACAGACGACGCCATACAAATCTTCGGAGGATACGGCTACTTGGCAGATTATCATGTGGAACGTTTTCACCGCTGCGCAAAAATAACTGAAATCTACGAAGGAACAACCGAAATCCAGAAACTAACAATAGCCAACTATCTTCAAAAACAAACTTGACACTTTTTCATCTTTTTTCTATCTTCAAAACCATGACGCGACAGAGAACTGTCAAGTTACTTTGTATTCTAGCATAGCAGCGGATGCTGAAAATCCCCATCCATAACCAAGCATCAAAATCGTGTCGCCTTTCGAGAATTTATTCCTAGAAACTATTTTTTCGAGGATGAACGGTAAACTTGCTCCTGCCAAATTGCCATACTCCCTAAGCACTTCATGCGACTCCACAAGTTTTTCACATTGAATTTGATGGTGCTCAGCTATTATGTTTAGTATTTTTTCGCTGCCCGTGTGAATTGCCCATTTCTTTGCAGCTTTCACGGCGTTTTCAGCGTTTTTTTCAAGCAGTTTGTTGATGGCTACTGAACTGTATTTGACTCCAAGTTTTGGAATCTTTTTGTCCAGATACGAGTAAATACCAAACTTGAACGGTTCGTTATAGGCTGTAAGCCTAGCATAGCCAGCCAAATAATCCTTCTTTCCAAGGTTTGTAACTTCAACAATTTTGTTAACAGACAGCCCGTCTCCATCTTTTGCTACGATGACGCTGGCTACTCCATCTGCGAAAAGGAAAAACTCCATAACCGCAATCCATTTCCTCAACTCCATCTGTCTTCTGTCTTTATCCTTTAACAAAGCAATCTGGCTGATTTCCATAACATCTTTGAAGCCTCGCACCTGATTATAGAACCAATACGAGTTTACTCCAGAAGTGCAAAGCAAAACAAAATCCTCAGGATGCGCGGCAAGGTGATTGTCTGCAAGTTCTAGGGCTTTTGAAAAGGCTGCACACGCCATTCCTTGAACATTCACATGCTTAGTATACACACCAAAACCAAGTTTTCGAACTAAAAGCTGGCTGAGGCCAGGGCACAAAAACGGGTTCACATCATAAGCAGCAACAAGATAACCTATATCCCTAACGGATAAGCCTGCTTTTTCAACGGCTTTTTTGCTGGCTTCTAGGCAGAGGTCAACGAGGGCAGCCTCGCTTAGAATAGTCTCTGATTTTAAAGGTGAATCAGCATTGTTAATGAGGTAACGTTTTGCAACTCCTAAGTTAAGCACATTCTGTTTGACGCCTTCGGGAAGTTTACATGGAAAAACATCAATCAGCTCTTCGGTTGAATACTCGTTTTTTGGCACAGCCGTTGACAATTGTAATATCTGCATGTTAGTAAGAGTGATGAAAGAAATTATAAAAAGATTCTTTCAATTAGCTTTCAAAAATTTGAATAAACATTTGAAAAAAAGGTTATCTGGAAGGTCAGTGCTTTTTCCCAGTGCCTAACATTGGTGACAAAAATTTCGTTGCTTAAGAGATTCTCGGC
>CAYVGZ010000099.1:0-4232 GCA_964450845.1 uncultured Candidatus Bathyarchaeia archaeon | reverse complement strand
TGGAGAACCCCAGTTAAGCCGCACCTTAGCCTCTGAAGGGTCAAAACCAGCTTGGGACAAAACCAAAGCGAAGATTTCCCTTTCCACTTGTCGCTTAATATACCGCTGTAAAGGTTTGATCAGCATGCTTTGGAGGTCAAGAGCAGCATTGGCTGAAGCTTCAGTAAAACCTGGCGTGCTGAAAAGACGTGGAAGAGGCGTCTCACATCCCAAATAGAACTGGTTAACCATGTGGTCGATGTAGGGTGCAAAACCGCTGGCTCGGGGGTCTATGGCTACACTGTTGACGCTTGCAGTCTTAGCACCGCTGAAGATCCATGCTCCTTCTTCGGATCTGTTTCTTATTTTGGTTTCAAACTTTTTTATGGTGTCTTCTTTCTGTCCTTCAAGTTGAACGACAACGTCTGGCGCAGCATACCGCTCGAATATCTTTGGCATTAACCGCTCGATTTTGGCTTTCATCCAAGCGTAAGAAGGACGTTTATCATTGTTAATGGTCAAAGTATGCAACAGAACCTGCAAGACGCCAACGCCAAAACCGCATGGATTCTCTGAACCTATCGACCAATGCAAAACAGCCTTTGGGTCGAGGCTTCCACCGCCATAGGAAGATTTGAGTTTGTAGCCTTCAACCTTGTAAGGAACCTTCAGATTGCTGCCTTCAATGAAGCTTTCTTGAATTTTTTCGACTGCGTCTATGGGAAGCCTACGCAGATCCTCAAGCTTGTCTGGCACCAGCTTAAGCCAGAAATCGTTTCCGCAAGCGATTAGACGTGAAGCCATTTGATTAAGGAGACCGTCAAGATTGACCTCTTCATTGAAATCGTCAATCACTTGTTTAGCCTTTTCAAAACCGCTCTCACAAGTCGTGTAGAACCCAATTCCTACAGTAGCCGCACTGAGAAGGTCAACGCTAGACTTGCATGTTGGGTCTCGTTCATACAGCCTCATGACGTCAGCAAGCGGAATAACAGAAGTTTCAAAAACTGTTTGCTGACTTGGAGAGGAGACGCCAGCCGAAGGCGAACGAGAAAGCGCATCTACAATCCGCTTTAGAACACCACTCAGGGAAGGCCCTCCAGAAACTTTTTGCCCTTTTCTGTTATAGTGTAAGGCGCTGTGTGTCTCTGCTCGCTTTTCTGTATCAATCCCTTCTGAACGAGAAAATTGAACATGGGTTCAAAAGTGGCGTGTGTTGCAGACTTTCTGAAGGCTATGGTTTCAAGCTGTTTTCTGCGTAGAGGCTGTCTGCTAAGCGGAAATAGGAGAATTCTTGCGAGGGTTAGTTTTTCCTCGAATTTTTTCATGTTAGTTCGACTTCGACTGGTTTTTGTGTGCTGTAAAATGGAGAATTGGACGGATGCTCTGAGGCGTTGTTGCAGACCATCAGAATAGCTAGTTCACGTTTGCCATCCTTGGTGTATGTGCTAGCTGGATCAGGCGTGTACGGTTGCATCTCAGCTCCGCATAAGGGACATTTTCGCCAGCAATCGCATACTATGACATCAGTTCTGTATCGACTATGATAGATTCGACCGCATCGTGAGCATTTGCCTTGAAAGCTTGTTTGTTTGGGCACTTCTCAAACCATGCTTTAGGCTTACAGACTTGTGCTTATGTTAGTCATTTTGGCAACTGCCTTGCTTCGCAAGACTCCCATGCCGAACCTTGTGGTTGCTCTGACTCCAAACTTGCCGCTTTTCGGGTCTTCCCAGTCTTCGACAGTCACGTCTCTGCGCAGAAGCATGACTGCTGCAACTCGAGTGTCAATCGCGTAAGCAATTCCATTAGGCACAAGCGTGCTAGCTTGAACCCTCATGCCTAAAACGCTCGTAACGATTCCACGTTCGATGTCAGTTTGTCCAGAAGGCAAGTATTGAGCGTGGATGAATTTGTCATCGTTTAGCAGTTGATGCAGTTGCGTTTCATGAACTACGAGCACTGAAGGACGCCAGTTCTCACCACGAACCGCATTGTGAAGCTTGAGAAGCCCAGCCCAGCTTAAGGCTGCGCCGCCTCCTGCTATTGGTGCTCCGCCTGCTAGGTCTGCGTCTGCGATGGCTCCATAAAGCGACAGTATTTTGCTTGTTTCCATTTCACCCAATGCTCTGCCGACCTTCTCCACCATGTTTTCCATCACGTTCCAAGTGGCGTCTTCTGCAAATTCTCTTGACCACTCTTCGGCGGAGTCGGCAAACGTGTTGGTTTGAATGTCAACGGTGCTTACTTTTCTGCCGCTGAGCCTTGCCACCGAACCCTCTGCATATAGATAGGCAATAGCCTTGACGTCGAGTGGAAAGCGTTCTAGGGTTTCGCTTGTTGGTTTGACGTTGATGATGTTTCTGCCTATCATCTCGGGATAAGCAGCTTCAACAAGCGTGTCATGCATTTTGCCCAATGCGCCTACCGTGTCACTGAATAGCCCTTCCTTGATTCCAACTTCAGTATAGCGCTTGAAGAACGGGTGTGTGGCGGCTTTGCCTTTCATGTTTTCGTAGAACTCTTTGACTTCTCCGTCTTTCTGTATGAGACTTTCGAAAAGCTTTGGCTTCATGCTGTGTCACTTCTCCACGTAGATGAAGAGCAAATCATCTGCTGCTGTAGTGGATTCGAGAGCCCATCCGAGCTTCTTAGTCCAAGAGATTGTTGAGGTTCCGCCTTCGTTGATGTCTGCCAGAGGGAGAACTCGTTTGCTTGCGTCTGCTCCGTAAACTGCTTTGCCACGAGTTATTGCGCCACCAGCCTTGACTTTGATTCTTCCGCGAACCACGACGGGACACATGGCTCCAGCCGAGACTGACTCTCTTGCTATTCCTATGCAGTCTTGAGCGGAAGTTGCTGGACTAACCTTGTCATCTGCGCTAAGATAGACAGGATCGCCCTTAGTGATTGCCGCAGCAGCCTCAAAACGTTCAATGTGCACCATTGGGTCGTCTGTTTCGCCTATTGCCATTTCTGGTTTGCCTGAAACGTCAGCCATGAAAAACCACTTCCCTTATCCTTGGTTTCAGCAAGTTCAGCCTTGCTTACTCCCGTTTGTCACCTCATATGACCTTGATTCAAGATTGCGGATGACTCCGCGCAGTTCTTGGCAGAGCCTTTGAGGACCTAGACTCCAGCTTCGCTCAACCATGTGGCTTGGCAGAACAGCCTCGATTAGGGCTTTGGCTTCCCTAATAGAAATCATAGGCTCTTTTGTTTCAGGTTTCTTCAAAAGCTTCTCCGCAATAGTCTGCTGCTCTTCTGGCTGTTTCTTTTCTTCAATCTGTTCCTTCGGGCTCTCGCCTTTAGGTGGTTCTTTTGGAGTGTTTTCAACTTTTTCGCTCATTTTTGGTTCACTCTCTTTAGCGGGCTCTGCCTTTTCGGAGACAACTGCAGGCGTGATGTAGTCGGGATGAAGGCTCAGCCAGTCGCGGATGCTGTTCTGGTCCCACATCTTGGCTTTTGAAAATAGAATGGCTTGACACAGCTCTCTAGAAGGGTCTTCACGAACCTTAGACATAACTGCCAAAACGCCGTTCTGCTGATCCAGCCAAACTGTTCGAAAATGTTCAGGCATGAAAGCAGCCTGATCTTGGTAAAAGCCCAGAACATATTCGCCTGCAATAATTGGCTCTGCCATCTGTTCCTTAGGTTTCAGGCTTTCCAAGACTTGCACGTTTGTTTCTGGGATGCCTGGAACCGCCACAAGGCTTAATTCCGCATTGTGCAAGCCATGTGGAACCTTACCATCTACTATGTCTAGTGTTTCGTAGTCTGCGCCCACGCTAACATGCTGTATTAAGCCTTTGCGGATTTTGTCGGCTATTTCGCTTTCGTAGATTTCGGCTTCGTACCAGAGGTTTTCTCCGTCCCAGCTTGTTTGAGTTACTTTTCCAACAGCGTTCGGAACTGCAACATGCTCCACATAGACAGGCGCAGAAACAAGCTTGTTGGCGAAAACTTGTAGCTCTTCGGGAGTGTAGATGTTGAAGTTTCTGCTTATACCAGAAGTCATTGCAATACCTTTAATGCGCAGAGGCTTGTCAACGACTTTCTCTAAGACCTGAAAGGGCAGAATGCAGGAAACATGTTCTTTGGTTCTTGTTTCTTCGCGGTGTTTTTCAAACCAAGCCTTAGCCTTGTCGAGCGTCCAGCCTTTGTCTTTGCTGAAAAGGTAGCTTTGCACTTCCATTGTGTCTTTGCCTTTAGGCTTGCCGACTACTGCTTTGATGCCTTCCTCTTCGCTTACC
>CAYVGZ010000098.1:0-4306 GCA_964450845.1 uncultured Candidatus Bathyarchaeia archaeon | reverse complement strand
CAACGCCCAAGGGGGATTTAGTTTTATCAGCCGAAAATGCAAGGGACATTATTTTAACAACAAAAAATAATACAGGCAAAATCAGATTCGCTACATCTGAAATAACAAATCAGGATATTGAAAGGATGACAATAATCCCTACCGGACAAGTAGGAATATGAAATAATGAACCAAAGAATCTATTATCAACAAGGAACACACTTGGAATGGATTTTTGGAACAGTAATGAAAGTTTCCAGGATATAAGGTTTAATTGTTATGCTGGAGGTTATTCTTTTGGTGATTCGGAAGAAAGCTCGGAAAAAGATACAAGTGAAACCGATAACCCAATTCAAGTAGTTCATAAAAATATACAAGGTGGGTTTTCAAGCATAATACAAAGTATATCTCAATCTGCCCAAGGGAAATTGTTGTTGGCTATTACTCAGAATAATAATAACCCTAATACAAATTTGAATTTTTTCGAAGAAGATCCACAATTTGTTTTTCAACCAAGAGGTATAATGATCCAGAGCTTCCTTTTAGAAGATCCTGACTATTATGCATGTATTGGTTTAACAACAATGCCTGATCATCTTTCAAGGGTGAAAATACAAGGAAGGACTTCGGATAATACAATGAATGCTTTGAAAATAGTTAACTGGAATAATATCCCTTTATTTACAGTCAGAAATGACGGTGTTATTAAAATTGGAGAGAAATTATTTGTTGATGGGACAGGTTCTAATCAATTGCTAACAGATGATGTAGAATTGAAATTATCAGTTGATGGAGCCATTGTAGCCAAAGAGATTTTAGTTACAACAGCATCGGAGCGATGGCCTGATTTTGTTTTTGATAAGAGTTATAAGCTACTATCTATTTCAGATTTGGAGAAATTCATATCAATAAATAAAAGACTACCGGATATGCCAAGTGCTGATGAATCGGAAAAGACTGGAATAAATGTTGGAAAGTTTCAAGAAAAACTTCTTCAAAAAATCGAAGAATTGACTTTATATATCATTGAATTGAAAAAGGAAAATCATATATTGAATCAAAGAATATTAAGAATCGAAAATACTGATAAGGAGCAACTAAAATGAAAACAGTATTATTATTAGTTTCAATCCTGATGTATTTGTTAATACCTAAATCATATAGCCAGGAGCAGATAAAAATTCTAACGCCTTTAGGAAATCAACGGAATGATAAAACATACCCTATAAAGAATTCATATTGGGACGATGCCAAAGTAGAAAGTTGCCGACAGGCTTGGTTGCTTGAGGGTGGTGTATTCCTCAGAGATGAAGAAATTACAAATGATATTAAATTTTTAGAAAAAAATAATTATCTTAAAGATCTTCGGGGAAAATGCCTTTTAATTAATGGCAATAATTTGTACTTGGGTACTGAAAATGGAATATATCTTTCGGCAAACAGCGGCGAGACATGGTTGTCTTGGGATAAAGAGCAGATTGATAACCTTGAAAACAAGATTATATATGATCTAAGCATGCAAGACAACAATATTTTTGCTTGTACAAACTATGGTTTATTTAAATCAACGAATGATGGGGAAAGCTGGTCACAATTGCGAACTTATTCCACAAGATGTGTTAAATTTGAAGGCAGTAACATTATTTATGCTGGTGGTGAAGCAGGTTTATATAAATCAACCGATGGAGGTTCAAATTGGACACTTAAGCTTAGCCGATCAATCAATTGCATTTATCTATCTGAGCCCCTAGTGTATGCTGGAGATGGATCCGATATTTTTAAGGGACTATGGAGATCATCAGACAACGGAGACACTTGGTTACAAATTTACTCTGATGACATTGTAACCGAAATTTTCTTAGATGGTTCAGCCATTTATCTTGGCACATTGGTAAAAGGTGTTCAAAGGTCAACAAATGGAGGTATTTCATTTACAAATTTTAGGGTTGGTTTGCCAATGATTAATGCATCTGATTATTATAGAATTAATTCAATTCAAAAATATGATAATCAGCTTTATGCAGGAACTGAAAATGAGTTGTATAGATACAATGAAATCTATTCTGAATGGGAAAGAATACCTGTTTTTGACCATTATTGGAATAGAGAATACGAAAAATTAATAAAAAGGATTTACACTGAAGGGGAAAATCTTTGGATTGTTTGTTCAAAAAGCGATAATCCAAAATTTCCCACAGCTACGATGGTAACTGATTATAATTATCCAATGAATCCGAATAATTTTAATACATTCAATTGTCACGGTTTTGCATGGCATTTAGTTGAGGGAGGTGAGAATGGTATAGAACTTGATGCTCCTAAGAGTCAAAGATATATTCCTCAAGACAATGCAAGTGACTGGGAAAGAATTAATTGGGACTATATTGAAGCTGATTCATGGCAGGACCCCGAATGGGAGAAAGTAAAGTATCAGGCAGATCATTCAGGAATTAAGTCTCCAAATATGATTAGCATGCCTGAAAATGAAAATGACTTGATAATAATATCAAAATGGAATTTTAGCGGACCTTTGGTCGAGCATAAGTTAAGGGATTGCATTTTGTCGGGTGGCACACCTAAATATTATAAGAGTAAGAAAGAAATAAGCGGAGAGATAACTGACGACAGAAGAATTGGTAGGCAACTTGTTACCGAACAAAGTTCAAACAATATAACAACTTATATTCCTGAGGATGACAGTGTCAATTTCTATGTTGCTCCAATGTATAATAATAAAATTCATCTAAAATCCGGTTTTCAGGCGAAATATGGCTCAAATTTTCATGCTTTTGTTAAGAATTATTATATACAGGATAATAATGTTAAACCTTGCAAAATACCTTGGGTAGAGGAATCAACTTTGTTATTTGCTCAGAAAGACACGTTTTTCGAAGCTGAAACAAAAGCAGTATTTGCAGAGGAAATATCATCGGACCTTTCTAACGCGATTAATAATGGGAAAGATAAAAGTATTGAAAAAATTAAGTTAAACGAGGTTAGCTTTACCAGGATTGATACACAACCTTGCCATAAATATTTTGACCCATTCACTTACTCAGGCAAAGGCAGCGGAACAAAAGAGGATCCCTACCAAATTACCAAAATTGAGGATTTTTTGGAATATTTTAACGACAGAGACGGAGACCATTATTGGATTCTGATGAATGATCTTGATGGCAGTATCACAAAGAATTGGGGTTATAGATTTTCTGGTGGAGGGGATAGTATTTTCACAGGTTTTGAAGGACTTAGTGGATCCAGGCAAAGGCAATTAGATGGTCAGGGATACAAAATAAAAAATTTGTTTAAATCTTTTGCTGATAATTTCGCGGCAGGGCTTAATTGTTTTACATTAAAGAGGATTGGTTTTGAGAACATTACTTTAAGAGTTTATCCAAATATTGATCACCCTTATAATCTATATCTATTACTACAAGACAAATATCGGAACATAGATTTTACGATGGAAGAATGCTATTTCACAGGAACTGTGACCGCACCTATGGTTATTGATGATGATAACCAAGATTATGAAAACTATGGAATTTATTCATTAGGTCAATTTTTTTATAATACAAAAATTAAAAATTGCTATGTTGACTTACATATTATCACAAATGGAGTAATGATGCCAACAGTGGACATCCCGAATGACACTGTCAACAGGGATGTTGTTGTTGAAAATGTTTATTCAAAAGTAACAACAACTACCAATAAAAAGATACATTCTCCTTTTGGATATTACGGTAATATTATTTCCTGCTTTTGGGATGATGATATAATAAAAATAACAGAGCCATTAGGTAAAGGTATTGGCTTGCCAACATCGGAGATGAAGAAGCGGGAGCCATTCGAGAAAGCGGGCTGGGACTTTGAAAATGTCTGGTATATCGAGGAGGGCGTGGACTACCCCAAACTTCGGGCTTTCAATAAACAGCTTTCCGCAGAAAAAGTCAAAAATGTTAATGAATACAGTCTTACTGTTTCAGAGGTTCAGCAAACCAGCAATTTCAAGATAAACTATGAATTGCCTGTTGCCGGCTCGGTTGAAATAGAGCTTTACAGTTCAATCGGTAGCAAGGTTCAGTTGTTGCTCAGCGAAAGCAATGTGCAGGGAGGCAGTTATTCAATCAATTTTGACGGTTCGGCTTTGAGTTCCGGTCTTTATTTTGTCGTGATGAAAACAAGCAAAGAAATGCTTAGCCAAAAAATCATAATAATAAATTAATTTTTTTCAATTTTTTTTAAAAGGTGATTCAATGAAAACAAACTTATTCTTTTTCCTCTTCAGCCTGATTATTTATTCACAGGCAATATCGCAGTCAAT
>CAYVGZ010000097.1:0-4318 GCA_964450845.1 uncultured Candidatus Bathyarchaeia archaeon | reverse complement strand
TAGGTAGGGCATGGGGGAGCCTAAGGGATCTATGTCTATGGCGTCAAATCTTTTGCGTGGTGCACTGTAATGGGCTAAGAGAAAATTTGCATCTTCATTTTTCACGGTTACTCTTTTGCCTAGTCCGTTCATTTGCACGTTATATTTTGCAAGTTGGGAGGCTTTCTCGTTGATGTCGTTAATCAAGACTTTTTGAACACCTTTGACTTCTTTTGCAAACCGTATCCCCCTGATTCCGCAGCCAACTAGGGGTTCGCAAACAGAAATTTCATGATTCACAGTTCTTTGGTAGGCTTGCAGGGCTAAAACAGCTAGGTCACGGTTCAATTCCATAATTGGATTGTAGAAGACTGGAGCCTTTGAAGGCGCATAGTCTGAAGGCAATTTTACGAATGCTTTGAGTTTTGGAACTAATATTTTGATTTTGCCTTCTTCAATTATTTCTGTTGGAAAATTTATGTTGGGGCTTGTTTCTGTCATGTTTTTGCTTGTCCTCGAAAATTATTGGACAAATTCTTTCGAATTACTGATAGAAAGTGCATGTTAATATTCTTTTTCTTGACTTAGTGTTAGTCTGCCCTTTTGGTTGGTTCGTGGACGAGAAGGAGGACTATGATGAGTGCGGGAAGGGTCAGTGCAATTGCCATGTAGAATGGTAGTTGAGGCGAAAAGCTGACGTATAAGTAATTGCCTAGCAGCATGCCGATTCCCATCATGATGTAGCCTGAGAAATTGGTGAACCCGTTTACTTTACCTCTGTTTTCTGAGTTTACCAAGTCGGTTGAAAGCGCCATCATGGCTGCCATGGACAGTAGGTTGCCGAGACCGAATAGAATCATGGCTATCATGATGAGGTACAGGTTACCAATTACGAAAATTGCTGCGCCAATGCCGAAGGTGAACAACCCGAGGATTAGGGGGATTTTTCTTCCGATTTTGTCAACTGCTTTGCCGATTGGAATGGAAGCGACGATCATGGTCAGCAAGAGTGGGATGTAGACAAGCCACCATTGTTCTTCTGGTATTCCAAGCACGTCTTTAGCGTAAAGCGCATTGATTACGCTGAAGAGTGAAATTCCAAACATAGTGAGGATTTGGGCGACAAGTAGCCATAGCATTGATCTTGGAACGACTTTCCAGACGCCGAAGCTTTCTCTCATAGCTTTTGGGTAAGACGATATGAAATATCTGAAGCGGATAGGCTCTCTGTTGGTCATGACTTCTTTTAGTCTAAGTCGCCATATAGCAGCTGCAATGAAGCAGGTTGTCATGATTAAGTAGATGATTCTCATGCTCCATTCTAGTCCGAAATGCAGCAGTAGCAATCCTGCAATTGCTGGTCCTGGAGTGTTGAAGGTGCTGTGGATTAGTTGTATTATTGAAGAGCCCATTCCTCTGCGTTCTGGAGGAAGCGAATCTTGAAGCATTGCAAATAAGGCTGGTTGGTAGATCAGGCATAGGCTGCTCACCATTGTTCCGACAAGCACAAAGTGCCATGTTGGAGCAAACGCGAAGAACAAATGTGACAGTGCCATTCCGAAGGTCATGGTAGTTATTAGCCAACGTCGCCCATACTTATCTGCCAAATAACCGCCTGGGAAAGCTACTGCCGCCATACAAAGAAAGCCTGTGAGACCTATTAGACCTAGGGCTATGCCGGTTCCGCCTAGGACGTCTCGGATGTAGTATTGGTAGTTTGGTGCCGGCATTTCGCTGGCGAGGTCCATTATCATCCAGCTTATGACGAGGATTCGGTAGTTGCCTGTGATGAACGAGAATTCGCGTTTGAGGAATTCGTAGAGTCCCATTTGTTTCACTTTTTTATGAACCATTAACGTCGACTGATATAAGCGTTGACAAGCTTTTAAACGGTCACAGATTAGCATAGTTTCGGCGCAGCTTTAGAGTGTTGGGAAAGCAATTTTAGGATAATGTTAGACTTCTGTTTTGTGAGGGATGCTTGTTGAAAAAGCGAGTGTTGCTAATAACGGGTAGCCCAGGCACGGGAAAGACTTCCGTCTTGCTAAAAACGGTTGACGCCTTGAAGGCTAGGGGCTATAGTGTTGGGGGAGTGATAAGTCGTGAAGCTCGTGTGGGTTGGACGCGGGTTGGTTTTGAAATTTTAGATTTAGGTAGCAATAGGCGAGGGTGGCTTGCTCATGTTAATCAGAAGGTTGGTCCACGGGTTGGCAAATATGGCGTGAATTTGGAAGACCTTGACAATATCGGTGCAAATGCAATAGTTGGTGCTGCTGAAAACTTTGATGTGGTTGCGATAGATGAGATTGGTCCTATGGAGTTGTTTTCTGAAAAGTTTAAGGAAGCTGTTAAGCGGGCTGTTGAGTGTGGGAAGGTTGTGGTTGGTGTTGTGCATTGGAAGGTGAGGGATAGGCTTATAGAAGAAGTGAAAAACAGAGAAGACACGGAAGTGATAGCGGTCACGTACGAAAACAGAAACAAACTACACGAAACTATCGTTGAAAAGGCTGTCGAATTTCTCGAAACAAAAGAAAGAGACTAGGATAGCTAAAAGTGAAAAAAGTTGGGTCTAATAGTTTTCTGTCCATAGTTCGAAGTAGCTTCTTGGATGCGCACATACTGGACATTTCTCTGGCACTTCCTTGCCCTCAAAAACGTGTCCGCAATTTCTACATTTCCACATGACGGGCTTATCCTTCTTGAACACTTTGCCCTGCTCAACGTTTGCCAACAACCGCCTATACCGCCTTTCATGATACGCTTCAACTTTAGCAACCATGCGAAAAGTTCTGGCAATATCTGCAAAACCTTCTTCCTCTGCCACCTCAGCAGCGTTGGGATAAAGTGTACCCCACTCTAGTTTCTCGCCTTCAGCCGCTGCCAATAAATTCTCAGCAGTCGAACCAATCACACCAGCGGGATAAGCAGCCGTAATCTCGACAAGTCCACCTTTCAAATGTTTAAAGAATAATTCTGCATGCTCCTTCTCATTATCAGCCGTTTCAGCGAAAATCGCAGAAATCTGCTCAAACCCTTCCTTCTTGGCTGCGCTGGCAAAGAAAGTGTAGCGTGTCCTAGCCTGCGATTCACCAGCAAAAGCAGCCAACAAATTCCGTTCAGTCCTACTACCCTTCAAATCCATAGACTTCAAACCCCTAACACCTCACACATCTGTCAAAAGACACATAAAAACAATTTCCTAACAGAAACTTCAAACCAAAGTTCAATCTATATATAAGGGGGGTAGACGCTCATAGAGCAAGAGGAATAAAGTGTTATAGCCTTGAAAACAAAATAACCTCTTACAAGTGATCCTTTCCATGTTAATTGCAGGCGTTGACGATGCAGGACGAGGCTCAGTAATCGGACCATTAACTATTGCAGGAGTCCTAATGAAAGAAGAAGACCTACCAAAGCTCAAAGAACTAGGCGTTAAAGACTCAAAACTTTTATCTCCACACAGGCGAGAAACACTTGCCGTTGAAATCAAACGAATCGCACAAAAATACAGCGTGATAAAGCTTTCGCCAAAAGAAATCGACGTAGTTGTTGAAACAGGCAAAAAACTTCACAGACTAAACCGTCTAGAAGCGCAGACAATGGCAAAAGTCATAGAAATACTCAAGCCAGACAAAGCTTACGTTGACGCCTCAGACGTTTTAGAAGAACGGTTTAAGCAGCACATCTTGGAATGCCTATCCTTCAAGGTAGAAATTATCTCTGAACATAAGGCTGACAGAAAATATCCCATAGTTTCAGCAGCTTCAATAATCGCAAAAGTGGAAAGAGACAAAGAAATCGCCGAACTAGCAAAGAAATATGGCGATTTAGGCTGCGGATACCCAACAGACCCAAAAACCATCAACTTTCTTCAGCAATGCCTAGAAAAACTGGGCGAATACCCAGACTTTGTTAGAAAATCTTGGAAACCAGCTAAAAAGGCTAAAAGCGAAAACGACTCACGACAGACAAAGCTCATTCAAAGCTGAGAAATCAAGTCTTCCGGACTTCTAATTTTGGAAAGCTCTTCCTTGCAGATGCACAAAATATCCTTAGTTGACCGTTTCCGCTCTTCGGTTATAAGAATTGGATGCGCTTTGACGACTCTGCTAACACTAAGGATTTCATCAACCCTCTTGGTTAACTCTTGTTCTTTGTTATTCGCAACTCCGCCAATAATCTTGATTTTTTCTTCAGGAACGGTGATGACGAAGTCGAAAGGTGCCTTTTTAACCGTTGTAATGTGACAACGTGCGAATTTTCTGAAAATCTTCTTCATAAATTTACTTTTAGCTATTGCAAATTTAGCAGCTCTTAGGAAAGATTTGCGTTGCTCCTC
>CAYVGZ010000096.1:0-4375 GCA_964450845.1 uncultured Candidatus Bathyarchaeia archaeon | reverse complement strand
CCTAAATTTTAGCTGATTTTTCACACTACAGGAAGAGATGACTTTTTCCAGGGGAAAACCAAAAATAAGGCTTGACATTCATGCTTTAGTAGTGTATATTATATACACTATGAGCTTCATAAGAAAAATCAAAAAGGGTCCTCATGTCTACCTCGCCTTGGTCGAAAACAAACGCATCGAAGGCCGGGTGGTCCAAAAAGTCATCCGCTATATCGGCAAAGAGATCAACGGAAAAGTCCAAAAAAGAGTCGCCACGACTGACGTTCAAGTGGAATCCGTGCGCCGCTTCGCCGATGTCTTGGCTATCCATAAAATTGCTCAGTGGCTGAGTCTGGAGGAGCTTTTGGGGGAGAGGGGAAAATATGCCCTGGCCTTTGTCTATTCCCACCTTCTGGATCGGCCGAGCATCCGCAAGCTCGAGGAATGGTTTTGGGGAACCGAGATTCCTCAGCTTCTCGGACTCCAGGAGATCTCGACAACGAAACTCTATGAGACGCTGGGGGAAGTCAATGAGATGGACTTTGCCAAGGTCGAAGAGCATATCCTGAGGAAACTCAGGCCGTATGAAAAAGACAAGATGTCGGCGATTATCGATGTCACCGACACTTATTTTGAAGGGGGGACTTTGGAAGATCGATGCAGGAGGGGAAAGGACGGAAAATACCGAAAGCTGATTCAGATCGGGTTGGGCGTGACCCAGAAGTATGGGTTCCCGATCATGATGAGGACCTATCCGGGAACGACCTCCAACCTGATGATTTTCAAGGATCTTTTTGTCCGGCTCATGGAACAGGGCTTTAAGGCCGTAATTATAGACAGAGGAATGAGTTGCGAGGAGCACATCAAGAAAGCGCTGGACGCCAAGATGCAGTTGATCTGTGGGGTGAAGAAGAGTGCCGGCCTGAGGAAGCGGTTCCTGGCGAAGCTCAAGCGTGAGACACTCTATCGCTTGGAAAACCGGGTCTCCCTCCAAAACAGCGCGGTCTACATTCAGGAGTTTGCGTATCTTCGGGGGAAAATGATTGTTGTCTATAATCCCTCGCTGGAAGTGGTGAAGCGGGAGATTGTCTATGAGAAACGCGGCACGGATGAAGAGGCGCGGGAGGTGGGGTATTCTTTGATCTATCATAACTCCGATCTCTCCTCGGCAGAAGTCACACGACATTATTTTGAGAAAGAGATTGTGGACAGGGCTTTCAAAAAGATCAAAGGAGCTCTCTCTCTGCGGCCGATTCGAGTCTGGACAAAAGAACACATCGAGGGACATCTCCGCATCTGTTATCTCGCCTATGCCATCCTCTCTTTCCTTGATTATTTTGCCAAAAAGCATGAGCTTACGGCCTTGGAGTTACTCGACAAGCTAAAGCGCGGATATCGGGTTCAGCTTAAAGACCTGAGGACAGGTTTCACTTGGCAATCGGATGTTCTGTTAGAGAAGCGGCTCCACAAAGTTCTTGATTCTCTTAATGCTTCTTTGTAGTGTATAAAATTGGGCGAAAATTTAGGTAATTAAAAAAAATCATAGAGAGAACAATGGGTCGGGTTACGCGAAGGGATTTCTTGAGGCGGGCTTGGCTGCTCGCGCGGTCGAGTGCATTCCTCCCTGGTCTGGCGGCTGGAACAGGCCGCTCCATCCTTGCTTTATCATTCGACCAGGAAAAGGCCGAGGCTTTCCCTTCTTATCTCGTCCTGGAGAGCTCTGGCCGCCTGGCAGAACGAGAGGAAAAGCTCATGGCCTTCTATGAAAACTGCCACCTCTGCCCGCGAAACTGTCGCGTCAACAGGCTTAAGGGAGAAACCGGAGTTTGTCAGGCGACAGCCCGGGTTAAGATATCAAGTGCTTTTCCTCATTTCGGCGAAGAGAAGCCGCTTGTCGGGCAGAATGGCTCCGGGACAGTTTTCTTTTCAAATTGCGGGCTGAGGTGCGTTTTTTGCCAGAACTACACGATCAGCATTGAGGGCGAAGGAGTGGAAATCTCTGATGATCAGCTTGCCGAGACGATGGTCAAAGTGCAAGGCTTCGGCTGCCACAACATCAACCTCGTCACGCCGACCCATTATGTCCCGAATATTGTCCGGGCTCTCCGCCGGGCCATCCGGCTGGGACTCAAGATCCCGCTTGTCTATAACACGAGCGGCTACGAAACTCTCGAAGTCCTCGAACTTCTCGACGGAATCATCGACATTTACCTTCCTGATCTCAAGTACATGGAGCCAAGCTTCGCAGCCAAATATTCTCCCGGCGCCTATAATTATCCTCATTATGCCAAGGCGGCGGTAAAGGAAATGCACCGTCAGGTCGGAATCCTAAAGCTTGATGATCGAGGCGTTGCCAGGAGAGGACTCGTCCTCCGGCATCTCATCTTGCCCAACAGGATTTCGGGGACTGAAGGATTCATCAAGTTTGTGGCCGAAGAACTCACGCCGGACACCTATGTCAACCTGATGGGTCAGTATCGTCCCGAATATAAGGCCGGGGAATACCCAGAAATCAACAGGAGAATCAAGAGGACTGAATATCAAGAAGCCCTGGCTTGGGCCAAGAAATACGGTTTATCTCACCTCGACAGATAACCGTGCTCTGGCCGGCGTTGATTTATCCTCGCGTTTGCCGTAAATTAAAAAGGAAACCTTGATAAAGAACGCATCGGCTACAAAATGCATGACTTTATCAGACAAGGCATCGAGAAAGGCGCCAACCACCGAGCCCGGCTGATTCCTTTTTCCCTGGCTTTTCTTTTGTTGCTGGCCACAATAATCAGCGTCCTCCCCACACGAGCAGAGATCTATTATCCATGGAAAGATGTCTACATCGGAGCCCTTGAAGGAAAGGAATGGCTCGGTCTGGTCATGGCTGTCTCTCCTGAAGTCGTCTTTGGGTTCCGGATCAGAGTCGCCAAGGAGGGCCGGTCCGCCGAGGGTCATGACTTCTTCTACCTTATTTCCGAAGTCGGGCCTCATTCTCCTGACGGGCAATATTCCCGCATCCAGGCCGACCTCAGCCTGCCCTTCCACCAGGCTCAGGAGACTCCGATCCTGATTAAGCCTGCTTCAAAATCGGAGACACTGACGCTCGAGTGGTCCAGACAGAATGAAAAAACCGTTGTTGGCCATATCAGGGCACCTAAGAACATGGAGCTTAAGATCGTTCATTATTACCCTTGGAATAAGAGCGGAGATTACCGGTATCTTGCCGACGGACAGGTTCAAGGCGAAAGCGAAACAGACAGAAAAACTTATTACCTTTTCTGGTCAAATCGTCCGCCGGACGCTGCCTCGCCTTTGGCGGGAAAGGACATTTCCCTCTCATTTTCCACGGAGAAAGAGAGGGATATCTATTTCGTAGCCGGGGTCGGTGAAGACCCGAAGGTCCTGGCCAATCAGATTTACCGTTATAAGAACAGCAAGACAATCGACTCCTTCCTGATCGAGGAAGAACGCCGGTACGAGAACAAAAGAGTCAAGGTTGATGGCCTCTTTGAGGGCGTCGCCGAAGCCATCACTAACAACATTTTCTGGATGATCCTTTATCAACCGGGTCATCACCGACTCTACATGCCGGCAGGGCGGCTCTGGATATTCCAGCCCGGAGGCATCCAGGATGACTGGACTATCTTCGAATGGGACTCTTTCTTTAGTGCTCTGGAGGCTTCAGTCGAGAGCCCAAAACATGCCCGGAACATCATCGAGTCTGTGCTGGAGACTCAGTATCCTAACGGGAATATCCCCAACTGGAGGGGCCGATTAGGCGGGACAGCCGACCGCTCTCAGCCTCCCGTGGGAGCTTTCTCTGTTCTCAAGCTATTCGGAAAGATGGGCGATCTAGAGTTGCTCAAATCTTCTTACCCCTACCTAAAAAAATGGCATGCCTTCTGGAAAGCTCCTAAATTGAACGGTCAGGCTCGCCGGGACGGCAATGGCGACGGTCTTCTTGAGTGGGGTTCGGACGCGGAGCTTGTGACGCCTAATGTTCCCAGCTGGGAGCTCAAGGCTGAAGGAAAACAGCGGGCCAAGTGGGAATCGGGACAGGATGACCTGCCGAACTGGGAAGAAGCTTCATTCAGTGAGGAGACAGGGACTCTGACGATGAACTGTGTGGATCTCAACTCTCTTTATGCCCTTGATGCCTACTGCCTTGCCCAGATCGCCAGCATTCTGAACCTTCCCGATGATTATGCTTTCTATTTTGACGAATACAACCTGATGAAAAAACTCATTAACAGCCGGCTCTGGAATGAGAGTGAAAAGTTCTACTTTGACAGGCATTGGGACGGGAAGTTTTCCCCTCGCAAAGCCGCTTCAAACTTCTATCCTCTGTTGGCCAGAATCCCTGACCAAGCGCAGGCCTTGGCGATGGTCAAACACCTCCTCAACC
>CAYVGZ010000095.1:0-4400 GCA_964450845.1 uncultured Candidatus Bathyarchaeia archaeon | reverse complement strand
TCCCGTTTCGACGGTGAGTCCACCCTCCCACCCACCGCAGCTAACGCGAGCCGTTAGCCGCCCCTTCCATAATGGTGTTGAGAAGATAGAGTAAAATCATGGTGGAGAGATTGAATAATGAGAATCCCGCATCCGATACCGTATCAAGGTAGCAAGCGCAATTTAGCAAAGTTCATTTTGCCTTTCTTCCCGCTTGAAATCAAAACTCTTTTCGAGCCGTTTTCGGGTTCAGCGGCAATTTCAATTGCGGCGGCGGCTCATGGTAAAGCACCTCGTTTTCACCTCAATGATGTCAATACACCGTTAATTGCACTTTGGAATGAAATTATCAACAATCCTGACGATATTGCCGCTCAATACAAACATTTGTGGCTAGAACAACAAGGAAATGAAAGAAAATATTACGATGTTGTTCGTGACAACTTCAATAAAACTAAACGCCCAGATTACTTACTATATTTGCTTGCCCGTTGTGTCAAAGCATCAGTTAGATACAATGCAAATGGGGATTTTAACCAAAGCCCCGATAACCGCAGACTAGGACGCAATCCACAGCAAATGAGAGGTGATATTGTTGCGGTCTCTAAATTGCTAAAAAATAAAACAACCTTGACTAGCACAGATTACAAGGAAGTTTTGAAAAAAGCTACTTCAAAAGATTTAGTTTATATGGATCCACCTTATCAAGGCGTTTGTGCCACAGGTGATCCACGATATTTCAGTGGAATTGATTTTAATGAGTTTATGCAAGAGTTGGGAAAATTAAACGAAAAGAATGTTCCATTTATTCTTAGCTATGATGGCCGTACTGGCAAAAAGTCTTATGGGCAGAATCTTCCTGAGAAATTTGGAATGTATCGTCTTGAAATTGAAGCGGGGCGCTCTACACAGGCGACATTACTTGGCAGAGATGATGTAACTTATGAATCGGTCTATCTCTCTAAGAATCTGGTTGAAAAATTACATCTTCCGCCAACAGAAGTAATTGCCAATCACACTATCCGACAGCCCGCACTTTTTGAATTCTAAACAACGAGTCTCCTAAACAATGACTGAAGAATCCGCTGAGTACAAAGTAGTAATACGGCAACTTCTGGAAAATATTTCTAATAAGCGTGCTCGAATTGTGATTGAGCATATTTTGGAAAATGGATTTGTTACTACTGAGCAATTAGAAAAAGAATATGGCTACAATCACCCGCCCAGAGCAGTTCGTGATGTCCGCGAATTGGGCATTCCAATAGATACATTTCGAACTAAGGACAGCACAGGTCGAACAATTGCTGCTTATCGTTTTGGAGACTTGAACCAGGTTCGCAGAGGCAGGTTATCAGGCAGGCAAACATTCTCAAAGAAATTTCGAGATGAACTTTACGCCATAAGCGGCGGTAAATGCGGAATCTGTAACGGAGCCTTTGAACAACGCTACCTACAGGTTGACCACAGAGTGCCCTATGAAGTTGCAGGTGACACAGAGGGCAATTTGAATCCTAAGGATTTCATGTTGGTATGTGGTACTTGCAATCGTGCAAAATCTTGGTCTTGCGAGCACTGCGTTAACTGGCTAAGCAGTAAATTGCCGCAAGTTTGTTTACAGTGTTATTGGGGAAATCCTGAAAATCATGTTCATGTTGCGCTCAAAGAAGTAAGACGTACCGATATTTTGTGGAATGAAAACGAAGTTCAGGTATATGAAAATCTCAAGAAATTAGCGGCGCAGGATGAATCTCCAATACCAGAATACGTTAAGAAGGTCGTTACAAAACAGCTTGGCAAACAAAAAGGCGGCTAACACAGCGTGCACCCGACTGGTGGGAGTCTGCGCGTTTTCAGGCAGTTTCTTTGGCTTGAGGCTGGTTCCGGTAAAATGGCGTTGTCGCGTCCCGCCCACCAGCCGGTAACGCCAGCCGTTGGCTTGCCCCTTGCATAACAATTGAAATCTCAAAATTTTATTGTTGGAGGAAAAATGAAAGACAATAACGATAACGAAGATTTGGTAGCCCTTGCAGGAATGGCAGTATTGACGGCTGCAATTTGGAAAGGGATAGAATTTTTCTCTGGCAAATCAAATGAAACTGAGGCAGAAAGGTTATATCAAGAAGGAATTCAGCAGTATAGCAAGGGAGCATACAATGAGGCGATTAAATATTCACTTGAGGCAATCAAAAAGAATCCCAATCATGCTGGCGCTTATAATCAAATAGCATGGATATATGCGCTCAACAATTTTGAATTGGAGCAAGCTTTAAGATATGCCCAAAAGGCAATTTCACTTGCTAAAACCCCAAACGACCAAGCAAATTTCAGAGACACACTAGCAGACATTTACGCAAGATTGGGCGATTTTGACCGAGCAATCGTGGAGTTCAAAAATTGTCTTCAGACAGTGCCAGATTTTGACAAGGTTTTCCCAGACAATAGTGCAAGTTACCGATTAGGCTTATGCTATCAAGCAAAACAAGATTTAGGCAATGCTTACTTATATATGCAGCAAGCTTTAAGAGTAAACCCTAAAAACCCATTTATCTATTCAGCCACAGGTGATATTAGCCTTGCTTTGGGGAATTATCATGACGCCATCGCCTGTTACAATGAAGCCATTACTCAAATTTCAACTTGGAGTCTTCCAAACGAACATCGTCAATATTGGAAAAGTGCTTGGCTATGCAATAATGGTGTTGCTTATTATCACCTAGAAGATTATAAGGCTAGCCAACAGATGAACGAATCAGCATATCAAGCATTTCCAACAAATCCTTATCCTGTTATAAATTTAGCCGCTCTTGCTGGGCGTAATCAAGAAAAAAATAAAATGCGCCTTTTCTTGGAAAAAGGTATTCCGCTTTTAAATCCTCAACAAAACAGCGACCTTATCGTATTTATGCTTACCCATCCAAACTTTGATGAGTATAGAGAAATCGTTCTAGACCTCCTAAAAAGTCACGGCAAAATCAGCCAACTAGAATATTCCCAAAGAAAGAAATCTTTATCGGAAAGCCGCTCTCGGCAAACTCAATCTCCTACCTTCGTATACCAACCTACCACTACTATCAACGGAAATGTAGGTGCAATTCTATCTGGCGATAATGCCAGCGTAAAAAATATTAATACAGGTACATCAAATCAAAGTTGATAAATTAAAGGAGAAACGAAATGGATACAAAAGATAAAAATGAGTTCAATATTCATGGAAATGTAGGCGGAATCTTTTCTGGCGACAATGCCCATGTAGATAACATAAATATGGGTACATCAAATCAAAATCAAGATGAACTTACTAAAGTGCTTGCGAATCTTCTACAAAAAATTGATACATTACAGAGCACCAAGAAGGAAGAAGCACGATTAGCCGCTAAAGCATTAGAAACAGAAGCACGAAAGGGTGATGGCGCGGATGAAAAAACTGTACAAAAATGGTTTAATTTTCTTTTAGAAACTGCACCTGACGCTTGGGAGGTTGCCGTAGATACGTTTATGAATCCGATAAAAGGCGTACATACAGTTTTTCAAAAAGTAGCTAAACGAGCAAAGGAAAATCAATCAAAATCAAGTTGATGTTCTTAAGGGCAAAAGGCAAGCCAACATTGCGTGCACTGGACAGGCGGGGGGTGTTGCCCCGCCTCAAGGGATTCTGCCCCGAAAAGCGTTTTCTACCTTCGACTTTTTCCTGCCAAATCCCCCGCCTGCCAGTAACGCTCGCCGTTGGGCGTTTGCCTTACAATCAATCAATATGTACACGTTTATTTATTCAACCACTTGAAAGGAGTACAGAGATGAACTTAAGTCTAGATGAGCTACGATTGGATAGCGCTGTGAAGCAAAAAAAAGGATTGCATTTTATTTTGGCGTCAGTCATTATTTGGAGCGCTGTACTGATTGTTCATTTAACCGCAGTGCCGATCTTGACCAAGAACCTACTTACGTTTTGTTTCACAGCTCCTCTCGTGCCATTGGCATTTTTGATCTCAAAATTGATCAATGTAGACTTTACAAACAAAGAGAATCCATTAACTAACCTGGGTGTGTTGTTCTCACTGAATCAAATGCTGTATCTACTGATTGCCATGTGGATATACAATGCGATTCCAGAAAAAATGTTAATGGTATTAGCGATGATATTTGGGGCGCATCTGTTACCCTATGGTTGGCTCTATAAATCAACAAGTTACATGGCGTTGTCGGTTATCATTCCAATTGCCGCTTTGGTGGTAGGGATTAATTTTCCCCCACATATTGTTGCAGGATTTATGATAGTGGTCGAGATTGTTTTCAGCCTGCTTTTGATTAATGAAGTCAAGAAATTGTCGGTCAGCAAAAAAGGCAGCTAATCTAAAAAGAATTCTATTCAGTACACAAAACGCCCAACATTGCGTGCAGGCGGACGGGCGGGGGCGTTGCCC
>CAYVGZ010000094.1:0-4497 GCA_964450845.1 uncultured Candidatus Bathyarchaeia archaeon | reverse complement strand
TATTAGGGCTGATGATGTTTACCATACTGGCCTTTTTCCTCGAATACATCGAAAAACAAAAAGCGGGGAAAGAGCTGAAGGGATAAAAAGCCCATCTCTATTTTTTCTATAAGATATATAACAATACTTATTGATGCCTGCCTATACGTTGATAGCGCACCCCTAAGAAAAATGGAGTCAGACCCCAATTTTCGACCCCTTTTCTCCTCTTCCCCTTGACAACTCACCTCGAGATAAATAAAATTCTAAATCGTTGGCTTTGTCCCAAAGTGACGGGAAAATATTAAATCCAAGCATAGGAAACTCTCAATCGAGAAAATTGTAACTGCTTATGGATTTTGAGATATTTCTCCCAAAGCTCATTCCAAAGAGCCGGTTTATAGATTTTCCGAAAAGCAATCATCAACCAGTTGATAAGGCCCTCATCACTCCATCGCCTCCCAATGTGTTTGACCCTATTCACTATTCGGCTGAAGGCACTCTCGATCACATTCGTTGTCAGCGGGATCCAGCCCTTCCCTTCAAGCCAATACTCAAACACCAGAAGCGCATTCCTCGAAAAATTCTCGATATAGGTTCTAGCCTTCGGGTACTTCTCTGGATCAAGTGCCTTAATCAGTCTATCAAAGCCTTTCTTGATCTCTTCGACAAGAGCAACGATAAGCTCTTTCTCTGGGGGCAGAACTTCCTCCAACAACTCCTTGGTCAGAGAGAAAAGCAAAATCTCCTTCACCAGCTTGTGAAAAGGTTCTTGTTCTTCTTTCTTCGCTCCATCCTGGTAAAGGAGGATGGGAAAGTCTCTCTTTCCATGCCAGACACATCTCTGGGGCCGCATCCCTTCAGAAAGAAGATTCTCCTCGATACCAGGGCCACCATCGGAGAAAAGCACTTCCAGCTTCTCATACGTCAATCTCTCTTCCAACTCTTTACGGATAAATCCCCAGTCCTTATCCACCCAGAATCCTACAGGCTCAAACCGCCTGTTCACCCCCTCAGAGGCCAGCGCCCACCGCATGTCTGCCTTCTCCAGAGGTGCTCCCCGCGGCCCCTGACGTTTGACCTTCGTCCCATCGACCATCAAAAACTTGAAGGGGCGGTGCTTCAAGGAAGGCCACTGCCCGTACTCTTCTGCCAGCTCCTTTATCCCCCTGTGCACAGTGCTCTTGCCCGGTGCGTATCCCCTAATCCGGCGAACCTCTTTCTCTCCCAGACGATAGGAAAGATGAATCACTTGTCCCACTGCTGCTTCCAGAGCTTCTCTCTGATACTGTTTATGAGAAAGAATCGAAAGCTTTTTAACCAAGGGAGGAAATACCTTTTTTGTTTGCCGGTCATAGAGCTGAGCCAGTCGGTAGTGGATCGGGCCGAAAGAAGTGATAAACTTCCGTTCCCGGCCCTGCCGGCCATACCGGTAATAGGTATCAGGGTGGCTGGATATGTATTCTTCTATTGCTTTCTCTTCCAGTGCGGCCAGAATCGCTTTAACCATATTACGCATCAGTGTGTTTTGATCCTCTTGAAGGCCTCGCAAAATTCCGTTGAGTGTGAGACCGTTTTCTGGTACCTTATAGGAAAGGACGATCTTGATTTCGAGTTCGTCCATAGGGCTACTACCTCCTTTTTTGATACTAGATTCTTTAAAGGTTGTAGCCCTTTTTTTATACTCACGTCAACTTTTTCCCGTCACTTTGGGACAAACTCTAATTTTAAATTCAATTTCTTTTTAAGCGTGTCCGTCCTCGCTCCGCCCCTCCCCGGGGGGAACTCCTTACGCTGCGGGCGGGAGGGGACTGAGGTCGCGCCACCCTCCGACGATTATTGCAGCAAATCACGGAAACGGAGATGCTTCCCCAAACGCCGGGTGTTTAACCTGATGGCATTTTGGAGTATACTTTAAGAAAGAGAATGACTGGGCAAAGATGATCGAGCAGCGGACAGTCAAGAAAGAAGTTGTTCTTTCCGGAGTTGGCATCCATTCTGGTCAGAAAGTCTCGTTGACCTTGAGGCCTTCTTGCTGTGGCCGGATGATCTTTCGGCGCCTGGACTTGGGCGGCCGCGAAATCGAAGTCGATCCGTTGAGAACCGCGTTAGGAAACGCTTCTTCCCTGGTTTCGGAACATTTCACGGTTCAGACTGTGGAACACCTCTTGGCTGTCCTCTATGTTCTCGGGGTTGACAGCTTGGAAATTGAGCTCGACGGCGGCGAAATCCCGATCATGGACGGGAGCGCCCTTCCTCTGGCGCAAGCCATCCTTGAGCGCGGCCTCAGCCGGCTGCCCGGGCGGAGGAGGGTTGTTAGAATCCTCAAGCCCTGCACTCTTCATGAGGGGGAAGCGAGCCTCTCATTTGCCCCTGATCAAGATTTCAGGCTGACTTATTCAATCGACTTTTCACATCCGGCGATCGGCCGGCAGGAGTTCTCCTTCGCTGCAACCAGAGAGGGATTCCTGGCTGAGATTGCTCCGGCCCGGACCTTCGGATTCCTTAAAGACGTCCCGGAGCTCTGGAAAAGGGGATTGGCTAAGGGAGGGACGCTTGAGAACGCACTGATCCTGGACGATGAAAAAGTGATCAACGGCCCGCTTCGCTTTCCCGACGAGTTCGTCCGGCATAAAATTCTGGATTTGATCGGTGATCTTGCCCTGTGGGGGCATCCTCTCTTGGGCCATTTCCAGGCCTCTAAAGCCGGTCACAGCCTCCACCTCAAGACCATCCATTTTCTTCTCCGCAACCCTGATTATTGGACTTTTGATGAGTCCAAAGCCCCCCGTTTTCTTGCCAGCTGACGGCGGCGCTTCTTGTCAAAAGCAGGCCTCCTGGAGTAAAATGCGGCTATCATAATTTTAGAGAACGGGAGATTCTAGGTGAAGGAAGAAAAGAGCAAGAAAGATCATTATGAGAAGGCGCTGGCGGCCTACGGGGAAGCGGTGAGGGAATTCCAAAAAGGAAAATCGGACAGGGCTCAGGAATTGTTCCGAGCTTTTATCGAAAAATATGACGGGGAAAAAGAGCTCATCGATCGGGCCCGCGTCTACCTGAGGATCGCAAAGGAAAGAGAAAAAAAAGAGTCCGTCTCTCTCAAGACAAGGGATGATTATTTTTATTATTCCGTTTATAAGATCAATAGCGGAGAATACGAAGAAGCACTGAAGCTCCTGGAAAAAGCGCTTTCTTTTGGAGAAGAAGAAGGGCGGACTTACTACTTAATGGCCAATGCCTTTGTCCGTTTGGGAAAAAATGAAGAAGCTCTCGAACATCTGAAGAAGGCTTTTCAGAAGGATAGGTTTTTCCGGATCATGGCTCAGAACGAGACGGATTTTGAACCGCTCTGGGAAGACAAGAAATTCAAGCTTCTCACCCGGATGACATGAAAGGTAATCTTCTGGCGATCATTGTGGTTCCCGAAGGGGGGGCAAAGCCTGGGCCGGCCAAAGCTGCTTATCTTCAGCCGCTTTTAGGAAAATCTTCAGTTGAGCTTGCCCTCGAAGCAGTGGCAGGGCTGAAGCCTAAGCACGTTTATCTCGTGACCTGCCGCGACGGGCAGGAGTTCGTTGGTCTGTCTTTTTTTCCCCGTCTTCGTTTCGTGGCTTGGAAGGGCGTGCCGGGGGACTTGAGCTTTCTTTCCTGTGTGAGGGGAGTTCTGGAAAAGTGCCGAGGAGAGGACTTGCTGATCCTGGATGGCCGCTTTCCTCTCCTCAGGCCAAAAACCCTAAGGGCAATGCTCAAGTATCATCGCGGGGAAGAAAACGGCCTAACGGTGCTGAGCGGGGGCCTGCCTATTTCCCAGGAGACGGGTGCGGGGACGCGCGGCCAGAGGCCCGCTCTCGCTCCCGCTTCAATCCTCAAGATCAAAGGCCTTCTTGAGGCTTGGGATGAAGCGATCGGAAGCGGGAAACCTGCCCCGCGTCTGAACAGGCTCATCCAGGCCTTGAAGGCAAACAAAAAGAGGATCAACGCTTACCGCCTGCCGCCCGACGAGGCATTAGCCATCGAAACCCCAGCCGATCTCGCTGCGGCCGTTCGGATACTTCGGCAGAGAAAGATCCGCGAGCTCGAGGCCAGGGGGGTGGCCGTACTCGACCCGCTTTCGACTTGGATTGACTTGAGTGTTCAGATCGGCCGTGAGACCGTTCTTTATCCCTCAGTCATCATTGAAGGAGATTCCAGCCTGGGTAAGGATTGCCGCATTTATCCTTTTGTTCATCTCATCAACACCAAGGTTGGAGACCGAGTCAAGATCTTGAGCTCGACGATGATCGAAGGAAGCAGAGTTGAAGCAGATGCCCAGGTTGGGCCGTTCGCTCATTTCCGGCCAAAGACGGTTCTCCGGGCAAAAGCCAGAGTCGGTAATTTTGTTGAGCTCAAGAATACCGTCTTTGGCCCGGGATCCAAGGCCGGTCATCTTTCTTACCTCGGAGATTGTATTGTCGGAAACGACGTCAATATCGGAGCCGGCACGATTACATGCAATTATGACGGCTTAAGAAAGCACCAGAC
>CAYVGZ010000093.1:0-4553 GCA_964450845.1 uncultured Candidatus Bathyarchaeia archaeon | reverse complement strand
ATACTATCTCACTCATATCTCAACGCTTCAATCGGGTCGAGCCTTGAAGCCTGCCTTGCAGGCCATAACCCAAAAACAATACCTACGATTACAGAAAAGGTGGTGGCAAGGGTTACAGAAAATGTAGATATCTTAACCGCCCAGCCGGCAAAAACCGTAATTAAAATAGCTACCGCACTACCCAGAAGAATCCCGAAAATTCCTCCAATAGCAGCCATCAACACTGCTTCCACTAAAAACTGCATCATAATATCTTTATTCCTCGCTCCTATTGCCTTACGCAAACCAATTTCATGCGTACGTTCAGTCACAGAAACCAACATAATATTCATAATGCCTATCCCGCCGACCAGAAGTGAGATAGCCGCAATTGAACCCAATAATAATGACATTGTTTTGGTAGTGGTTTCCAGGGTATTCTTAATATCGGCCATATTAAGGATATGAAATGAATCCTCTTCATCTTGATTAAGATGGTGCTGTTTTATAATAAGTTCGGTTATAGCCTCCTGTGCGGCGTCAACTAAAACAGGGCTCTTCACTTCTACATAAATGGAATCAAGATATTTTTTCCCGAAAACTCTATACATAGCTGTAGTAACCGGAATAAGCACTGTATCGTCCTGATTGTGAAAACCAATCGCTCCTTTTGCCGGCAATACCCCGATTACTTTGAAGTTAATCAGATTTATCTTTACTCTTTCGCCAACCGGATTCGTATCTCCAAATAACTCTCTTGCTACTGTTGCGCCAAGCAGCACAACCTTATCCCTCATTTTTACCTCTTCTTCAGTAAAAAAACGCCCCACGGCTGGCTCAGAAGCGCGGATTAAAGCATAATTCACTCCCACTCCTTCAATACGAGTATTCCAGTTTTTATTCATATAGACTACCTGGCCTCTGCCTGTCACAGAAGGACTTATTTTTTTTACTTTATCAGTGAGGCTTTCAATAGCAGAGGCATCTTGGAAAGTAAAACGCGAAGTCAAGCCTGCCTCCAGAGCTATTCCCCAAACTTTTGATGAACCGGGTCTGACTATCAAAAGATTAGACCCTAAAGACGCCAATTGTTTCTCAAGCAATCCCTTTGCGCCCTGCCCGACTGATAACATGGCAATAACACAAGCTATACCAATTAATATTCCTAAGATAGACAAAAATGAGCGCATTTTATGCGATACCATTGCACCTTTTGCCTGGCGCAGATAATCAAAAAACTCTATTCCCCTTGCTTTTCTTTCGGATTTGGATAAAACAACATCGATTATCTTATCGACTTCGCTTTCTTGCAAAGGTTTTGGCAGAATTCCTGATTGCTCATCAGAAACAATTCGACCATCCAGCATGCGAATGATTCGCGGGGCGCAAGCCGCAATTTCTTTTTCATGGGTTACGATGATAACGGTCTTACCTTTTTGATTTAAACCTTTTAGGATGGAGATTATCTCTTGCCGGCTTCTTGAATCCAAGTTACCTGTCGGTTCATCTGCCAGAATGATTAGTGGGTCATTAACTAATGAGCGGGCAATCGCCACGCGTTGCTGCTCGCCTCCAGAAAGTTCATTTGGCCGGTGATTTATTCTGTCGGCGAGTCCCACTTCACTGATTGTCTCTTTTGCCCTTTCTTTCAAATGTCGTTTCCCAGCATAAATCAAAGGAAGACTGGCGTTTTCCATGGCGGTCATCCTCGGCAAAAGATGAAATTGCTGAAATACAAAACCTACCAGCCGGTTGCGGATTGCGGCTAATTCTTCGTCAGCGAGTGCGTCGATTTCTTTATTTCCCAGATAATACTCTCCTGCATCCGGTCTATCTAATAGGCCTAAAATGTGCATAAGCGTAGATTTGCCCGAACCAGAAGGCCCCATAATCGCTATAAACTCACCAGGCACAATTTTTAAAGATACACCCTCCAAGGCCTTTACTTGGACCTTGCCCATCTGATACGTCTTATATATATTCTTTAACTCGATCATCATTATCGCCTACGGGTGGGCATAAACGGATTCTTTCCCGTCGTGCTCTTAGGCAAGCTATATCTTTTTGTTGTAAGTATCATTCTGTCATTTTCAGTAATGCCAGAGATTGCTTCTACATTTTTATCGTCAGAAATGCCCAACATAACCTGCTTCTTCAACGGCTCTTTGCCGTTATTCTGTTTTATTAAAACATAATTGTTTCCGTTTTCTTTATATACTGCCTCTTTTGGAATCAAGAGGATGTTTTCTTTGCTTTGTTCTATAAAATCTACACTCGCATTCATGCCTGAACGGAAAAACATAGGCACCTCCTGTGTAGTTAAATCAACTTCGTAGATAGTGACATTATTAACTGTTTTTGATTCATAATATATGTGTTCTACAGAGGCATTTATCTTCTCATCAGGATAAGCATCAAGAGTAATAACAGCTTTCATATCAGGCTTGATTTTACCAATGTCCGTTTCATCAACCTGTGCGCGCACAATCAGCTGGTCTGATAATACTAACACCGCATCAGCCGTAGTTATTGTCTGTCCGGGTTGGGTTTTTGCTACAATCACCTCTGCGTCAATGGGCGCTGGCAGCGGTATAGGTTTATATACCCCTTCCCAGTATTGCAAAGTTTCTTCTCCTTTACCTCTGGCAGCATCCAACAAGGCTGCTCTTTCGGTTGAGCTCATCCAGGCCAGGATTTGCCCGATTTTTACCTTATCTCCTTCCCGGACTAAAATACGTTCGATTCTTCCGTTTACTGGAGGCTTTACTTCCAGGCGGTTTTTCGGAAGCACTGTCCCTGTACATGATATAAAAGTTTTGATGGTGCCGATAGTCGGGGTTATCTCTTTTACAATTTCATCGGAAGATCTCTTTTCTTTTAGCCTTGTTATAACAAAGCCAGCGATAATTAAAATAAACAGAAAAGTAAAAAATAATTTTAGTTTATTTTTGCGCATATTCTAATGTCTCTCCTTTCGCATAAATCCAGCTTGCTTCGGCAAGCAGGGCGTTGCCCAAAGCATTTAAATAAGCCTTTTTGTCTTTCACTAAATCATTCTCAATAATAATCCAATTATCAAATGTAATAAAGCCTGTAGAGTATTGCGCCTCGGCTATCTTTGAACGTTCTTCGGCAGCCTCTAAAGATTTACGTTGCACTTCCACTATTTCCAGAGCATCCTGTAAGCCCACCCAATACTGTTCAAGAGTAACAGTAACACTATCGTGGATGCTTCTTTCCTCAGCTTCTAATTGATTATAGGTAGCTTTTGCTTTAGATACCTGCGCCAGTCGCAAGCCCCCTTCAAATATCGGCATGGTCAAACTCAATCCTAAATTCCAATTGTTATTCTCTGGCGGCCAGTGGCTACTCTTTTTATTTGCTCCGGCAGTACCGGAAAGCGTAGGAGCAAAATCAGCATGAGCAGATTTAATATCAAAGACTGCGGCATTTTTCTTTGCCAAGGCCTCAAGTATTGAAGGATTATTTTTGGCTAATGCCTCAAAATCAGGTTTTTCTTTAGCAGTATCGTTAATTGTAAAATCCCCTTTTACCATAATGGTCTTAAATTCCCTCCGTCCCATCTCTTTGGTTAACTGCCTCTGTGCTAATTCTAAATTACGTTTTGTCTGGGCAAGTTCAAAATTTGCCTGGGCAAGATTTGCCTCTGCCGTAAGTAGTGCGCCTTTGTGTTCTAAGCCAGATTCATAACGCAGAGTTATCAATATCAGACTATCTCTCCTGATTTTCACAATTTCTTCTGCCACTTTTATTGATTCCTGCGCTTTTAGCAGATTTATGAAGGCGGTGCGTAAATTCAGCCGCACCTTGGATGAAGTAAAACGGTAATTCTCTTGGGCGGCTTTGATGTTTTCTTTAGCCGCGTTCACCTCATGTATGGTCTTAAAACCGTCAAAGACTAGTTGTGTTCCGGAGATACCGTAGGTGTAAGTATCAGTGGTGGCCTTGGTGATTACCCCTGTAGTAGAACTGGTCGTGCTTGTGCTGGCAGTAGAGGCATCTAGATTAGCGTCAATTTGCGGATACAGGCTACTGGCAGTGATAGATTTGCTCGCTTTTTCCTGATTGATATTCTCCACTGCAGAAATTAAGTCTGGATGGTTCTTCTTTGCCTCAGCAAGGCAATCTTCCCAAGTCAGAATTTCCTCGGCTCTGGCCAGCGGCAGCAGAAAGCAGAAAATTACAAAAAAAACAATCAATCTCTTCATTATCTGTTATTTAGCCTTACCTTCTTAATCTCTGTTAGCATTTCAGTCATATGGCTCAAGAATTCATTTAATTGGTCTGCGGGGATAAGGCCGATAGGTCCCCCACCTAACTTAGCAACCACAATAAGCCTATCACCTGCTTTAATGCGGTATGATTTCCGTACTCCTGCAGGTATTACAATCTGCCCTCGTTCTCCTACTGTTACTGCGCCATATACCTTAGGCCCATGAAATTTAACCATTCTAACGCCTCCTTTTATGATACGCAATATATGAATAATATGATTTATATGCTTTACATAAAAAGTATAACTAATTATATTAAGTTTGTCAAGATAATTTTAG
>CAYVGZ010000092.1:0-4698 GCA_964450845.1 uncultured Candidatus Bathyarchaeia archaeon | reverse complement strand
TTCCAGTATGTCCAGCTCTATTTGCTGCAGTTCACCAACCTTTATCTTAACCTCTCTGACTTCTACCAAACCTTCCTTCCTAGCAATTTCAGAAGCTGCAGCAACTACTGCCTCAGCCAAAGCCCATTCATGCATAGAAAAGTCTACACCAAAGCACCATTTAAAAATATTGCAAAACTAACAATAAAAAAGGAATATCTTCCGCAAACTTCTATTTTCTCTCTTACCCATAAATAAGATTTATGTGATTTGCAAACTACAACTGAGATTATAGGAGAATACCACAAAAATGGCTACGAAGGAAAGAATACAGGAGAAACCTAATCTCTCAATATTAGCCATGACATCCTTCATAGTTTCCTTTACAGTTGCCAGAACCTTCACCACCCTAAACCCCAACACCATATTGTTCAGCGGCGATTATCACATCCACCATTTCTGGTACGGCATAGCCATGCTCGCAATAGGTGGCTGGTTAGGCATCAGCTACCATAGCGAACGAATAGACCGACTGGCAGCGATCCTTTTCGGTGCTGGAGGCGGACTTATAGGAGACGAAATTGGGTTATTACTTACCCTTGAAAACTATTGGGCAGAAATTACATACACTTTCGTAGTCGTGTTCCTAACTTTCGCATCAATGCTCATTTTGCTAAATAAATATCGTAAACTTATTCGAAAAGAATTTACCCAATTTCTGCGTAGCAATGCAAGCCTATACTTCGGCGTTTTTCTAGCAGCAGTTTCAATAGCTTTCATATTGGAAACCGACAACGCAACAATTATCACTGTTTCAAGTGCGCTAACAATAGCCGCTTGCTTCATTATCTTGGCTTACTTTGTTCAGCGAATACGAACGAAACGTTAGAAAAATGTGCACGCTCTCATTTTCAAATGTGGGCTTCGCTCATTCCTTCTTTAATTTTTTAGTCCAGTCGACCAAGCTTTCCAACAATTGCCTTATCTTTTTCCTTGTTTTTTCATCCATCAAATTACCTTTTTCATCGATTTTCTCATCAACAGATGCTACAATAACCTCAGGTCTATTAATCGCATGCATATTAAGCGCAACAAGAACCTGCCGAAGATGATACTGCGCCCTTGCACCTCCAAGCGTTCCCGGAGACGCACTCATTATCGCTATGGGCTTACCTTCGAAAGAATTATTCCCAGGAGGTCGCGAAGCCCAATCAATTGCGTTTTTGAGAACCCCAGGCATCGAATAGTTGTGTTCAGGCGTTGCAATCAGTATTGCATTTGCCGCCTTAATTTTTGCTTTGAATTCCCTAACTTTTTCTGGCATTCGGTTTTCTAAATCTTGGTTAAATGGAGGAATTCCTTCAAGGTCAAAGATTTCAAGCTTTGCCTTTTTTGGTATTAATTTCATAGTTGCATGCAGCAATGCTTTGGTGTAGGAATTTTTTCTTAAACTTCCAGCAAAACCAAGAATTTTTATGGGTTTGTCCATAATACTTGCTATTTTCATTATATTGACTTATATCAGTTTTCCTATCAACCAACCCGTTCATAACGCTGAAATTCTGAAGTCGCTTAACAATTCCAATATTCGTAGATTGTTAGAAGTTGTTTATGTTTTTGCTGGAACTAACAGAAGTGAGCATTTCGCTTTATGGCTTACGTCGTCACTTACACTTCCAAGCAAGAACCGACTAATAGTTCCCAACCCTCTGCTTCCTAAAACAATTAAGTCGTGTTTCCCTTTCTCAGCAACTTCCGCTATCACATCTGAAGGAACACCGAACTCCAACTGCTTATCCACTTTCAACTTTCTTTCACGAACAGCACCCAACGCCTTAGAAAGAACTCTCTCACCAAACTCTTCAGCAGTTTTAGGCGATGAATTATATAATCTTCGCTCCTGAACATTAAGCAAGGTAATATTTGAACTCATTTTCTCAGCAAGTTTAGCACTATAATCTAAGGCTTTGATGGCATTCTCAGAACCGTCAATGCACACGAGTAAATTAGACAATGTACTAACCTTTTTTACGATCAGTATTGGACAAATGGTGTGCCTTATAACTTTCTTAGTTATGCTACCAAGTGCATAAGGGTCCTTCTCATTTTCTCCATGAGCACCCATCACAATTAAATCATAACTTTCTTTTGAGAACTCTAAAATACTGTTGGCTGGGTCACCGCTAATTGTTTTTGTGTCTATATTTACTTTTTCTTCACTGAACAAGGCACGCGCATCGTTTACTATTCGCTCGGCATACTGTGAAATGCTGCCTAGAAGCTCATCCTGCACATTACTAGGAAGCTGAGAATCCAACCTCAATTCCTGCATAACATGAACAACGGTTACGGCTGACCCAGTTTTCTTAGCAATTATCGCCGTTGTTTCTTCAGCCATAAGGCTTGAAGCGGATCCGTCTATGGGAACAAGAATTCTCCCCAAAAAATTCTTGTCATTCATAATATTCTCATCATCCCTTTCCAGACTATTGTAAAGTTTAACCTTGAACGAGCATTTAATTTTTTCGCCATTCAAGTTTAATAATAACGGAGACAAAAATGTCATGAGCGCTGTTACAATGCATGAACATTTACATCCGCAAAGTGGCAAAAAAAACCTTGGAATTGCCTTAGGCATCACTATCGTTTTCTTTGTCATCGAGTTGGTTGGGGGAATTATAACGAACAGTCTTGCCCTCACGGCAGATGCTTGGCACATGCTAAATGATGCTTCCGCCTTAGTTTTCGCCCTTGTAGCGGCATGGCTTGCAGGACACCCTGTTGACTTGAAAAAAACTTATGGCTATTACAGAGCAGAGATTCTGGCGGCCTTTTTAAACGGCATTTTTCTGTGGATTGTGGTGGTTTTCATCTTTTATGAGGCAATTCAGCGATTTCAACATCTGGCTGCGGTGGAGAGTTTAAACATGCTCATCATTGCCATTCTGGGTCTTATAGCCAACGGTTTATGCGCCTTTGTCCTTTCAAAGTCGAAAAGTGAAAGTTTAAACATTGAAGGAGCGTTTCTACATGTTTTAGCTGATACTTTAGGTTCAGTGGGAGCTATTTCTGCTGGATTAGTCATGTATTTCACTGGATGGTACCAAGTGGACCCCTTAGTAAGCATGCTAATAGGTTTGCTGATTTTTTATGGTTCATTAAAATTTATTCGAGAATCTATAAATGTGCTCCTCGAAGGAGTCCCACACGGCATCGACATGAATGCAGTGGAGCGGAGAATAATTGAATTAAAAGGCGTTAAAGGGGTTCATGATCTCCACGTGTGGTGTATTACTCCAACTAGAATGTGCATTATGAGCGCTCATGTGGTGGTGAGAGAAAGGACAAATAAAAAGAAGCTTCTCTCAGATTTGATCAGTATGTTAAAAGAAGAATTTGGAATAGACCATCCAACCATTCAACTAGAAGAAGAGGGCTATCCAAAAGCAGTCAGCGAACACTCTTAGCCAAACTTGAAGGCGGATGGGCAAATCTTGTTCAGAATGCACATTCCACACTTAGGTTTCTTCGCCACGCATATACGTCTTCCATGAAATATCAGCAGATCCGTGATCTTCATCCAATAGCTTTTTGGAACTATTTTCATCAAGTCTTCCTCTATTTTATTTGGATCTTCATTCTCAGTAAGCCCAAGCCTTATGGCAAGCCTGCGAACATGTGTGTCCACCGCTATTCCTTCAATGGCTCCGAATGCATTTGACAAAACAATGTTCGCCGTTTTTCTCGCGACACCAGGTAACTCAAGCATTTCTTCCATTGTTTGCGGAACTTGCGAGTCAAATCTTTCAACTAGCATTTGGCAACATTTTTTGATGTTTCTGGTTTTGTTCCTGTAAAATCCTGTGCTTCGTATATCTTCTTCAAGTTCTTTTGTATTCGCATTGGCATAGTCTTTTGCAGTTCTATATTTTTTAAACAATGTCTTCGTGACAATATTCACTCTGTCATCGGTGCATTGGGCTGAAAGGATTGTGGCTATTAGAAGCTCTAATGGGTTAGTGTAATGTAGGGCTGTTTTTGCGTCTGGATGTTCCTTTTCAAGCAGCTCAATGGTCTTTAACACTTTCGTTTTGTTGTTTAGATGCGTGTTATCTAAATGTGTTTTTTTCAATTAGATACCCCTCTATTTATACTAGTGATTTTGTTGATTAGTTTATAGAAAGCTTTTACTTTTTAGATAACGATATATTTTTTTGAGGTGATGCTTTTGGATACTAAACTTCTTGTTGATGGCGAACAAATAGACCTTAACGAGTTTGCTACAAAAATTTTTAGTGGAATTATTGCAGGAGCAGTAACTTCCTTAAGGGGAATAAAAAAGGACTGGAAAAAAATCGAAATAGAAGTAACGAGATAGAGCGGGCTCTGGTTATTCTGACGTGGTTGCACGTATTGTTATTTCCGCGAACATTTCCCTTTTTGCCTTGCATATTGGGCAAATGTATGGAGGGTCTTCACGGAAAACTACATAGCCGCACTGTTTGCAGTACCACAACTTCAGTTTAATCTCAGAAGGCGCTTTAGCACCTACGGCAGTTGTTTCTGAGGGTTTTTCTTTTTCAGCAGTAGGCGTTTCTACAGCCATCCCATAGGCTCTAGCTTGCAATTCTAGTGGTCTACGCTCTGGAACTGGTAGAATAGGGGTTTTACCTTCAAACAAGTCCTTTCTAACGTAGAGAGCGCAATAGCAGGCTCCAT
>CAYVGZ010000091.1:0-4745 GCA_964450845.1 uncultured Candidatus Bathyarchaeia archaeon | reverse complement strand
ATAGAGGGCGATGTGGACAAGCTGGTAGTCAGGCGGATGAAGAACCAAGGGATGAGCTGGACGGTCAAAGGGATTCGCCGCCTGTTATGCGTCCGTTTTCTTGTCCTTGAAGGGAAACTGGCCAGAGCTGGCTATCTTTCCGAGGAAGGCATAAGTTAGACCTCCCTAGCGAGAAGATACGCCATGTCGTCCGCCAGGCTCTTGTTCAGGACCCAGGTGACTGGCTAAAGGTGGAAGTGCCAGCCTTATACGGCCCTCACGCCTCTCGTCCTTGGGTTAAAGTGCTGAAATCCCTGTCAGAGGTATCATCCATATGAATTGTCAGGTCTCTCTGTTTCCTTTCTCTTACCGACAAATTCTTGACAGTAACAAGTGAATAAATAGCGTTCCGTTAATTCATGCTTTTAGGAGATGAAGGGCCTAGGATCCTTGTGTTAAGCTTTGGGTAAAAGGTAGTGCAGAGCTGAGACAAGGAGGTAGGCCCACAATGACAGTAGCAGAAGCGGTGGTGGAAAGCAAGAGTATGGCTGAGGCGGTGCGTGTGACGCGTGAGGCACAGCGGCGAGGGATAAGGCAGTGGAAGGGGAGGCTACTTCAGGAGGCATTGGAGATGTTTGTGACAAAGCATCTGGGGTATCGCTGGCAGCGGCGCCGGGGTCCTACACCCTGGGTATGCCTGGGCTGTGGTCCCCGGGAGGCGCAACAACTAAAGCGTAATGGTCACTACTCCAGGCAACTGCTGGTGTTGGAGGGGATCGTCACCCTGCGGGTGCCTCAACTGCGCTGCCTCAATTGTGGCAAGAGCGTGGCTCTGGATGCCAGATTTCTGCCCCCCGTCGGCGCTTTTGGGGAGACCTGGATCAGCGCCTCACTGAAGCCTACCTTAGCGGAGCCAGCTACCGCCAGGTCAAGGCGTTGCTAGAGAGGGGTGTAGCGAGCAACGTAGGTCTAATGAGCCTATGGCGGCGCTTTCAACAACAAGCCCGCCATGCCAAGGCTCCAACTGCCAGCAAGCCTTTGCGGGCTCTCTATTTGGACGAGGTTTACCTGCGCATCGGGGGTCGCCCCCAGTGGGGGCTGCTAGCACTGGGAGAAGCCGATGATGGCACCAGACACTATCTGGGGGCCTCCCGACCTCACAACGGAGCCAACAGGGATGGCAAAAGCTGCTGGATAGCCTGGAGGCCCATGGCTGGGGTCAGGGGCTGGTGGTGATTCATGACGGAGACCAAGCCATTGCCCAGGCGGTGGCTATGGTATTGCCCCAAGCCCAGGAGCGCTGCTGCCTGTGGCACCAACTGCAAGGCCTGATGCGGGGAGCTAGGGAGCAATTCCCTCAGGATGCTCCTCGCCGCTGGGAGGTCATCCAGCGAGGCAAACAGGCATTAGAAGCCGCCTGCCCCCAGATGCCGAGGACTACCTCCCCCCTGGAGCGAGCTATCAAGGAGCTGCGGAGGCGCATTCGTCCTATGGATGGCTTCGGTTCTCAAGCTGGGGCTACCAACCTCCTGCACGCCTGGATGGTCAAGGAAAACGTTCGATGTCAGGGACAAGACTGGCTAGAGACCTTTGGAGTATAATACTAAGGTGCTCTCCCAAAGCCATACCAGGGATCGTTTCAAATCTCAAAAGCATGAATTGTTGAGACGCTATCGGGTGTTGGGTTCTACGTCAATAAGTGTGATAAGCCTCGTGCAGCTTTGGGGCAAGCCTCCTTTATATTGGTTAAGAGAATCCTTTGTCTGAAGTTATGAGGGTTGCGATAGCCATAGGCTGTCCTCTTGATGACCTTGATACGGTTATTCTTGCCCTCCAGGAAGCCATTGGTGTAGGGATGATCAAAGTAATTCAGGATCTCCTGGCGCCAGATGCGAAGCATAGAGAGCAAGGCCCGAAATGGTTCTGGCCCCTTCTCTCTTACCGAGCCCTCCCACGAGGTCAGCCCCCTCTCTGCCTCCCAGCGGGTGGCGGAGCGATACCAGGCTCTGAAAGCCTCCTTAAGGGCCCAGGCCTGTTGGAGAAGAGGATAGTGTCCCAGTAGCTCCCTTAGCTGCATGTGGCGTTCTGGTGTCAGCCGCTCCACCCCTGTCAGCAGGAGATAACGAGCCCGGAAGAGCTCCCCCTTCCTGCCCTTTGGGGGCTGTAAGCTCGTCCGCACTTGATCCAGAGCCCGGTGGACGTGCATCAGTACATGGAACTTATCTGCCACCACCTTGGCCTGGGGAAGGCAGAGCTCTGTAGCCTGGCGGAAGGGCTCATGCATATCCATCACCACTACCCGAACCTCCTCTGGTTCTGGCAGTGCATTGAAGAAGGCTGCTACTTCCCCCTGCCGATGGCCCTCGACTACCCCAATGACCTGCTTGCGTTCCAGGTCTACCACCGCCGTGTCATAAACCTGCCCTTTCTTAATGGAGAACTCATCCAGCCCCAGCACCCGTGCCAGGGGAGGCTTATCCGAGGCTTTCAGAAGCAGCCTGGCCTCTTCAGTCACACAACGGCGCACTAGGGCCTCTCCCACGCCCTCCTTCCCCGCCACTTGGCGTACCGGCTGGCGTATCGCCTCCTGGCCCAGATAATGGCGAAAACGCTGGCTCTGGCGCCGCCGGGTACCACAGACGGGGTCAGGCTCAGTGAACACCTTGCCACAGCCCAAACAACGGAAACGCCGTTTGCGAAGCATCAGAAACACCGGCTTATCCCCTAACCTCCTATCTCTCTTATTCTGGAGATTGGTGCTATGCACTTTGGCTGTCCCTCGCCCACACCGCGGGCAGATAGCACTCCTGGCTCGATACTCCACCTCCACCCGTATCTCTGTGGCTTTTTCCTCCTCCCCTATCACTCGCACCTCAGGCAAACCCAGGGCAATAGTGATACAATCATCTCGCACTCGCTGTACCTCCTTCGCTTTGAGCTTTTACTTATCCAAAGCTACAGAGGTCAGCGGGTGCTTTCAACTATTTACCCTTCTCCACCACCTCTTTCACACTTAAGAGTGTAGAACCAACGAGCACAAACTCGGCTGTATGCTAAATTGTGTGGAAAAGTATAAGGTGGTAGGGACTCCCCGGGAAGAAAGGAGGACCTACCACCGGTGGCTAAGCACCAAGAAGATAGTATCACAACCTTGTTGGGGATTGAAGGGTATGTGGTAGGAGGGGTGAAAGAGGAAGGGAATTGGTTCGTGGTAGAGGTGGCAAGAAAGGGTGGGAAGGTGAACTGTCCCCGCTGTGGTGGCAGCCGCCTCTACCGGCACGGCAAGGCTAAACCGAGGAGAGTGCTCCATAGCTGGAGCAGGGGCAAGCGGATATACCTGTTGATGTCCAGACAGCGCTGGCGCTGCCGTGGTTGTAGTCATAGCTTTAACGAGGGAGCGCTGCTGCGACCTTACTCCCGGCTGACTAGGCAGGCTGAGGAGGAAGCCCTGTGGGAGCTTAGGGAGCACAGCTTCAGTCAAGTGAGGAGGAGATTGGGAATAGGGTATGGCACCCTGCGCCGCCTCTTGGAGAGGCGGGTAAATCAAGAAGCCCTGAGCTGGCTGGAAGGAGAGGGGGTTATCTCCCTGGGCATAGATGAACATAGCTTCCGCCACCAAGATATGGTGTACACCATTACCGAGGTGAAGAGGAGGTGGGTGTTGGGGATCCTCAAGGATGACCGCATTGCCAGTCTTAAGGCTTTTCTCGCAAAGCTACCAGGGGAGAAGGTTCAGGAGGCGTGCATCGACATGAAGGAAGGGCTGTGGAAGGCAATCAAGGCGGTGCTTCCCTTGGCCAAAGTGGTGGTAGACCCTTTCCACGTCATTGCCGACGCTAACAAGAGGCTGGATGAGGCTCGTCGTTTGGAGCAGGAAGTAAGGCGGAAAAGGGGGAGCATCCCCAAGCGGATGTTTCTGGTAGGGAGGGAGAAACTCAAGGAGGAACAGCGGCAGAGGGTGAATGATCTCTTAGTGTGCTATCCTAACCTCAAGGGCTTCTATTGGGCCAAGGAAGCCCTCAGAGAGCTCTATAAGCAAGAGGATAAAGCGATGGCCACCAAGCAACTGGATAACATCATCCTCAATCTGAAGGCTGGGGATGACGCCGAGCTGGTAAGGTGGGGCAATACCCTGAAACACTGGCGGGAGCCCATTCTGAATCACTTTGACAATGGTACCACCAATGGCTTCACGGAAGGGTGCCACACTAAGATCAAGATGCTCAAAAGACTCTCCTATGGCTTGAGGAATGTGGATGTTTACGCCAGAAAGATGCTCTTGGGGTTCCTACCTACCCCTACCTATTTCCACACAAATTGACAAGGAGCCGGAAAAAGACGCTCCCTTCTTGTTCTGGTAGTGTGGCTGTGCTATGATCAGGGCAAGGACCTCACCCTGCTGCAAATGAGGAATAGCCTAAGGAGGATGGTAAGATGCTACCTGAGAAGGACAAGGCGTTGGGTTTAGCTATGGGTCAGATAGAAAAACAATTCGGCAAAGGTGCGATTATGAAGTTGGGTGAGGCATCTGCCCGCACGCCGGTGGAGGTTATTCCCACGGGCTCTCTTTCCCTCGACATAGCCCTGGGTGTAGGGGGCATCCCCCGTGGTAGGGTTACGGAGATCTTCGGTGCCGAGGCGGCGGGAAAGTCCACCCTCGCTCAGCACATTCTGGCCGAGGCTCAGAAGCTGGGCGGCACGGCGGCTTATATTGACGTGGAACACTCTTTGGATCCCTCTTATGCTGTGAAGTGTGGGGTTAATAT
>CAYVGZ010000090.1:0-4752 GCA_964450845.1 uncultured Candidatus Bathyarchaeia archaeon | reverse complement strand
GTTTTAGGGGGAGGAAGACCGCTATTTAAAATCAAATAGGAAGTTGAAAAATGTCTGAAAAAGACACCGTAGAAAAAGTGAAAGACAAGCAAGGAATACTTGCCAAAATTCAAAACGTATTCGGTTTAGGATACGCAACCAAAGAAGACTTGCGAGAGTTAGACAAAAAACTTCGAGACTTATACTTTGCTGACTTCAAAAGTCTACGCCACAAATGGGAAGAACTCTATTTGGCTACCTTAAACGCTGGCAAAGCAACAGACGACTTCAAAAAAGTCATACAAATCATGGACAGAGTTGGCGAAAAAGTCCACCATGCTGACTATGGTTATGCTGGATTAATGGATCGAAAGGGTCACATAAGAGAAAACGAGCTAGGACGGATATTTGATTATGACAAGGGTCTAAACGAAGATATTCAAGCCATAATTAGGGCAATCGACGAACTTTACAATGACAGTCAAGCTGAAAAGTGGGCAGACGCACCTGCCAAAGCTAGGAACATTAAATCCTTAATACTTGGTTTTGAATCTAAATGGGATGAAAGAGAAAAACAGTTCAGACCTTTGGAGGTTTAGGTTAGATGCCTATTATTGAAAAAGTCGCATGGGATTATGCTGGAGCGGAAGATATAGCTTACAGATTCCCAAAACTTTCACTTAAATATGGAAGCCAAGTAATAGTTAAAGAAAACCAATGGGCTGTTTTCTTCAGAGACGGCAAAGCATATGATATTTTCGGTCCAGGTAGACACACAATAACAAGTAATAACATTCCACTCTTAACTGCCGCTTTGAAAGCATTACGCATAATAGGTGACATTTTTGAGTGTGAAGTTGTTTTCGTTAGCAACAGCCAGTTTAGAGCAAACTTCGGAGGCACAGCTTACTCTGCACCTAGCGGCGACATAAAATATCAAGCTGAACTGGGATTTTTTGGTTATATGCTGTACAAGGTTGAAGATCCGAAGCTTTTTGTTGTCGAATTTTTCGGAAACCGTGGCGCCAGCACTTCAAGAGACATTGAAAACTACATCCGAGGCTTCATAAATGAACGCATCATAAACGAATTTGGCGGCTATGACATATTCACAGTCGTAAAAAACGTAGACGCTACCACGGATAAGGTGACACTAAAAATAAGCGACGAGGCAGCAAGAGTAGGCCTAAAAGTCATAGACTGTGTGTTCGAAGGCGTCAAGATTCCTGAAGAAGCTAGAAGATTTGCATCTGGAATGGGCGCCCAAGCTATGACGATGCAGTATATGAAGGAAACAGCAGCTGAACTTAAAGGAAGTGAAGGGGGCGGTGCAGCAGCGGCGGGTTTAGGCGCTGGAATGGGTCTAACGATGCCATACATCATGGCGCAGCAAATGCAGCAAGCTCAAGCCGGTCAAGCTCAGCAAGTGGTAATCTGTCAAAACTGTGGTGCTAAAAACCCTGTTGGAACGAAGTTCTGCGGAAACTGTGGCGCAACTTTGGCTCCGCCAGCAAAGGTTGTCTGTCCCAAATGTAAGGCTGAGAATCCTGTTGGCATGAAATTCTGCGGAAGTTGCGGTGCTCCCCTTGCTCCACAAGCTGAAGCAACGGGCGCAGAAATTACTTGTCCAAAATGCAATGCGAAGAACCCTGCTGGAACAAAGTTCTGTGGTAACTGTGGAGAAAAACTAGGCTAAGCTATCTAATTTCTCTTTTTTCTAGTTCTCTCTGTTTTTCTTAGTGGTGAGCCACATTTTCCACAAAACTTCATGTTTGAAGGCATTAAAGCGTTGCATTTTTGACATTGGATCGGCGGTGGTGGATACAGGGCTTGACCGCATTGTCCACAAAACTTATTTTCGCTAGGATTTTTGTTTCCGCATCTTAGGCAAATAATAACTTGTTTAATCATTTTCTCTGGCGGTTTGAAAGTTTGGAACATGTACTGTGCCATAGTCAGCCCCATGGCTAAACCTATCCCTGCCGAGAAAGCGTTGCCAAAACTGTAGTTGCTCATGTTTATCGTCATGAAAATATTAATTGGGCATAAGAAAAACTTTGCTGAAAACTTGAAATGCGCCTAGTATTCGATTCCTTTTCTGGCTTGAAAACCCTTGTTGAATGGGTGTTTAACCTCCCTCATTTCGGTGACCAAGTCAGCTGCTTCAATGATTTCATTTGGAGCGTAACGCCCAGTTAATATAAGTTCAACGTGTTTTGGCTTGTTCTTTACTAGTTCCAGAACTTTTTCAATTTTTACCAATTTCAGATTTAGAGCCACGTTAATTTCGTCTAGGATGACTATGTCGTATTCACCGCTTTTGACAACTTCTTCAGCCAAAGTCAGGGCTTGTTCTGCAAACTTGACGTCTACTTTTTCTGCGGGTTTTTCTGTTATGAATTTGCCTCTACCGAAGGCTTTTAAAGTGAGGTTCGAAAGTTTGTCCACAACATACAGTTCGCCGTAGTCGAATCCGCCCTTAATGAACTGGATTATGTAAACTTTTAACCCTCTGCCAATGGCTCTTAAAGCAAGTCCAAAGGCTGCAGTAGTTTTTCCTTTCCCGTTTCCAGTGTAAACCTGAACAAGTCCTTTTTCAAGTTTAGGCATTGCTTGCTGCCTTCTTAAATTTTCCACGTAATAGCTTCTCAGCGGCAGAGGCTGAATCTATCTTCCTTTCCAGAATCTGGTGCAAAAGTCCTTCGAACTTTCCTTCCTTTCTTAATTCTTCTATTATTGAGGTTGCCGCTTTTTCTTTTATGGCTTCTGTGAGTTCGGCTTCGGCTCTCAATAGGCTTTCTTTGTGCTCTATTTCCTTTTTCAGAAATTGTCTATGCTCTTCTAGTTTTTCGATGAGTTGAGGGATGCCTTCTCCTGTGAGGGCTATTGTTTTTAGAATGGGTGTTTTCCATGCTTTTTCCTTATTGTTTAGTTGCAGTATTGCTTGTATGTCCATTACAGCTTTGTCTGCGTTTTCCCGGTCAGCCTTGTTTATGACAAAGATGTCAGCTATCTCCATTAACCCGGCTTTTATTGCTTGTATTTCGTCTCCTAATCCAGGTGCGTGAACAACAACTACAGTTTGTGCCACTTTAATTATTTCCACTTCAGATTGTCCAGCGCCAACAGTTTCAACGATTACTACGTCTTTACCTGCAGCATCCAATATTTTGACAGCGTCTTTTGTTGCCTTGGCAATTCCTCCCGGATAATTTCGAGTTGCCATACTGCGTATAAAAACGCCTTCATCCGTGCTTAGCTCTTGCATTCGAATTCTGTCGCCTAAGAATGCCCCGCCCGTGAAAGGGCTTGTGGGGTCCACAGCTACGACTCCTACAGTTTTGTCTCTACGCCTATATTCACGCACGATTTTTTCGATAAGAGTACTTTTTCCAGAACCACCTGGTCCTGTTAAACCTATTATGTGGGCTTTCCCTGTATGGGGGTAAATCTTGGCGATTAGTTTTGGGGCTTCAGCCATGTTGTTTTCTATCATTGTTATTGCCCTTGCTATGCTTCTGCGGTCTCCAGCCAAAACCCCTTGGACCATTTCCTCAGTTTTCGACAACTTTTCTGCACATCTTAAGCTTTAGGTTCTTTTAGGAACGTTTTCCAACATAAATTGTATTATTGTATCCGTGGGTGTTCCAGGCCCAAATATTCCCTTTATACCCAACTTCTTCAGTTCTGGTATGTCTTCTTCTGGGATTATTCCTCCAGCGAAAACCATCATGTCTGTTAAACCTTTTTGCTTTAGAAGTTCCATGATTCTTGGGAAAAGAGCCTTATGGGCACCTGAAAGGATGCTTAAGCCTATTACGTCCACGTCTTCTTGAAGGGCTGTTTCAACTATTTGTTCAGGCGTCTGCCTCAAACCCGTGTAGATTACTTCCATTCCAGCATCTCTTAAGGCTCTGGCTACTACTTTAGCTCCTCTGTCGTGGCTGTCAAGGCCAGGTTTGGCGATTAATACTCTAATTTTTCTTTTGCTTTGCATTTTGTTTTCTCCTTTTAGATAACGATTAGTTCTTTATACTCTCCGTAAACTTGCCGCAGCACTTCGGTTATTTCGCCTAAGGTTACGTAGGCTTTTACTGCTTCTATTATTGTTGGCATGAGATTTTCGTCCTTTTCTGCTGTGTAATGAAGTTTTTCGAGAGCTTCCTTCACCTTTCTGTTGTCGCGTTCCCTTTTTAGTTTTTGCAGTTGAGCAACCTGTTCTTTTTCTGCTTTTGGGTCTATCCTTAAAAGTTTTACTGGGCATTCTTCCTCTTCGATGATATATTCGTTTAGGCCAACAATTATGCGTTTTTTCTCGTCTATTTCCCTCTGGTATCGGTAGGCGCTGTCGGCGATTTCTTTCTGGAAGAATCCTTTCTCTATGGCAACTATAACTCCGCCCATGTCATCTATTTTTCGGATGTACTCCATTGCCTTTTCTTCCATCTCGTTTGTTAGGGCTTCTACGTAATAGGAGCCTGCTAACGGGTCCACGGTGTTTGTTGCTCCACTTTCGTGGGCGATTACCTGCTGCGTTCTCAATGCTACTCTAACGGCTTCTTCGGTTGGCAAGCATAGAGCCTCGTCGAAGGAGTTCGTGTGTAGCGATTGCGTTCCGCCTAAAACTGCCGCTAGCGCCTGCATAGTAGTGCGCATAATGTTGTTTAGTGGCTGCGGTGCTGTTAGTGTGCATCCTGAGGTTTGAACGTGCATGCGCATCCACATGGACCTTGGATTTTTGGCGTGGAAGCGTTCTTTCATTATTTTTGCCCA
>CAYVGZ010000089.1:0-5267 GCA_964450845.1 uncultured Candidatus Bathyarchaeia archaeon | reverse complement strand
AACAGCAGAATCACCCCTAGGACCAATAAAAATCAAAATAAAATGCGAAAACCCACGCCAACTCGTAAACTGGCTTGCCCAAAAAACTGCTTTAGGTGAATGAAATGAATTTAGAAAAAGTTTACAAATATATTGACGCCCATGCCGACGATTTTGTTGAAGACCTCGTTAAGCTTGTTAAACAGCTGAGTGTTTCGGCAAAAGGCGAAGGAATAGAAGCATGCGCAAAACTCGTAGACGAAATGATGCAGGAAATAGGACTTTCAACAAAAATTTTCAAAGGTGCAAAGGGAAATCCAGTTGTTTATGGAGAAAAGCTGTCCAAAAAGTCTCATAAAACTCTTCTCTTTTATGACCATTATGATGTGCAGCCACCAGAACCACTCGAAAAATGGACACACAACCCGTTCAGCGGCAAAATAGCCAAAGACAAAATTTATGGAAGAGGAGCATCCGACAACAAAGGCAACCTTGTTTCTAGGTTAAAGGCTGTTCAAACATTACTAGAAGTCACAGGCAACGTGCCCGTTAACATAAAGTTTTTCGTTGAAGGAGAAGAAGAAATTGGAAGCCCCAACCTCGAACCAATAATAAAGAAGTATAAGAATTTCTTTTCTGCAGACTCAGCCATCTGGGAATTTGGCGGCACAGACAGACGTGGCAGACCAGACATATATCTTGGACTAAAGGGAGTTTTATCGGTTGAAATAAAAGCTAGTTGCGCTTCCAAAGATGTTCACTCTGCAAATGCACCAATAATTCCGAATCCCGCTTGGCGCCTCATTTGGGCATTGAACCTTCTAAAAGACAAAGAAGAGAACATTTTGATCCCAAACTTTTACACAAACATTTTACCGCCTTCTTCCAAAGAAATCAGATGCCTAAAAAACATCCCACTCGAAGAGAAGGAAACCAAGAAAGAGCTGGGCTTAAAGGGATTTTTGCATAACAAGTCTGGATTAGAAGCCATGAAAGCATTGTTATATCAGCCCACGTGCACAATCAACGGTTTAGTATCAGGATACACGGGCAAAGGCTCCAAAACGGTTTTGCCACACGAAGCAACGGCGAAACTTGATTTCCGACTCGTTCCAAACCAAAAATCCAGCGAAATTTACCGAAAACTTGTTAAGCATTTGAAAAAGCATGGTTTTGGAGATTTAGAAATAATCAAACATGGCTCCACTGAACCGACAAAAACACCATTCAACGACCCCTTCGTAAAGTTAGTCGCGAAAACAGCGGAAAAAGTATATGGTAAGAAAGCCGTGATTTATCCCCTTAGTGCAGGTTCTGGACCTATGCATTTATTCCGCAACTTTTTAGGATACCCAGTTGTTTCGGTTGGATGCAGCCATCCAGAGGCTAACACGCATGCGCCTAATGAAAACTTGAAGATTGAGAGCTTCATTAAGGGAACAAAGTTCATGGCAACTTTAATTAGTGATTTTGCTTCATGAACGGTGCCGATTTTGTCTGTGAAAGCTACAGTAACCCGTAGAGGAGCTGTTCTTCTTGGAAAGAATGTTGCTTGCGACGCTTTTGACGAAACTAAACCATTAAGAGTTGTCACACATGCCCATGCTGACCACATGATGGGTTTGCAACAAAGCCTAAAAACATGCGAAAAAGTCTTGATGACTAGACCTACAAAAGATTTAATTGACGTCTTGAAAAACCCACTTTTTCTTATGGGTGGTTTTGTGGAGACACTTGATTATGGTAGAACACTTCAATATGAAGAGGAACGCATAACTTTTTTTCATGCTGACCACATTTTGGGTGCAGCTCAAGTGCTTGTTGAGGATGTAGAAGGAACAAGGATTGCTTATACAGGAGATTTTAGGATTAAGGGAACGCCAGTTTTGGATGTTGATTTGCTTGTTATGGAAGCTACCTATGGAAGCCCAGCGTGCAAACGCCCTTTCAAAAAGAATATTAAGGATTTACTTATCTCCACGGTGGAAGAAGGATTGAAGCATGGCACAGTGTATGTTTTTGGCTATCATGGTAAACTTCAAGAAATCATGCAAATTCTGCACGAAACAGGCATCAAAGTTCCATTTGTTGCTCCTGAAAGAGTTTTTCACGTTTCAATGGTCTGCGAACAACATGGTATGCGTATTGGACGTTTAATGCTTTCTGAAGAAAGAGAAGCTAAAGAGCTGTTGGAAAAAAATCTGCCTTGCATTGGCTTTTATCACATGAACTCGAGAACCAAGGTTGGTCTATCTGGTTTTCGTGTTTATGTGAGTGGTTGGGAGTTTGATTCTCCATGTCGTGAAACGGCTGAAAAAGAGTACGTTATAGCTTTAAGCGACCATTCAGATTTCGACGGATTAATGGAGTACGTTAGACGCTCAAAACCTAAACTTGTAATCACAGACAACTTTCGCGTCGGACACGCAGAAACACTGGCCAAAGAAATACGGAAACACTACGGAATATCAGCCATAGCACTTCCAAAAAAATAGTTTAAAGCATTAAAACGAACAGACTACGGTGAACATGTCGTGTGTCTTGTATATTACTACAGAAGATTTATGTTCTACTCCGCCGTATTTTAATGTATAATTCGGATTTGGATTCCGAGTTCATACGACTTAAATAAAAAGAAACCAGACATTCGAGTGCGGTACCGAAATGCCTTCCCCATTACAGCCAGAGTTCTTCGCATTGCTGGGCATAGACCTTTTCTTAGCTATAAGCTTGCTGACATGTTTGTTGGATAAGCATTTTCCATGGCAACTGCCATATGTATATCAGGTTGCAGCTTTGGCTGGTTTTGGACAGTTGCTCGTGAGCAAAGAGTTTATGACGTTCTTCGGCGAGTACATGCGCTTCTGGTATAGCCTCCTATACCTAGTCGTTGCTTTGGCAAACATAATTGCAGTCAACATTTACCTTGGCATGATTAAGAAGTTGCTGAACTACGCAAAAGTATTCATGTTCACCGTGACTTTTCCAACTCTGTCCTTGGCGGTCTTCTTCCTGTCTAACTATGCTGAGGTTGCAGTGCATCCGCTGGTAATGACTCCGCATATGCCTTGGGAAGCCACGTTCATTGGCATAGTTGCCTTTGACACCGTTGTTGTAGGAGTGGGGACGTACGTTTTCTTCAAGCCTAAATGGTGGTACATTGCTATAGGCGCAGGCACAGCGATAGCCGGCGCTGGTGCATATGCCATGCTTAAGCCGTCGTGGGGAGAGGCTGCTTTCGTAGTTTCAGCCATAGCTCTTGCGATAGCTTGTGTCATTGTTTTAGGCGTAAGCGTCTATGTCCTCGCAAGAATATGGATAGAAGCGTTGAAGTCAAGAAGGCGAAAGAAGGAGGTGAAACAACAAAATGAAACTAAACTATAAGAAAAACCTGAAATTTGTGACTTTGCTAATATCAGCGTTACTCATAGCAACAGTAAGCGCAACAATCTACGACTACATGTATTTGAATGCAGACATTGGCGTTGAAGGAATGTATTTGGCATGGGTTAGCGGCGGCGATGGCACTAACGCAGGAACATCAATCAACGGAGTAACAGCTACATTAACTAGCTTGAAAGGCCCGCCAAATGGTATGAGAATCTATGCTGATCCTGTTAGACTTAACAACACAGGTGCAAGTCAAATAACATTCAACTTAGCAATCGATAACATAACAGGCGATACTTCAGAAATGGACTCGATATACGTTAAAATATACAGCTTGAACACCAGCTTATGGATACAAAACATGACAATCTGGGCAAGCGGAACTCAAGGAAGCGGCGCTAACAATTTACCGATACCAGCTAGACACTTGTGGAGGTTCCAATGGGAAATTAAATGGAAGTCTACAGCAACAACGTCTCATTCAGTAACTGTCAACTTGAAGCTGGAAGTACCAGTGGCATAAAATCTCTATTTCCCCTTTTCTTTTTCATATTCAGAGGTAGCGCAAAATGAGAACAAGTCACTTGACAAAATCTTATCGCGTTTTAATAGCGATAACGTTGCTAGTCACACTTGATTTTATGTGTCAACAAACATCTGGAAATGTTAATGATTTCATGAATCTAAACTCAAACTATGGTTGTGTAACACCTCTTGTAATACTTGATAACGGTGCAAATCAAAAAAGCACAATTTACAGTAACAATACAAGTGCTAAAATAAGCATTGACGCAAATCAAACCTCTCTGACCTATAATTACTCTCTCAATATCGTGAATAACAACGCAAGTATCTGGGAAACAAGATTAGAATGTTATGGTTCCACAAACATCACTCGAGTGAATGCCAAAATAATTTTGCATGACAATTCCACTTCAAGCCAACAAATTACGATTAATGGCGGAAACATAAACCAGACAAACGGTTATTACAACCTTGCAAGCACTACGACAATACATCTGGGTATCATGGATTTAATCGAGAACTCTCCTGTTGGAAAAACAATCTTAAACGTTTATTTGAGGATAAAAACCCCAAACACCACAATCTATACGCTATACATAATTACATTCGAATTTTCCTAGAAATTCGCGGTTTCCAGAAGCATTTTTATCCTCACTGCTTGATAGTAGAGGCATGTGGTGAATTGATGAGTAAATCGTCTTTGACTTCTGGTTTTTATAAACTAAACCAAAAAGAGCGCCTAGATTTCGTTAAGAGGTTTGCTTATTTAACCAACGAAGAAGTGGCTTTGTTGCAGAATACTGGTTCTTTGCCTTTAGATTTAGCCGACCGCATGATAGAAAACGTTGTTGGCGCCATTCCCATACCATTAGGTATAGCTGTGAACTTTCTCATAAACAAGCGTGATTATTTGATTCCAATGGCTATTGAAGAGCCTTCAGTTGTAGCCGCAGCAAGTTACGCTGCAAAAATGGTTCGCGATGGTGGAGGCTTCTACGCAAACAGCACACCGCCAATAATGATTGGACAAATCCAAACAGTAGGCATAAAAGACCCATATGCAGCTAGGACACGGCTTATACAGGCAAAAGAAGAAATAATAAAAAAAGCAAATGACCAAGACCCAATGCTTGTTTCTGTTGGCGGAGGCGCAAAAGACCTAGACGCAAAAATAATCCAAACAACGCAAGGACCGATGCTTATTGCAGAGTTGCACGTGGACTGCCGCGATGCCATGGGCGCTAATGCGGTTAACACTATGGCTGAGGCTGTTGCTCCATTAATAGAGCGCATAGCAGGCGGACGCGTCTATTTGCGAATAATTTCTAATTTAGCTGTAAAACGCTTGGCAAGAGCATGGTGCGTCGTGCCTA
>CAYVGZ010000088.1:0-5309 GCA_964450845.1 uncultured Candidatus Bathyarchaeia archaeon | reverse complement strand
TTAGGACCTGTTGCCGTAGGGCTGCATGGGTTCAAACCCCATCCCCCGCACTAAACTTCACCTTTACCTTAGGACCCATCTTAGCACTGGTTGGAATTTTTTGATGGTAATTTCTATAAGAGAGTTTGAACATTAATTAAAAGGAGGAACAAACGTGAATAGGAGACTTTTGATTGTAATAGGGGTTCTGGCAGTGCTGGGGGTTGGTGCATTTTTGTTTTTTTGTGTTATTGGGTTTATGATAAACCCCATAATACCAACAGATACAAAGATAGTCGACACATTCTTTGAAAATGAAGCTTATTTGTTGGGTATTGACGGTGTTATAGGAGCGGGGATTGCGCGGAACGAGAGTAACAACTACATTATTGGAATTGCTGTGTATGTAGAAGATAACATGACTGATGTTCAACAAACACCTAATGAACTGGGCGGGTTTCAAGTTTTTATTAAAAGAATAAGTGAGACAAGTGAATTTGAAAAAGAACAAATGATTATTCGCAAGTAGTATTGGCGCGTTTCGGTGCCCAATCAGCAAAGCATATGAGAACGCAAAGGCTATTTCTGGAGCACATCTATTTTCGAGAATTTAAACCGAGTTTCAACTCAATTCCCCCAGCTACGACCAAAAAGCTTGGTTTATCCGTCTTTTTCACGACATCTTCGAATCGCATGATAAGAAGATCTAAAAAAGGTGCAAATATCTGTTTAAATATTGGCGTCATGATAAATTCTCGCACCTTTCGTGAAAACAAATTCGAAACAAGCTTGAAAGAAGATTTGAGGTAAGGCAGATTAGAAGAACAGGAAATACCTTGGTACACGTTTCATGTAGTCACGGTATGAATCACCATATCGCTCTAAGCAAGCTTTTTCCTCAGCTAAAATTCTAAAATGAAGGAATAATGAAAATATAATTTGTATGAATAGCGCAAGCCATGAGCCTATCGCAATGCAAATCCCAAGAAATGAAATAAAAAACATGAGTTGCTGTGGATGGCGTGAGATTCTGTAGAGTCCCCCAGTAACCAGCCGATCAAGTGGCGCATTTTTGAAATTTAAAAGAGCGATAACGAATCCCGCCAAACCAAGGGCAAATAAAATAATTCCAGGGACGAAAACATTGGATCCGATTTTTAACGGGGTAAAGATTATCAGAACAAAATAAACGAAAGCTAACATGCTTCCTATATAAATGAAGAATTTTTGCCTCTTAGTCCGTCCAGACTTGTCGTAAAGCCTTGCTACTACATCCTTAGGAAAGAGCCAGAGCAAAATACCATATATCAAATATAATAAACATATTAGAATCCATCCGTTAAGCCACCCTATCTCAAAGGCAGGAATTAGCTCCATCATAATTCTATCCCTCTTAATCTATCAAAAGTTTCATCACCTATATGTTTTCCTAGATGCGCACGCAAAAGCTATGAAAAACTAAGGTTTGAATCTATTTTCAGCCATCTTCTCCTTTATTTCGTTCAATTTTGGCAGGATTGGTTTGCCTTTCTTCCATAACTCTTCGAATACGCCGTGCAAGATTTTTGCCAACGGACTACAGATTCAACCCGCATCCATCGCACTCTTTCACTTAATCAATTTGGAAATGAACAATCGTAGCCTGCGCTCTAAGCCAATTGAAACTCTTCGCCTTCCTGCAAAACCATAACCTTGATGTTTGAATTAGCTTCTACTTTCTTTTTAAACTCTTCAGGGTTTGTGTCCCAACGGTGCATGGGTATAACAATTTTAGGGTTAATTGCTATTGCAGCTTCAGCAGCCTCTTCATTGTCCATTGTGTAAGTGCCCCCGCTGGGAAGCAAAGCCACATCCACATGTCCAAGCTGTCGCATTTCTGGGATAAGGTCCGTGTCTCCAGCATGATAAATCGTTTTGCCTTCTGCCTTTATCAAGTAGCCGACTCCAAACCCCTTAGGATGATAAGGTTTTCCAGGAGACCTAAAACGCTTATAATTATAAGCCTCAACAGCCTTAAGCGTTACATTGTCAACACTTGTTTCTTCTCCAGGCTTAAGTGTCTTAACATTTCCACCAATCATTGAAACACAGTCTCCAGGAGCAATAATCACAGTGTCTTTCTTCCGAACATTTTTGATCTTAACTGGATCACAGTGGTCAGTATGAGAATGCGTAACCAATATCAAATCTGCCTTTTCAGTCGCTTTGCTATACTTCTCCAAGTCGACATAGATGATTTTTCCATTTGCCTTAATCTGAAAGCCCGCGTGAGCCAACCATTTTATCAAAACACCCATTTTATCCACCGCTTTTTTATGATTTGTTGATGCATATTAATCTTAAGTAAATAATTAGCTTAGCTGTCGTCTCTTTCATGTCTCGGGTCCTTGTAAAGTCCATTCTGGAACTCGTGCGTTTGGAATAGAATCCGCTCTTGGAATGTATGGCTTGATGTCAATTATCGATGAACCTTCTAACGCATCAAGGTCTTTAACAGTCAAAAGGCATTCTTCAATTTTCAACAGTTCTACTACGCATAAACCTATTGGGTTTGGACGGGATGGGCTTCTACAGGCAAAAACACCCGTTTCCACATTCACCGCATGCCGCCGCGGAAAAACCAGTAGGGTTCGCCTTCCCTCTTCGTTGTCGCGCAAGTGAATCCAGTATAAAATAATCAGGTGAGAAAAGTCCTTGATGCCCTTAAGTCCAGCGCAGAATTCAGGGAAAATGCGCACTTTGGCCTCTTGTTCCCCAGCTTTTTCCACGACTCCGATAAAGCGGAGCTCACTTTTTACGTCCATATTAAGCATCCCTAGCCTTTTGCTTTTTCCTTATTCCAGAATTTGCCTTCTCCTATCATGCGTAAGTCGCACTAAATAGTTTTTGTCTGAATAAAACCTTGTCCTATTTGTGGAGTAAAGCATCGCTTAGAAAATCATAAAAACTAGGTGCATTCTATTTGCACATTCTAGGTGTTATACATGTCTGCTGATAAAAAATGCGCTTTTGATTGGATTGAGAACAACAAGAGGTTGATTATTGAAATAAGCGACAAAGTGTGGGAGTTTGCTGAGCTTGGCTTAATTGAATCTAAGTCTTCAGCAATTCTTGCAGAGGTGTTGGAAAAGCATGGGTTTAAGGTTGAACGAGGAATCGCAGCCATGCCAACAGCCTTCGTAGCCACTTGGGGTGAAGGAAAACCAGTTATAGGAATAATGGGCGAATACGATGCACTACCCGGGTTATCGCAAAAAAAGGTTCCATGGCAAGAACAATTAGAATCAGGAAAACCGGGGCATGGATGCGGACACAACATTCACGGATCAAGCGGCATGGCAGCAGCGATAGCTGCAAAAAAAGCCATGGAAAAAAACAAAATAAATGGCACCATCAAATTCTTTGGATGCCCAGCTGAGGAAAATTTTTCAGGGAAAGTGTACATGGTTAGAGATGGATATTTTAACGATGTAGACGCTGTAATCAGCCATCACCCAAACACCATGAACGAAGCTTCCCTGATAAGTAGCCTAGCTGTTAATTCGGTAAAATTTCACTTCTATGGCAAAGCTTCTCACGCTGGCGGTTCCCCTGAGCAGGGTAGAAGCGCATTGGATGCCGTGGAATTGATGAACATCGGCGTAAACTATCTGAGAGAACACATAATTCAAGACGCAAGAATACATTACATAATTGAAAAGGGCGGAGACCAGCCAAATGTTGTGCCATCGTATGCTAGAAGCTGGTACTACATAAGAGCACCACAAAGAGATCAAATGGAATTCATATATGATTGGATTCTTGACATAGCAAAAGGAGCAGCGATTATGACAAGAACTGAATTAAAAGCAGAGTTTCTTGAAGGAAGTTACAATGTAATTCCTAACCGAACTATCGCGGAGTTGATCGTTAAGAGCATGAAAGAAATTGGGCTTCCCAAATACAGTGATGAAGATTTAAAGTTTGTAGAAGAAATTGCTAAGACAATTACTCCTGAAATGAAGATTGCGCAACTAAGGAAATCTAAACGTCCTGCCTGGGAGAGGCTTGTGGATAAATTGATAGACGATGAAGTCCCTGATCCATGGGGTGAAGGTGAAGTTAGCCATGGTAGCACCGATGTAGCCGACGTGAGTTGGCAAGCGCCTACTGTAGAATTTGGCACTGCCACTTGGGTTTTGGGTACACCTGCGCACTCTTGGCAAGCTGTAGCACAAAGTGGAGTTGGAATTGGACATGCGTCATTAATATTTGCGGCCAAGGTGATGGCTGCTACAGTTATTGATCTCTTGACAAATAGCGATGCCTTGGCCAAAGCAAAAGAGGAACACCGACAAAGAGTAAGTAATAAGAAATACAAGTCGCCAATACCTCCAGATAATAAGCCTCCTCTCGATGTTTGGGAGAAATAATCACCGTCTTATTCAAACGTACTCTCTGATTAGATTCACCTAACATTTTCGGTACAAGCGATTCGTAATTCTTAAATAAATATAAGAAATTGCATGTGTCACTTCCCATTCAGAAAATGGATTTCTAATTCTGTTTATAACTTCATAAGAGTTTTAATGCTTTACAGTTAAGCTATCTTATTGCAGGGTGGAATTGTCTTGACCGAACAAGTCCTTCAAGCTTGCAAAGAATTAATTGACGACGCAAAAATGGGCTGCGCCGATCTCGTTTTTAAAGAAGTATGCCTTGAAATTTTGTCAAGGGCACGCAATGTCTTAACAGAAAGACAGTTTAAACAGCTTGTTGCTTATGCGGCTGAAAGAATTGAAGAAAAACTTCCTTTTGAACTACAGCAAAAATTGATGGTGCATAGGTGAAACACAAAATCAAAGTTGATTCATGCTATTCATGAGTCAATAATTCCACGGGACAACGCAACACAAAAAGGCAATTGCACCCTGCTCTTCTTCTAATAATAAATGCAAGATTCTATCTACCCAAGCTTATAACCTATCTTACGCAAAAATTGTTTTCTAGCCTTCATGTCCTCTTCGGTTTCTATGCCTTTACTTTTTAATCCATCAATTACACCTACTATTCCTCTGCCTTGCTTCGTTTCCGCAATTATAACCTCTAAAGGGTTCGCAGTAGCAGCATAGATTGTGCAAACTTCGGGCACTCTCTTAATTTTGTCTAAAACATTTATTGGATAGGCATTCTTTAAGAAAATTATAAAGCTGTGACCGCAGGCAATTTCAAGAGCTTTTTCCGCTGCCAACAGTTTTAGCTCTTCATCATTTCCCTCGTGCCTTACTAAACAGAGTCCAGAGCTTTCGCAGAAGCCTATCCCAAACTTTATGTTAGGGACAGCGTTGACC
>CAYVGZ010000087.1:0-5372 GCA_964450845.1 uncultured Candidatus Bathyarchaeia archaeon | reverse complement strand
TGGCGGGCCCGGAGGGATTTGAACCCTCGATCTCCGGCTAACCACACCAGAGCCACTATAGGACTCCGGCTCCGCAGGCCAGCGTCCTAATCCAGCCTAGACTACGGGCCCTGCAAAAACAATTCGAGGCATAGTCATAAAAGGGTTTTTAATGCCCAATCACTTGTTTGACCGCGAAATCGATTTCCTTCCATGATGCCATTCTCTTAAGCACTGGCTTGCCGTTTATGCAAACTCCCCTAGACAACCCATATTCTTCAACCACACCTCTGTTATCCGTATTAACTACATTCACCGCCGCATCGTACTTCTTCATGCCACGCTTAACGTTGTCAGCCATCCACCATGACCATGGACATTGGCTGTTGAAAAGGACATCCACAATAATCTTGTCGCTTTTTCCCACCTTTCTAGTTTTTGGATAAATCAGCCTAGGCTGCTCTTCGCCACCATAGTTCAGGTGAAGCAACACACGACTTCCGTCGCGATCAACTTCTCTGAACCCAAACTTTGTGAAAAAGTTCACAGGCATATATGGAAAGTAACCGAACCACTTATCACCCTCATAAGCCAGCACACTTGCGCCACCGTAAGCCGTGGCATCTTCAATAAACCTCTCCAAAAGACTTCTAGCAACACCAGCATTCCAGAACTTTGGCAAGACCCAAACGCAGTTAATGAAAAGCGAATTCTTGCCAGTGATTGGTTCGGGAGCTAGCTCGATGGGCGCGTATTCAATTAAGCCCTTCGGAATTCTGCCACGAATAATCAACTCCCTAATCTTCCTGTTCCTAACGCTAAAAGAGGACAGAACAGCCTCACTCTTTTCAAGCGAAACCAGAACTCGAAGCCCATCACGCATCATAGTCTTCAGCCATTCCTTTCTAACAGCCATAGCGGGCTGCATCATTTCCCGCCATTTTGGCACCATAAATGGATCCAAACAAAGCCTTGCAACATAGTCAAGTTCTTCGACGGATACTTCTAGAATTTGCATAACTACGTTCCAACTTTTAGTTGTGGCTTTCTAAAACGCGATTTAATGCGTTTATGACGTTTTGTTTTCCCATCGCAAGAACATATGGACCCAATCTTGGCCCTTGAGGCACACCGATTAGAATATTGTATAGAGTTTTGAAGAATTCTGCTGGTTTTAGGCTGTGTTTTTTGGCTACGTTGAATATGGCATTTTGTATTTTTTCAGCTTCGCCTTCGACCCTTAACACTTCGATTAACTCCTTTAAGGCTTCCTTCTCTTGCGAAGTTAGGCTTATTGCCGTTTCTTTTATTTCCTCAAAATCCCTTATCCAATTAAAAGCAAATTCAACTCGCCTCTTTAAGCCTTCATCAAATGCTTGGCTTTTCTGCAAATAGCCATAACTTCGAAGTTTTTCAACTATGAACTCTTCTTCACTGCCTTTTGGCGCCATCTTAGCCAAGAATGTTAGCAGATTATATGGCACGTTAATGCGTGGTTTTGCAGGAGGTTTCAACGCCCAGCAATATTCGTATAAACCTCGAAGCTTAGCCAGTTCCTTCTCATCTCGTAGCGTTTTCCTCCCGAAGTACAACTCTTCTAAATAGTCCATTTCATTCATATACGAGGGTATGTCGGTCACATCTAACGCACGAGCCCCAACGAATCTTTTCAACAATAGCAACATGAGCGACTGTGGAGAACCATACTTAAACCATGTCTGCGGAGTAAAAACTATTCCAGCCGATTTCGAAAGCCTTTTACCACTTTTGTTTAGGAACAACTCGTATTTTGCGTGGCAAGGCGGTTCCCAATTGAATATTTCTCGGCATATGCGATCATTCACACGCGCAGAATCAGCAACTTCTTTTCCATAAGCCTCAAACCTTATGTCTAAGGCTTTCCACCGGACAGCAAACTCCCCCTTCCAATTGAGCTTACCCTCGCCTTTTCTGTAGTCTACCTCACCTTTATGTCCACAGCCTTTAAGCCACCGCCCCTTAACTTCCATTCCTTCACATACATAGAGAATTTTGTTTTCTTTGGGAAGAAACTCGTAGGCTTTGGTCGTGTATATACGCCCACAATTTTCACAAACAGCAAAATAGGGCAGAGCTTCCAAAAACTTTTCTTGCCCAACCTCTTCATTAACTATTTCTCCAACCCTCTTAGCATTCAAAAGTATTGTCTTAATTTCCTCGTTGAACAAGCCTTTTCTGTAGGCTTCGGCGCCGGACATGAATTTGTAATCTATTCCACACTTGTCTAGAGCTTCAACAAGCAGTAAGGTCATGTGTTCACCGTAGCTTTTGTGGCATCCGTAAAGGTCGGGGATGTCAGTTACTGGGCGTCCCAAATGTTCTTCCAAAGATTTTGGCAACCCTGCTGGAACTTTTCTTAATCCGTCTTTGTCGTCTGCGAAAGCGATAAGCTCAGAATTATAGCCTTGTTCTCTTAGCGCTAAAGTCACGGCAAAAGATCTGGCGGCGTCACTTAGGTTGCCGATGTGGGGAAAGCCAGAAGCCGCTATTCCCATCTCAGTTTTTATCAGGTCTAAACTTCTGCCTAGCTTCCGCTCGCGCTCGATTATTCTTGCAGCCATCTTGTCATACCATGTGCCGCGACCGATCATTTTGTCGCTCATAACATGTCTAGCCTCTACAAACATTAATCATCATTGCATATAAAAAATGTTTAGAAATTATAGAACCTAGTTTCTCAACTTAGTTTTCACGTTTCGTAAACGCACTGTGGTTTCATCTAAAGCTTCGTCAGATTATTCCAAATTCAGTGGAGGGAATGTCGCCTTTTATTGTCGTTCCAGTTGCTCCATCTATCCATAGCTGATAGGTTTTATCTTTATACTCGTATTTTATGAGCCAGATTGGAGCATGCAGGTAAACAGTTTGGTTCATTTTCATTTCGCTTTTCATTTCAATGATTTTGTCCACATCTTGCTGAGCCAGATAACGATGAAGTTCTTCGATCTGTTGCTTTGCCAACTCTAGTGCCTCATCTTTATCTATTTCACTGTTGAGGATTTTTGCGAAACCTTCTATTTTCCTAAAGTCGTATGGAATCTTGCCTTCCAATGGCACATTATATTCTCTTGTTGGAAATTCTGTTGCTTTTCTTGCTAGAACAAGCCAATCGTATTTCTTCTCGATTTTTCCTTCTTTAACAACAGACGGTGTTATACGTTCAAATATTCCCTTATAATTGGTTGCCACTTCTATGGACACAGCCCAGAAAGGCAGGTAAATCAAGTTTTTTTCCACGATTTTTGATTTTTTAGCGAGGTCTGAAGGCTTCAAAAAGCCTGTGCGCATCCAGTTTTTAATATATTCTTCGATTTGTGTTGGGTCATACTTGTTTAGTAGCATGGAGTGTTCGAAAGTGAAGGCGCTTCCAGTTTCTATAACAACTGTGTAGCCGCAGTATTTGCATGTTGCTATTATTTCCCCTGGTTCAAAAGATATGGGTGCACCGCAGTGGGAACAGCTTATTTCCTCAACTATGGACATTTGTTTTACGCCTTTGGTTTTTCTCTTTTTATTATTTCTCCAGCTACAATGAGACCTGAGGCTGAGGCTTGAACGAGTCCTCTTGTAACGCCTCCTCCGTCGCCGATGGTGAATAGGTTGCGGATTTTGGTTTCTAGGCAGTTGCTTAGCTGTACTCTTGAGGAGTAGAATTTTACTTCAATGCCGTAGAGTAGGGTGTCTCTTGAATGGATTCCCGGGGCGATTTTGTCTAGGGCGTGAAGCATTTCTCTTATGTCTGCCAAGTAGCGGTATGGCAAGACGAAACTTAGGTCGCCTGGTGTGGCGTTTTTCAATGTTGGGATTACGACACTTCTAGCGATTCTCTCATGTGTTGATCTTCTTCCAGATTCCAAGTCGCCTAGGCGTTGTATCATTACTCCTCCGCTGAGGAGGTTTGAGAGTCTGGCGAGGTATTTTCCGTAGGCTATTGGTTCTTTGAATGGTTCGGTGAATGATGTGCTGACTAGGATGGCGAAGTTTGTGTTTTCTGTTTTTCTTTCTGCGTAGCTTTCGCCGTTGACGGTTAGGACTCCGTTGTAGGATTCAGTTATCACCTCGCCGTAGGGTGCGACGCAGAAGGTGCGCATTTGATCGTCGAAGGATTTTGAGTAGTAGATGAATTTTGGTTCGTAAAGGACGCTGGTTAATTCTTCCATTACTGAAGCTAAAACTTCAACTCTTAATCCAACGTCAACTGGGTTGTTGAGGGTTTTTAAGCCTAGAGCTTGGGCTTCTGATTGAAGCCATTCTGCTCCGCTTCTGCCGGGTGCAACAATCACGTATTTTCCGAAGTATTTTTTGCCGTTTACAGTTTCGACGCCTTCGACGGCGCCATTTTTCACTATAAGTCCTTTGACTTCTGTTTTGGGTTTGAATTCGACTTTGTTGTTTAGTTCTTGGCGCATTTTTCGGAGGGTTTGGGCGCATTTTTCTGTGCCCATGTGGCGGATTTTTTGGTGGACAAGTTTTAAACCAGCCAATGATGCTTCTCTTTCGATTTCTTCTATTTTTTCGACGTCTGTGCCGTAAACGTGTTCTGTTGCTCCGAATTTTAGGTAAATTTCGTCTACGTGGTTTACGAGTTCTGCGAGTTCTTTGGAAGATACGTATTCGTTGAGCCATCCGCCGACTTCGGTGGAGAGTGTGAGTTTTCCGTCGCTGAATGCTCCTGCGCCGCCCCATCCAGACAGTAATAAGCATGGTTCGCAGTGGACGCATTCGAGCCCGCGGCTTGCTGGGCATTTGCGTTGGTTGATGTCTGGTCCTCTGTCTAGCATGAGGATGTTTAGTTTGTTTTTCTCTGTTAGTTCGAGGGCTGAGAATATTCCTGCTGGTCCTGCGCCGACGATTATTACATCGTATTTCAAAGAGTGTGTTCTCCTGAAACCCAGAAGTAGATGTGGCAACTTGCATATATTTTTAGCGAGCAGGCTTATGTTGGAACTGGTATTTTTGTATGGGTACGAGGCAGAGAAATTTCAAGGTTGTTTTGCCGTTATTTTTGAGTTGATGCTTTTCGTTGGGAGAAATGTAAATGACGGTGCCAGCGCTAATCTTTTTTTCTCCTTCTTCGCTGACTGCGAGTCCTTCGCCTTCTAGGATGAAGACTTCGTGTTCCCATGGGTGGCTGTGAAATGGGCTGTGTCCTTTTGGTTCCATTTCGAAAAGTCTCATTGCAAAGTTTGGCGCGCCCATTTCTTTTGTGACAAGCCAACGGACTTTTAGTTTGGAGGCACCTTCGTCTGCACTCTTTGCTTCAACATCCTGATAGTGGAATATTTTCATTTAATATACTTCCTTAAATTGAGGAAATAGAAGATACTTTTATGCACGCATATTAATCTTTTATT
>CAYVGZ010000086.1:0-5421 GCA_964450845.1 uncultured Candidatus Bathyarchaeia archaeon | reverse complement strand
TGACCCCAAGAAGTAAAATTTTCTTGCATTACCACGACTCCGACTAAAAGGTATAGGATGCCTGATACGTATTCTGTTAGCATAAACTGAACTTTTGACGTCATTATGTTTATTGCACACAAAACAAAACCCATGGCTATGAAACAGATTATACCTAACGCCAAACTTAGCGCCAACAGAGAGAAGTTGATTCCTGCCCAATTAATTGGAATTTGTACGCCCAGCAGTCCTTGAAAGATAAGCACTCCAAACCCTAAAGTCAGAACCAACGATACTGAGGCATTCAACACTCCGTTCAAAGCTCTTCCAATAATATACCAAGACCACGAATTTGGAGACAAGTAAATGTGCTTCAACACTTCGTAATGTGCTCTATCATCATGTATCAGCATGCTCATCGTCATCATAATCTGAACGACATAAATGAAAAAGCTGTTTCCGACGAACATGAATGCAAAATATTCAGGGCTGAAGACTCCTCCAGCTGCACTGCCAATGATGAAGATGAAGCCAACTATGAGCAATCCTGCAAGGGGTCGAATAAGGTAATAAATAGCAAATACTAATGGATCAGCCCAATTGGTTTCAACTTTCCAGCCTACCCAGATAGCCTGCTTAACAACTTTCAGAATTTTTATTGCCATCTCAATGTCAACCTTCCTTCTTTCTTGCCGAGATTCTCCATATAGTTTAGGGCGAACTTGGCTAATGGAAACAGAACTAGTATGAAAATCACCAATGCAACTAAGTTTAGCCAAATATTCGCTATTCCTTCGCCCTGAACTATGACTTTCCTTATACCATCCAATCCAAATGTTAACGGAATAAAAGATGCCAGAAGCTGAACGAAAAAGGGCAATAAGTTTGTTGGAAAATAGGACCCTGAAAGAAAATAGACTGGTTCCTGTAGAAGGCTTGCAGTATGCCAAGCCTCTCTGCCATAAAGCATGAACAATGAAGCAAACAGCATGCCTAATGCATAAAGAGCCGTAATCGTCAAGAAGAACATTAGTAACGCCGTTAAGGGTTCATTAATTGCGAGTGGAGCTTGAAAAATAAATGTTCCAGCGAGTAGAATCACTATGGCTCTTAATGTAGTGTTCACAATTCCGCCTAGAGCCATCCCTAAAAGAATTGCCATTCTAGAGATTGGCGCCACCAAGTAAGTTTCCAGGGTTCCTGTTTCTTTTTCCCAATAAAATTGTGCTGACATGTTCCACAGAACATTTACCCAGAATGCTATCATCGTCCCGCCGATAACAACGAAGCCTGTGAATTCTGGCGGTGCGTTCAACATTTTATAAAGATAAATGTAAGCGCTTAAAGTTAGGAGTGGAATAACAAGTTCTGCAGCAACCCATTCAGGCTCTCGGTTGCTACCCTTTATCCTTACCCATAACCTCGCATAAACCACTTTCAAATTATGGACTAGTTGTTCACGCAAAGCTACTCAGCCCCTTCTTGTTCAAAGCCTCGTCCGACAAGACTAATGTAAACGTCTTCAAGGGTTGGCTCAGCCTTGTTAATCGCCAATATTTTCAATTTTTGCTCTTCTAGTTTAGCCAGAACTTTTGAGAAAATTGGCTCGTCACGTACCATAACCTTTAACGTAGTGGTGTCTGTTTGAATGCTCCGAGTTTGGGAGAACCCAATCACACCCGCCATTTTATCCATGAAACTGAAATCTGCCTGTACTGAAGAGACTTCAACTCTCATTATCACGTTTTCTTTAAGGTTCTCCTTAAGCGTAAGCGGGCTGTCGCATGCCAAGATTCTTCCACGATCAATTATAGCTACTCGGTCACACATTTCATCTGCCTCAGCCATATAATGCGTCGTCAATAGAACTGTTCCTTTTCTCTCTTTTTTTGCCCAATCCACAATGTAACCCCTTATTTTTTTCGAAGTCAAAACATCCAAACCCAATGTGGGCTCATCGAGAAACAGTACTTTTGGATTATTTAACAAACCTCTTGCAAGATTCAGCCTTTGTTTATAACCTGTTGACAGCCTAGACATCCGTGTTTTTGCATATTCATCAAAGTCCAAATCCATCATTAACCGCTTGATCTCTTCCTTTGCTGCTGAAGAGGACAAACCATAAAGCTGTGAAAAGAACCACAGATTTTCGCTCGTAGACAGTATCCCATAGCCTGGAGTTTCACCGCCTGAAACCAAACTTATGATTTTTCTTACTTTGTTTGACTCTTTCACAACGTTGAATCCGCCTACGTAAGCTTCACCGCTTGTTGGAAGCAAAAGTGTTGTCAGGATTTTTATAAATGTAGTTTTGCCTGCTCCATTTGGACCAAGAAGTCCAAAGATTTCTCCTTCTTCTATGGCAACTGAGACCTTATCCAGAGCCTTTACTGTCTGATCCTTCGCTTTGAATATTCTGACTAAGTCTTTGGTTTCAATGCAATAATGCAACTCAAACCACAAGCCAACAAAGGAGAGCAAAACTACATAATTAAAAATTTCTGTTTATGGAAAAGAAAGATGAAAAGCATGAAAACCTTTGCTAAGCCATTTTGCGTAGTCGATGCGATGGCAATTAAACTTCAAGGAAAATATCCATCTTGGTTAGGTTAATGCAGCCTTTTTTTGTAACTTCTACGGTGTCCTCTATCCGCATTCCACCTATCTCTGGGTCATAAAGCCCAGGCTCTACTGTAACAACGTTATGCTCTTCCAAAGGATATTTGTAGAACTCGCTCATTCTGGGTTCTTCATGAATCTCTAATCCGATTCCATGCCCCAGACCATGAAAGTATCCTTTGCTGATTTTTTTGCCGCCTCTCATAGTCTGGTAGCCAGCTTTTTCAAGCATGTTGTAACATAAGTTTTGCATGTCGCTTCCCAAAACACCAGCTTTTATAGCGTCTACTGCAGCATCCTTTGTCTGAAGAACGGTTTCAAACATTTTCTTAACGACTTTTGATGCTCTACCCTTCACTACAGTTCGTGTCATGTCCGAGACATACCGTTTTTTGACACTTCGTGGAAAAACATCCAACACAATGGGTTGATTCGCCTTCAGTATGTTGGTTGCGTCACCTGAATAGTGAGGGTCAGCGCCTTTTGGTCCACATGCAACTATTGTTTCTTCTTCTGCAACGCAACCTCTATCAGCGAACGTATGGTCGAATATGGAACGTACTTTGCCTGCGTTGAGGGGTCTCTTTTTTCCATTTTCTTTATAATAAAGTGCTCCTTTACTGTTGACTTCAGCGTTAGCAATAAGTTCTATGGCTTTTGACGTTGCTTCTTCCACACTTCTTTGAACAGATTTTATGGCTTCTATCTCCTCGTGTTCTTTTGTTTCTCTGGCTTTTTCCACCACCTGGAGCATGGGCTTTATTTGTAAGCCGCTATGCCTTAGTACGTCAGCAAGAATTACTGGAAGGTTCGGTGGAACATAAGTAGTTTTATCGGTTCCCAGTTCTTTTTTGGCAATGGAGGCTACAAACTTCATCACGCCAACTCTCGGGTCAGATGCAGATTTAACAATTCGCGTATAATCATAATCGGAAAATGAACGCACATCTTTGACATAGGATTCCTTTTTAGCCCTAGCTAGCTCCATCTGACCAACCACTATTAGCGGCTCTTGGTCAACATGTTTAAGAAATACAAATGGATCAGGAGCCAGAAATCCAGTTAGATAATACATGTTTACGTCCTTGAAGCTTTCAGAATAGAGCAACATAGAGCTTACGCTTTTCTCCGCTAAAATTCTGTCAACATCGTTCCTCATCTTAGACCACACTCAAATGGGAACATTTTATTTATGTAATGGCAGATAAAATACTGTCGGTAAATGCTAGGCACCAAAAGATCGCAAAGTTGCAGAGGAACAAAGTTTTGCTCAAGCCTTTTATGGTTTTACTGTTAAGTCAACAATGGATTAATTTAAATAATCGTAAAAGTATAACTCGATTTCTATAGCCAAGGAGAGCAAAAATGAACAATAAGGCTGTAATAATAGTTGACCTGCTCAACGATTTTGTTACTGGAAACTTGAAAACCAACAGAGCTAAGCGCGTAATTCCAAAACTGAAAAAACTAATCGAAGCAGCCCGCAAACACAAAATCCCTGTCATTTACAGCAATGACGCCCACTATCCGCAAGATGTTGAAGTTGTCGCAAAGTGGGGAAAACATGCTATTAAAGGCACAAAAGGAGCAGAAGTAATCCCTGAACTAAAGCCTACCGCAAAAGATTACATTGTTGAAAAGAGAACTTACAGTGGCTTTTACGAAACAGGCTTAGATCCGCTGTTGAGAAGCCTATATCGTGGCGAAGGCGTGAAAACAGTAATTTTAGGCGGATTACACACAAATATATGCGTTAGACACACAGCCGCAGATGCCTTCTTCAGAGGATACAAAATAATAATCGCCAAAGACGGTGTTGAAGCCTTCACACAGGAAGACCACGAACAAGGACTAAAATATCTGGAATATGTTTACAATGCAAAAATAAATGCAGTTGATGAAATCATAAAAGAATTCAAGTAAAAACTCTGTTCGATGAAATCTTTGCAGGAAAAAGTGAGAATCGAAAATCTTCAAGAATCAAATATAGAAGACCTCATCTACGTCTGTTCTTCTAAAAGACTCAACGATCCAGTTCATCAACAAGGAATCAGCCTCCAAAGAAAATGGCTACATCAAATGCTTGAAAAGTATGGATCTTGTGCCAAAATTGCTTACTACAATGAGAAACCAGCGGCACAAATACTCTTCTATCCTGAAGAGGCAGATGTAACTAAGGCTTTTAGGCGCGAAGGCATTCTAGTGATCAATTGCATGTATAATCCGACGCCAGAAGCGCAGAAAATAGGATTAGGCACTAAACTTTTACGGAGCTTGATTCGGGATGCAAAGCAGAGAACGAGTTGTCTTGGTGACAAACCGTGCAAATTTATTTTGGCGAAAGCTTTCAACACAAGCGAACTTCTCCCACTGCCCGAATTTTATAGCAAAAATGGTTTTCTCCCAACCGCTGAAGCAAATTTGTTATATCTTTTAATAGAGGGCAATTATGAGCCAACTCCACCCGTAGGCAATTATGAACCGTTACTCGAAGATAAGAACAAAGCAGTAATCTTTTACGGTCCAACATGCGCATTCGGTTACTCATTTGCAAAGAGGATAGAAACTATGATAAGAGAAGTTGCGCCTAACGTTAAAATTGAATTGATCAATGAGTGGGAAAAACCAGAAGAGTCAATTAAACGCAAAAACTGGTGGTTAATCGTGAACGCTAAACCAATACAAACATTTTTCATGAAAACCGTTAAATTCAAGGAAGAAATAAAGCAAGCAGCAAGCTGAAACTGCTAAAGTCCCCTGTTTTAGGCGATTTTCCAAGTTGTAATTCAGAATGCAAAGAAAAGTTTAAAAGCGACTTATGTA
>CAYVGZ010000085.1:0-5447 GCA_964450845.1 uncultured Candidatus Bathyarchaeia archaeon | reverse complement strand
TGTTGTGGTGTGGTTGTTGGAGTTGGATTGGATTGTACATAATGTGCTTTATGATTATGGTCTCGTTTTTAGTGTTGACTGGGCTGTGCCTTATTGGGTGGCTTTGAGGATGAGTCTTGCGTTGCTTGTTTTTGCTGTTGTTGTGGTGGGTGTTGTTGGTTTTGGTTCTTATAGGAGGGTGAGGGTGGAAAGTGAGAGGGTGGTTTTTGTTTGTAGGTCTTGTGGGGTGGCTTGGGCGAGGCTTGATAGGGTTGTTAAGGTGGAGGGTAGGTTGCCGAAGTTTAAGGTTTTAGAGGCGTGTCCTGAGTGTGTTGGGAGGAGTTTGGTGGGGGGTGGGCGGGTTTTGGAGGGTGGAGGAGAGGGTTCGGGTTGATGCTTCTGTTTCTGGTGTTGAGAAGTAGTTGTTGTTGGGTTAGGTTTGGGTTGTTTAGTAGTTGTTCGTAGCCTTGTATGATTGAATCTGTGTATAGCCATAGGGCTGTGCCTTTTATTAGGAGGATGGCTCCTGTTAGGAAAATTAGTGTGATTTTTGAGTAAGGCGGTTTTCGGGTTTGACATTTCAATAGCCTTTTGTGTCTATCTATGAATGTAAACGTTTAAGATGCTTATTTCGATTGAGGAATATTATTGTTTTGTTTTTGGATTCTGATTCTTGAGTATTGCTTTTTAGGTTCTGCTGAGGTTTCTGGGTTCGGGGTTTTATGTTTGTTTAGGCTTGATCGTGTTTTTAGGTGGGTTGTGTTTGGTTTGTTGGTTTTTTTGTTTTTTGTTTTTATGGCTGGTGTAGATTTTGCTGTGCATGGGGTTTTGTATGGTTTTGGTTTGCGGTTTAGTTTTGGTTGGGCTGTTTTTTATTGGTGGGTTTTTGGTTTTGTGTTTTTTGTTTTCGGTTTGACTATTGCGTTTGCCTATTGGCTTGGCTCTGGCAGGAGTCGCCGGGACTTTTGGGTTAGCTTATGCATTTTTCTGAGTGTTGTTTTGCCTTTTCTGGGCGGTTTGGAGGATATACTATGGTTTGTTGTGTGGGGTGGCGGTTTGCCGGACGCTAATGTGATTTGGTGGTGGACGCCTTGGTATGGGCTGTTTGGTTTCTGGAATATTTTTATGCAGATAACCGCATTATGTGTAACTTTTTCGGTTGTGGCTGCCTTCTGGGGTTTAGCCTTGCGCCGTCCAGAATAGAAATGTGAATTGTGTGGGGACTCAACTGTTAAATTAGATAGCCGCTGTTTAGATTTTTACGTCTGCGAGGTGACTTTTGAGGTGTGTGTTAGTTTTTGTTTTAGCTTGCGGAGTATGCTTTTGGACTTTACGTAGGTAATGGTTAGGTATGCAACGCATAAGAAGAAAGTGGTGAGGGATTCTCCCGTGGATTGAGATGAAGTATCAAACGTACACGTGCTATGGTTCTTTTTGTTCGTTTCCAGATGGCTTTGTTTTTTGTCCAGTTGTACGTTAGGTATGTGATACATGCGAAGAAGGTTGTGAGGGATATTGCGCAGCCGATGTAGAACCAACGCTGAGACTCATACTCAATTGATATATCCAGCTGCCCAGTTTGATTAACCCAAAAAACATTAAAAATGCCATAAAGAGGAGAGCTATTGATTTTCTTTCCATTTACATAAGCGTTCCACAATTGGTCATAGGTTTCGAGGAAAGCTAAACCAAAAGGTTCTGTGCTGTTAATAATTGCTCTAAAAGATGTTGGACTAATTCGTTTTGAATCTAGCAATGGAACGCTACTATTTGAAAAATGTACTGAGTTATTACCATAAATTTTTACAACAAGGTCGTCAACGCTAGCGATATCTGTAAGATTTTTTCCTGCATACACGCCAATCTCGCCTCCGAGGTTCTGCAGAGTTGGATTTTCTAAACGCTGATCAATAAGGCTGATCCACTTTTCTGGTATTGGAAATTCCATAGTTGTAGTGTCGTTCTCGATGACTATTCGGTTCTTGGTGAAATCAGTGATAAAAGATAGATTTCCCGATATTGAGTTCGTAAGAAGGGTGAAATTCCAATGTAGGGTTTCTGCTGACCAGAATCCGGAGTAAATGTTCCATACCCCTTCTGTCGGTTTAAATTCTGCTGCCAAATATAGCCTTTCTGTTACGTTTGGAAGAACTATGAATATCGGATAAATGTAGTAACCTTCGGTTGTTGTTTTCAGATTAAGAGTTGATTTTATTTCCATTTTATTTAAGATGACGGAGCCATTATTGGGTCCAGCAAAGGTAAGAGCCTTTCCAAAGTAGTTAGGGAGCACGTAGTTAACATCTAGCGATAGGTTTTGATAAACTAGCGTATAATATGAACTGCAAAATATGTCATTTGCAATGGAGGCAACTTCTTGGTTTAAGGGAAGCAACCGCCAACTTTCTCCGCCATTTTGTACCTGACTAGGAAGTTCGAAGACTGCCAAGTTTTCATCCGAATAGACTGTTTTCAGAATTTTTTGCAGAATTAAATGATAGTTCTTCACAGTCAGTCTCTGAACATCGAATGTAGTTAACTGATCAAAAGTCAAAATTAGGTATTTAACAGGAAGAATTTTTCCAAATGTCTCAAAATTCCCATGAAGAATATTATATAATACATTGTCTCGAATTTTTCCATCACTTAATGAAGCCCCACTTAGAATAAAAGGAAAGATGTCAGGACCTATGTAGCCACTAGTGCCATTATTCCACAAGCGACCTGTGACAGAAGCACTTGCAGGTATTGTGATGTAAAGGAAATCGTTTTGTTCATCAATGTTATCTAAAGCAAGATAAGCTGTTGGGAACTGTACTTGATCTGAAGGGACGTAAGGACTTTGCGTTCTAAGAAAATCACCATTTAAAACAGGAAATATGGGAACTACCAGTAACAAATAACACAATAAGCTGACTATCCCCATGTAGAGCCTAGACCTCCTTAAAGAGATAATTTTCTGAAGCCCCAAGCATACAAATGGCAATGACGCCAATATGGCATGTTCACCAAAACGAGCGTAGACACTTCTCAATACGTCAAAAGGTTTTATTTGAAAAGTTTGTAATTTCAGCTCAGGAAGTGGATTGTTAGAACCAGTGATCAGGAACAAAAAGGCAAGCCAGATAAATAACAACCCGAACCAAAGAATGTTTCCTTTCTTTCTATTGGTTCCAACAATGACTCCTATAGTGATTAAAAAACCCACGGTGATGAGCATCAGCGGCTCAAATTGTGATGTATAATATTGGTACCAACTAAAATGTGAAGTATACAGCGGAGGATAACCTGAGTAGAAAAGTGCTCTCAGCATGTTTGGAGAATTGTATTTGATAAGCCCAACTAGACTTTGAGGTGATTCAGTAATCGACGTTATATCACTGTACTGAGTAAAAATAAGAGAGTTTTCCGATAAAACAACTGCGATCAAAGGAATGGACAACAAAAAAACTGTCGCAAAAACCTTTGCAAGAGAGAAAAATAACTGTTTGATATTTCTGTTGAAAGTTCGCTTAACTGACAAGAATAATATTGCAACGAAGATCAGATCAAAAAAAAGTGAAGGAGTCAGGGTATAGGAAGGAAAAAGGAAAAAGGAAACTAGCATTGTGCTCAGAAGATACTTAGGTTCATTTTTAGAAAAAAACTGCAGCGATAAGCCTAGGAAGAAAGGAAAAAGAGCGTAATGCAGTATATAAGGCATAAATGGTCGCCATATGGCTATGGCTGCATAAGTATTGAAGACGTAAAACAATGCGGTGATGAAAATCGCGATACGGCTAAGTTTCTGTTTCGTGATCTCACTAATGCAAGAGAGAAAATAGCTGATTGAACAGAAGCTGAAGAATAGTGCTAAGAATAAGAACAATCGTTGTGCTATTGATGCTAGTTGCAAGTCCCACCAAGCAGTAAAAAGCATGAATGGAAGGGCATATGTGTACAGAATCAAATGTCTAATATCATAAGAAGAAGGAAAATATCCAGTGTTAAGTATCGTGAAGACTCTTTCAACATATTTTTTAAGGTTCATGAAAGGGAAGTGGGTGTCAGTGTAGACAAGAAGATCAGACGAACTGAACCATACTGTCACCACAATAAACGATATCAGAAAGTACGCCAACACAAGTTGCATTTTACGCGAGCGCATCAGGTGCTTAGAAGATTCAGATAGTTTCATAAGGTCATCCGTTCTGTTTCACAAGATTCTGAAATTCGATTTTCAGAATTTTTCCCTGCTCATAATTCTGCATGACATATTGCCTAGACATCTTTATCATGCTTTGATCATTACGAAGTTGTCTGATTTTCCTCTTGTTTAACAAAAAGAACTTTGTGGTGTCATCTACTGAAGGGTTCACAGTGAAGACATTATTCAAAGGGATTGTGAACTGCAAGGTTTTGACCCGTTTTGCTATATGCCCAGACGTATTAAACAGTAAAACAGGTATACCACACGCCAAAGATTCTGGAACAGAACTCGCAGGGTAATATGTATCAGCGCTTCCTATCACAATATCAGTAGCATTCATGTAAAGACTCAATTTTTCTGGGCTGACAAAATGGTCTATGAATAATACGTTCATTCTAAGTAATCCCTGCAGTTTTTCAACTGCCTGCTCCATTGGACCCTCTCCTATTATAACAAAGAAGAAGTCAGAATCGCTTCCCAAAAGAACTGGAGCTGACTTAATTATTAAATCGCAGAATTTGACTTCATTTAGTGCAGCAGCAAATAAAATTATGAATTTGGACGATGGCAAATTAAGGATTTCTCGGGCTTCATTTTGAGAAATAGGATGGAAAATGCTTGTGTTAGTAGCATTTTTGGAAACGAAGATATTTTTTCCTTTATTTCCTACTAACTTTATCATTTTTCTTTTTATATCAATGCCGTTCACTCCAATATTGGAAGCTCTTTGGAGAGTCAGTTTAGTGAGTGTGTCAGCCAAGGACATAGACAAATCAGTGTGCCATCTCACAGCGTATTTCTGTCTCCTTAATAGAGAGGAGAAATAGCCAGCAACGGTTTCCACCAAGGCGCCTTTTGTTACAATTTTGTCAGCTTGATATATTTCCCTCAAATTAATCAAAATCCCCTTAAAAAGATAGCAAATATGAAGCAGCGAATACATAGCTTGTTTCAGAAAGGAGTCTAACGTTGATACACTCTTTAATCCAATCATATACTCAAGCAACGGCACGGGCACTTTTATCCTAATAACTCTACTTCTTTTCCAATAATCTACGAAACCTTTTATGCATCGGTTTTCATATGTCAAGACCGTAGCCGTGATATTGTTTTGTTTCTCAAAAAAATCCAAATACTGTACGTTGCTGGTTTCTACTCCGCCTCTCTTGGGAGGAAAGTGAGTCGTAATTAACAGAATATTCATTTTCCTAATCCCATGGCTAAAAACTCGCAAGTTTTCATGAAAAACATGCCAAAAGCATGAAACGGGTCACTCGCC
>CAYVGZ010000084.1:0-5527 GCA_964450845.1 uncultured Candidatus Bathyarchaeia archaeon | reverse complement strand
GCTTGGAAGACATCTTTGCTTCATAGCATCCTCAGGTTCTTCCGCACTCAGCTCACAGCGCTCGGAATACCCAGATTATATCGAGTACATGATAGTCACGCCATAAGTATTATCCAATAATCTTATGGAGAACTTCAAGCTTTGTTGAGGATAGCATTACTCGTTCTAAATGCTCGTGCAATTCTGTCGCCGATGAATGCTTCGATAAGGCTAGAACGATGACTGGCATCAAGAGAAATCAAGGCGTGTTCGTGTGTAAAATGTATACAAATGATGTACAAATCGTGCAAATTGTTTTAAATTAACCTAACAATTGGCGATAATTGGAGGCAAAAAGAAAAATGAATAAATCAGCAATTATAAAATCAGGATTGCTTTCAGCGATGTTAGTTGCAATGGCAATTGCAATTGTTATCCCCGCAGTCAGCGCAGACACCTCGACGAAGACAGCCGGCTCATACTATGGTGAAGGCGTAGGCGCAGGCGTTGCAGGCAATCCTAGTGGCGGCTTATATTATTCTTGTGCATGGCATTCTGGGCGATGGCTAGGTTCATGCCAACAATACTCAGGTAATCTATACTGGACATTCTATGGCAATGGGGCAGTAATAGAGAGCGGCAATCAATACACCACAAGCCATGATAGAACTGGCGGTACTTACTCAACACTAGGCGCATCTGCAAGCTCTAGTTTCTATGACCCTCGTAGAGGATCTTTTAGCTGGAATACCGGATACGCTGGGCTACCATAGGATATCAGATATTGCCTAAACATCCCCCCTTTTTATAAAAAATTCAATAGAACTATGGAAATTTGAGGGGGGAACTAATAAGTTTGACAAAACAAGTGACTAAATTTGGGTTTTTCACAGCATTTCTCGTTTTATCAGTCTATTTTATCGGTGTGGCTAGCGCTGACCAATTTTCTCCTACATGGCTAAAAGAAGGCACATATGTAAAATATACCACTGATCAAGTGGGTTATGCTTATTTAGCCAACAATTCACATCCCTTAGGCAGTGACACTCTTAGTTTTTGGAACGCAACTTTTGGTTGGCGTTGCATTAGCATCAACGATACAGCAGCGAAATTAGCGGTCACTTTAAGTTATATCGGTAAGGAGTTGAATGGTATTTCTTTGGGCAATGCCACCTTGCAACTTATCGGTGAAGGGTATGTTGATCTATCCACTAGGGCTGTGTATGATCTAAATGGATCCCTATTGGGCACAACTCATATGTGGGTGCCCGCTAACCCATCTGAAGGTCAAGACGTGGTTGTTTGGGATGTACCACCGGACAAAGTAGTTTTACCGGCAAAATGCAATGATGTTTGGTTCCTAACCATCCAGGGCAAACAAGACGGTTTCTCATTAGAAGGAACAGCCACCATAAATGGCAAACCAAGAAATTTTCTTTTGCTCTGCGACCAAGATACCGGACTAATGGTCGATGGGAGTTTTGAATGGGACCCCATCTTAACTGGCGCAGGAGTTAATTCTCTTCTACTTAATGGTTTGGTCATCCTTTCAGACACCAACATTGCCCTTGGGTCCACATATGACCCAACTAATTGGTCCATAATTATTACATTTGCCACATTGCCGACCATAGCATTTATAGTACTGTTCGTTTCTTTCTACAAGCGTATGCGTAAGAGACGCCGAGTCCATGTACAGATTTCGCTCTTCTCTTTTACATTATCTCTCTCGCGACAAGCCTTCTTTGTATACAATTTGCACTTAAAATTTAAAAGGTAATCAACTGATAATTTTGACTATCACTCGATAATAACGGGGACATAAGAATGAGTAAAAAAATATGTACACTATCAACAGTATTGGCGCTATCGGTGGTATGTTCATGCGTTTTAGGCTCTTTTATTCCTGCTGTTGCTGCACGAGACCCTTTTGCCCCGTCATGGCTAAAGGAGGGGGCATATGCAACATATGTCACTGACAGAGAAGGCACCGCCTTTGTATTTAACACAACCGACCCTCAAAACAAAGGGCTCAATTACTTGAACGCCACCACTCGCGACCAAGTTACCTACTTGAATGCTATCTTAACCTGGCAATGCGTCAGTATCAACGGCACAACAGCAAAACTACAGGTTACCTTCGACTACGTTGGAAAAGAGCTGTTTCGTTTCGTTGGAACAGAGATGAATCGTATACCACTAAATAATGAGCCACTGCAACTCGCAGGAGAAGCCTATGTCGACCTATACACCAGAGCAGTATACACCACAGATGGAACCTTGTTGGGTACAACTCACTTATGGTTGCCTGCTAACCCAAGTGAAGGTCAGGACATGGTTGTTTGGGATGTGCCGCCTGAAACGGAAACTCTACCAGCAAGGCTCGAAAACGTCTGGTTCGAGACCATTCAGGGCAAACAAGACGGTTTTCAGTTAGGTGGTGGAACGGTTACAGTAAATGGTAAACCAATGAATATTATGATGAGTTACGACCTAGACACTGGGCTTGGCATCGACGGTTATTTCCAATGGGACCCAATCATGGCAGCCATAGGAATCAGCGAGGGTAACCTCGAGAAGTTTTCCGACACAAACATCAATTTAGGCCCTGAACGTACGACGATAAATTGGACGCAAATTCTGCAGTACTCAATTCTGCCAATAGCAATCGTTTTACTGATTGCGGCCTTCGTGGTCAGACGTAAGAAAAAAAGAAACTAAACTTTTCCTATTTTCCTTTCTCTGTTAGGCAACTAATTTGGTTTCTAGGCGTTTTTTCGGCTTATTAGTGATGACACTCCTATAGCTATTATGCCGACTGCGATTATTGCCAACGATGCCGCCAACAAGTCTTTTTCAAAACCAGAGAAAGTCAGAGTTACCTTGATGGCCGTGGCACTATCCGCTGGCAGGTAAACTAGAACAGCGTATCCTCCTCTGCTATTGGCTTGTTCATTAAATACGCCCTGCTCGATTTCTTCGTAGCTCCACGCGGCGTCAAGAGTCCTGTCAGCATTCCATTGCTTTGCCGCGTCCTCATCAAGGATATACACGTTTACAGTGTTATTAGCTCTGATGTCTACTCTGAAATCTCTTGGGAACATAAGAAAATCTGGATACATGACCCATCCGGAGGTAGCGCCTTCTTCTTCATTTCCAAAACTCAAAACTGCTGGGGCCGAATTTGTCCTAATCACTGTGACGATGAGAAGCGAGAGTCCTATCAAAAAAACAACGAAGAAAATTCTCGAGTTTCTTTTCACCTACTTCGTTCCTCCCTTAATCAATCTCCATTTTACGAGTATAGTATACGTACGAGAAAACAAACAAGAACGCTGAAATTCCGACTGCCACAAAAAGACTTAGAAGTGCATCGCCCGTTGTCGGTGCCGCTGAAAACCCCGCGCTTGGAGGCAGAACGCCGTGGACTTGCTGACTAACGAAAGCGAAACCAGTCGTAAATCTGCCAGTGAAGGAAACAAGACTTATGCGGGCAGCTATGTTTTCAATTCCAAAAAGCAGTAATGCGGATACTAGGATTGAGAGCATTTCGTTTTTGATGATTACGGATAAGGCGGTGGATATGGCGCAGACTAACAGAAGCTGAAATGCAATAAACAGCAAAGAGGCATAGAACAGTGGTTCGAAGGGAGTGAGGGCTAAGAGGTATATTTGTAACGCAAATACACCTGCATATACTGCGAAGAGAACTGTGAATAGGGCGATGAACTTTGACAAAAACAGGTGGCTTCTTTGCACTGGATATGATAGGATTAATTTTGTTTCGCCCTTAGAAATGCTTCCTGCATAGCTGTGGCAAAACAGTGCTCCTGCCACAAATATGAGGAACAGAAAAACCGTTTGGATTCCTGAAAGAAGATTGCTATAACTAAGGGCTGGCGAGGTTTCAACGATAGCGGGGGTCAATACTGTGCAGACGGCAATTATTATTACAACTTCTAATAACGGAAAAGCAAGATACTCTTCAAGTTCCCAAGCAAGGAGTTTACGCAACTGGCTTGGCAGTTTTGGCTTGTTCAAGTTAACTTTGGGCTGTTGGAGAATCGAGGGCGCGTCTTTAGGTAACAAGCCCAGATTTTTCCTTTGCGCAGAAATAAGATTTCCATTCCCCTTCAAGAGCATGATTCTTGGTATCGCAGTTATTGCCGATCCTACGGCTATAATGGCTAATGAAAACCATAGCAAATCACGTTCATAACCCGACAATTTCATACTCAGAGAAGTCGAGCTTAGAGTAGACGTGTCAGTTGAATTGTTGGTGGTAAAAGAGAGAAAGCCATAGTTTCCTCTACTAGGAATATGTATCAAGAATGTCTGTGATTCCGTGTCTTTTGCAGCCCAAATTGGCTTAATGGTGCCCTCTGAGCGCCAGAGATTTATGCCCTCACTATCGAGAAGGTAAACGTCTACTGTAGCATTTGTTGTTATTTCTAAGCTAAGATCGCGTGGTGAGAATGCATAAACCATTACATTACGATACTCTGAAGTTTGGTTGTAAGAAAGTGTTCCTAGACTAAGGCTAGCACCATATGTAACGGAACTCCGGTAAGCAGTACCCACTAGAAAAGAGACCCCGATCACCAAGAAAATTATGCCTATTGATGTAAGCAATTGGGTTTTGCTTCGCATTTAATCAATCTCCATTTTGCGAGTGAAATAAGTAAAAGCTGCTGTCAGCGCAACTGCTGCAACCAAAAGTGGAATCGCTATTGAAATGGTGGCTGGTTCTGCTGTAGCAGGAGGGTTTGCGATCATATACGAAAAATTCGGATGAGTTAATTGTTCAAAATACCCAAAAATGTACGTGAACCGTCCGCTGGATGAAAAGTAGCTGCGGAAGTCAAAAGCATTATCAAGCCCCAGAACCAAGAGAAAGGAAACTAGAATGGACATTAATTCGCTTTTAGTTACCATTGAAATACACACGGAAATAGTGCTTACTAACAGCAAATGCAGAAACATTGTAAACAGTGACACGTAAAACAGGGGTTCTAATAGGCTAAGGGAGCTAAGGTACAGATTTAATGTGAAAGCCGATGCGTAGGCAACGAAAACTATCAAGTTGAGAGCGATTACTTTTGATAAAAAAATCTGCCACCGCTTAACGGGGTAAGATAGCATTCTTTTGAGTTCGCCTCTTCCAAGGCTACCTGCAAAGCTATGGGAAAACAAAGTACTCGCAACAAGGGTTAGGATAAGAAAGATGATGCTTGTTCCAGCATATAGATTGATGTAGCTATTGGCTAGCGACCAAGGCTGAGATGATTGAACTAGAACGGCAATGATTGCCGATGCAACAATCAGCGAAAGTATTGGCAGATTTAGGCATTCTTCAATTTCCCAAAGGACTAATCTGGAAAAGGTTCTGGTGCGTGTTCTGCTCATCTCTGCTTTTCCCCAACGGTCTGTGTATAAATCTCCTCAAGGGTACCTATCATCTGCTGGAAGCTTTTTAGCTGCAGCTTTAATTCCATCACTATTTTAGGTATCTGTTCGCAGAATACCTCGGGATTATTCACCTTGCAAA
>CAYVGZ010000083.1:0-5698 GCA_964450845.1 uncultured Candidatus Bathyarchaeia archaeon | reverse complement strand
ATTAGTTTTCCCGTCAAATTATTAGTCAGAATATAATTCCGTGTCAAATCAAAAACGTTTTGAACAGGAAATTATTATTTCAAATTCATGTAATCGCTACAAGTGCCTCTTGTCGCAGAATGTTACGATTGTTTTTCAATTTTATTCTTCCTTCAAAAGCGGTGGGTCACAGAGGTTCGACGTCCAGACTCCGCTCGACCCCTCAAACCCTACACTCGTACCCGCACCCCCCTGAGCGCTGAACGTCCAGACTTAGGTTGCTCCCTCCCGGGCCTAGCCGGATTCGCCTGGTAAACATTGAAGACAGTTTCCCTACGGAAGCTGCCCAACGATCGCCAGCCCCAAAGGACGGATAGTCATAGCTTCGGAAATGGAGGTCTCAACGGCCTTAGACGCCTCAGCCTCAGCTGTCAGCCCGTCGTATAGAGGGTTTACGGTACAGAGGACCCCTAGCCCCCCGCCTAAGACCCACCGCCAAAACATTCATGAGCCTTTCAAAACTATAAAACTTTACCCCAAAAAGTCGTCCTAGACTCACATGTTTCTTGCGACCAACAAGCGGGGCGTCCTTCTGACCAGTGTTAGTAGACGTAGGGTATTATTCTCTTAGTGTTTTTTGGTATTCCCTGTACTCATCGCCGAATACTTGAATCACCATTCTCTCCTCCATCCTTATACGAAAAGCAATGAAGATTGTTGCCGCCACAATGAGTAATATTCCATAGATGCTTGAAAAGATTAAAACAAAACCGAAGTTCCTTATGGTTTCTCCCAAGTACAAAGGATGTCGAATATATTTGTAAAGTCCATCTTTGACTAATCGATGGCCTTCCATAGTCTGAAGCCTCGCCGTTTCAGCAAGAGTCTTGAATCCTGCTTTCTCTTTGAGTTACAACCTCGCCTTCATACGCACATATCCGCCTGCTACAAGCAGAAATAAACCAAGAAGAGCAAACGCTTGAAATTTCAGGTTCTGGAGAAAGACAAAATCAAGCATTGCCACTACAAAACCCAAAGTTGCTGTTATAAGAATAGGGAGCATTGTCCAATCTTCCATTATTGATTTCCTTGCTCTCATCATACTTGTCACACTGTCATATGCGCTCTGATTCATTAAGCTGAAGGACAGATTCTATATATATGTAAGGATGCACGCTCGCATGCAACACAACACGTCAGAATTGTGATAATGCAATCTGTTTTGGTTCAGCTAAAACTTTTCCGCCTTCGTCGTTAAAATTGGTTGGTGAGGTAAAGTTTTATCCAACCAACCAGACATAGAAGGCTTGCTGTAGAAACATCAACGCCTAAATAGGTTCCTCATCTAACATTATGAGGGGTTGAGGCATTGAGCACTATGACACTGATCAGAGAAGCCACTGAGGATGATAATGACGCTCTCAATGAACTCCAGAGGAAATGTCCGATGGGCACTACTTTTGTTCTTGGGGTCGACAGCTCGCCCGACTATTTTGCTCGCTCCAGACCGTTCAAAGATTGGCACGTACTTGTAGCAGTGGAGAATAACACCATAATTGGCTCTGCAGCGTTCGCAACCAAGGACACATACGTTGGAGACAGACAAATCAAAACTGCCTACGAATACGGTTTCATCGTCGACCCACTTCATAGACGAAAAGGAATTGCGAAAAAACTGCAAAAAAATGTCGAGCAAATTGCACTGGATAACAACGTTGACCTACTGCATCTGAACATAATCGAGGACAACATTCCCTCAATAAACTTGTTTAGCAAAATGGGATTCGAGAAAGCAAAAAACTGCGTGACATTCTCCTTGATGCCGTACAAGAAGCAGAAAACCGCATCAGAAGCAAAAATAAGAACTGCGGACGAGACCGACATTGGTGCTATGACAAATCTGATTAATGAAACCCACCGCAATTACAACTTCTTCACTCCTTATCAGCCCAACGACTTCCTAGAGTTTCTCAAGAGAATGCCACACTTCGACCTTCACGATATCCTTCTTCTTGAAGATAATGACGGCATTAAAGCCTGTCTAGGATACTGGGAATACGACAAAGTGAGAAAATACATCGTGCAGAAACTCAATTGGAAGTTAAATGGGCAGATGCGTTTTTTGAGAGTAATTGGACTATTTGCCAAAATGCCACACATCCCTAAGCTTGGTGAACCCCTCCTCAGCTATAACCTGATAATCACGGCTTACAAAAACCCTGAAAGCCTAGCAGAATTAATTAGAAAAATGGTCAATATTGCTTTGGAGAACAAGATCAACTTCATTCATGCAACGGTGGACCCAAAGAACCCAACAGCTGCAATTCTTTCTCAATTTACACACACAAAAATGAAACTGTACTTCTTCATGAAGTCGCTCAAACAGGAAAAATTACCAAATCTGGGAGACAGGAAACTGTACGTTGATGCTCTTGAAATGTGAATGACTCGCTAATTCACCCTAAAGCATTAAACAAAACATCGCTGGTTGAGGGTGAAATTTTATCCAGCCAACCATATTTGTCTATAAATAGAGGGGCTATAAACCATATCACGCATAAACAACACAAACCCTTCTATAACCACTCAAAACCATAAAGCCTCACCTAAGCAACACTAATCTCTACTAACCTAACTAGAAACAAGTTAAGGAATCATAATCTCTAGAATGGAAGACGGCTAGCCAAAGAATACGCTTGCTATGTTGTAAAGCTCTAAATTCACCGTTTTTCGTTTGCCAATAATGTCTTTTAATGGCACAGACACGATCATGTTTCCTTTTATAGCAACCATATACCCAAACTTTCCCTCGTGAACAAGATCCATTGCGGCTATTCCAAATCTAGTCGCTAATATTCTGTCAAAGGCAGTTGGGGAACCGCCACGCTGAAGATGCCCCAAAATTACAACCCGAGTCTCGATGCCCATGCGTTTTTCAATTTCTTTTCCAAGATAATAGCCAACACCCCCGAAACGTATGTGTCCAAACTCGTCTATGCTTTCGCTGTACACTATTTCTTTTTCACCCTTTGGTTTGGCTCCTTCAGCCACAACAATTATGCTAAAGTTTCTCCCCCTTTCTTGTCTACGCCTAATATACTCACAGACTTCTTTCACATCGAAGGGTCTTTCTGGAATCAAAATGGCATCTGCGCCTCCTGCTAGTCCCGCTTCTAATGCAATCCAACCAGTGTATCTCCCCATAACCTCGAGGATCATAACTCTGTGATGCGCTTCAGCCGTAGTGTGGAGTCTGTCAAGGGCTTCTGTAGCTATGGTTACTGCAGTGTTATAGCCAAAAGTGTAATCTGTTCCAGGCAAGTCATTATCAATTGTTTTTGGCACGCCTACACATTTAAGCCCAATTTCACCCATTTTGTATGCTACGCTTAGGGTGTCCTCACCGCCAATAGCAACAACAGCTTCTATTCCTGTTTTTTTAGCGTTTTCTAGTATTTTTCTTGCTTCGTTCTTCTGCTTGAATGGGTTTGTCCTTGAAGTGCCTAAGATAGAGCCTCCGCGTGGAAGAATTCCAGACGCCGACTTCAAATCTAGCGGTAAAAACTCGTCTTCAAGCAGTCCACGCCACCCATCTTTTATGCCAACAACTTCATCATGATAATGCTGAAGACCCTTTCTAACAACAGCCCTTATAACAGCGTTAATTCCTGGAGCATCTCCGCCTCCACTTAATATTCCAACTTTCATTTTTCCTCACTATGCCTTGCCTGAGCTTCTAAACAAACGCATTTTACCCTTAACAACTTCTTTCATGGCTTCCTTTGCTGGACCCAAAATTTTCCTCGGATCAAATTCTTTGGGAGAATTTGCCAGAAACTCACGTATGGTTGCCGTAAAAGCCAGCCTCAAATCAGTATCTATGTTTATCTTTGCAATCCCTAGCGAAATCGCTTTTTCGACGTGTTCTTCTGGAATTCCTTTTGCCCCTGTTAGCTCGGCTCCATATTTAACAGCTTTTTCAATAATCCAAGCTGGAACACTCGAGGCTCCATGCAAAACAAGCGGCACATTAACCATTTCTGTTACGAGTTTCAACCTTTCAAAGTCAAGTTTGGGTTCAGCCTTAAACTTGTAGGCTCCGTGAGATGTACCTATTGCAACTGCAAGGGCGTCAACACCAGTCTTTTTGACAAACTCTTTAGCTGCGTTTGGGTCGGTTAAAACGGCTTCCTTCTCTTCGACTGTTGACTCTTCTACACCAGCAAGTCTTCCAAGCTCTGCCTCAACAGTAACTCCCTTCTGATGTGCAAAATCCACCACATGCTTCGTCAAGGCAACATTCTCTTCAAACTTTAGGAATGAGCCGTCAATCATGACCGACGTGAAACCAGCCTCAACGCATTTTGAAGCTGTTTCAAAGTTTTCGCCATGGTCAAGGTGAAGAGACATAGGCACCGGCGATAGTTCCGCCGCAGTTTTGACAATTTTTGCAAGGTAAGCTAAACCAGCATATTTAATTGCGCTTGGTGTAACAGCAACTATGACAGGTGATTTCTCTTCCACCGCAGCCCCAGCAACAGCTAGTAGACTTTCTAGGTTGTTTATGTTGAAGGCGCCCACAGCGTAGGCATTCTGTCTAGCCGGCAATAACAGATCTTTATTTGTTACAAGCATACTTCCCACTGCTGATTGGTATTAACTGCAAATCAGTATAAATGATTTACACGGGTCAAAACAAGATTCAACGCAATTCCAGAAGGTTAGCGGGGTTTTCCCATTAAAATAAAGACTGCCACAGCCGCCACACAAACGACTACGATGATCATGACTAGGAAGAGCATTTGCGGAATCCCAAAAATGTAATGCTCAATTTCATAATTCAATGTTACAAGCTTATCTTCGGTTGAGTCAGTATTGGAAAAATGCAAAATGCACTCTCCTTCTGCGTCGCATATGAAGCTATCATGGAAATCGCCAACTTTGCCAAAATCTTTCTCAGTTCCATTAGGATAAGTTATGTAAAAATGTACTGAACTGTCAGACTGCCCAACAACAACAAATCTTATCAAAACACGATCCTCAACTGCAAGACTGATTGATTTGGTTTCTTCTTCTCCACCCTGCACAGTAATTGTCATGCTTGTTGCTTCTGCAAGTTGAACGAGAATCGTGAATGCTATTGCGATGAAAAGAAAGGGAATTAGCAGTTTTCTAGATGTGAACATCAAATAATCTTCTGTTTAGCCATCAATAACCATTATGAATTAGCAATATGGAAAAACAATAAGGATTTACAGTTCAAGAATTATAAGTTTAAAAATGCTTCAATCATGCTTTAAGGTGGTTTGTTATGACTTGCTATTTCAGGCATCTTAAGGAAGTTTTCATGGAAGCTGGGATAGAGGTTACAAACGAGAATAAACATGAAATTGACAAGGTTATCCACAACATTGTGAGCGTAAACTATAAGAATTGTCCGACTACTTGGAGAGAAGTTAAGAAGAGAATTGCAGAAGACGAGGCTGAATTTGTTTCAATGTTGAAAACTGCGTGGAATAAGCGAAAATAGCTCACGCAAGTAGACAAGTGTTTTTTGTAACGATTGGCGCGGGGTGTGGGATTTGAACCCACGCGGCCATTGCTGACCACAGGCTTAGCAGGCCTGCCCCCTACCAGGCTAGGGCAACCCCGCCCAGTTTTTCATCAACCTCGCAGGGTTTTGCAAGGTTTTTCTCGTTGTTTTTGCCTGGTTTTTCTT
>CAYVGZ010000082.1:0-5805 GCA_964450845.1 uncultured Candidatus Bathyarchaeia archaeon | reverse complement strand
CTTTCACAAAGATTAAAGGGAAAGGAAGGAAGATTCAGAAGCAACCTTTCTGGAAAAAGAGTTGACTTTTCAGCACGCACTGTCGTTTCTCCTGATCCAAACCTTGACATAAACGAAGTTGGTGTCCCGCTTGAAATTGCCATGCGCTTGTCCGTGCCCGAAAAAGTCACAGAGTGGAACATCGAAGAAATGCGGAAACTAGTGATAAACGGGCCTGAAGAATATCCTGGCGCACTTTACATCATTAGACCTGACGGCAAGCGTATTAGACTCGAATTCGTCACCGATAGGGAAAAGATTGCCGAGGCGATAGAGCCAGCTTTTTTGGTGGAAAGGCATCTTAAAAATGGTGACATAGCCATTTTTAACCGCCAACCTTCACTTCACCGCATGTCAATAATGGCGCATCATGTGCGTGTTTTACCCTACAAAACATTCCGTTTACACTTATGTGTATGTCCACCTTACAACGCGGATTTTGACGGAGATGAAATGAACCTGCACATACCGCAAAGCGAAGAGGCTCGGACAGAAGCGCTTCTACTGATGCAAGTTCAAGATCAAATACTTTCGCCTAGATTCGGAGGTCCAATAATAGGTGCAATTCGAGACTTCATAACATCAGCATACTTGTTTACTAGAAAAACCAACCGTTTGACAAGAGAAGAAGTAGATAGGTTGTTAATTGCAACTGGATATGAGGGGCCATTACCAGAACCTAAAATCAAAGAGCCACAGCCACTTTGGACGGGCAAGCAAATTTTCAGCCTATTTTTGCCAAAAGATATGAACTATGTTTTGAAAGCAAGCATTTGTCAAGGATGTGCTAAATGCCTAGAGGAAAACTGTCCATTTGACGCCTATGTGGTTGTTAAAAATGGCGAACTTGTGAGTGGTGTTATAGACAGGCGTTCGATAGGGGCTGAACAGTCTGAAAGTCTCCTTCATAGAATAATAAAGGATTATGGAACACAAGCGGGAAGAGAATTTCTAAACAAAATAACAAGGTTATTGAAGCTTTTCATAACTATGCGAGGTTTCACGTACTCGTATGATGAACTCGTCCTGTCTCCAACGGCTGAAAATAAAATAACGAAAACGATGGAAAGAACTCAGAAGAAGATAGAGGAGCTTATAGAAAGTTATCGCAAAGGCACATTGCCCAGGCTCCCAGGTCAAACCCTTGAAGAGTCGTTCGAAATTTATGTTATGAACGAATTGGCAAAGGCCAGAGATGAGGCGGGAAAAATAGCTGATGAGGATTTCACTCTCGAAAATTCTGGCATAATTATGACGCGGACCGGCGCCAGAGGTTCAAGCTTAAACATTGGACAGATGAGTGCATGCATAGGACAGCAGTCAGTGCGTGGAAAAAGAATACTGCGTGGATATTTAGATCGTGCTCTGCCCCATTTCAATTCTGGTGATCCAAGTCCAAAGGCAAGAGGATTTGTATATTCATCGTATCAGAAGGGACTTGACGCAATTGAATTCTTCTTCCATGCAATGGGTGGCAGAGAAGGACTTGTTGATACTGCTGTTAGAACACAACAAAGCGGTTATATGCAAAGGAGACTCATCAACGCGCTTGAACATATACGCTTGGAATATGATGGAACAGTTAGAAATTCGGCTGGAGACATAATTCAATTCAAGTATGGCGAGGACGGCGTCGACCCAGCTAAAAGTGATCATGGAAAAGCCGTTAACGTAAGCCGACTAACTGATCAAATAAAAATTGCAAAAGGGAAAGGTAGACCAGCGGCAGGCGAATACATTAAAAAGGAATTGACGGAAGTTGAAGATCAGCTTACACCAATGCTTATGGACGAACTTCGGCAAAATTTAACCAAAGCAAAACTAAGCACTGCAGGTGTAGAAACGGCAATCAAATCAACAGTCGAACACTACAAGCGTGCCTTAATGGAGCCTGGTGAAGCCGTAGGCATAGTCGCAGCTCAGTCAATAGGCGAACCGGGCACGCAGATGACTCTTAGAACATTTCACTATGCTGGAGTCAGAGAACAAAACGTAACCTTAGGTTTGCCAAGACTAATAGAGATTGTTGACGCTAGGAGAATTCCATCCACGCCTATAATGACTATTTATCTAGCTGAAGAACCCAGAAAAAAGAGAGAATCCGCAGTGAAAATTGCCCGTAGCATAATTTACACAACATTAGAGGATTTGGCTGAAGCAGTTTATGAAGACCCAGTTCGTGAGGAAATTGTTGTACAGCTTAACAAAACAATGATGGAAGATAGAGAAGTAACTCTGCAAGAACTAAAGGATAAGTTGCAGATACTGAACTGCACCATCAAAATAACGGGCAAAAACATCCATATAAAACCTAAAAAGGCTGAAACCCTTAAAAAACTGCTTGATAAAGTTTCGTCATTCTACATTAAAGGAGTTTCTAGCATAAAACGTGTATTGGTTACAGAAGAACATGGAGAATGGGTTATAAGAACTGATGGTTCAAACCTGCCTAAAGTCTTGGAGATTTCTGGTGTAGATACCTCGCGAACAACAACAAATAATGTCCATGAAATAGCTAAAACGTTAGGAATAGAAGCTGCCAAAAATGCTTTAATAAATGAAGCGAAAGGTGTTTTGGAGGATCAAGGATTAGATGTTGATGTCCGTCATGTTATGCTTGTTGCTGACATGATGACGTCTACAGGTGAAGTGCAGCAAATAGGTAGACATGGCATAAGCGGTAAAAAGTCAAGCGTTTTGGCTAGAGCCGCTTTCGAAATAACTCTTCCAAACATTGTTGATGCCGCTGTGAAAGGTGAAAGCGACCCGTTGGCGGGCGTAACCGAAAACGTAATAGTCGGGCAGTCAATACCAATCGGCACAGGATTAGTGGAATTATTCATGTCAACCTTTGAGTCGAAGGGAAAAAGCAAATGATAGACATAGATAAAGCCATTGCAACAGCTGTGAAAACAGGCAAAGTATCTTTTGGAGCGAACTCTGCAATACAAAATGCTAAAACAGGAAAAGCTAAACTGATAATTTTAGCCGCAAACTGTCCTAAGGATGCACGTGAAGATATAGAATACTATTGTAACCTGTCAAAAGTTCCATTAATAACCCATAAGGGTTCATCGCTAGATTTAGCCGCAATATGTGGCAAACCCTTCACTGTTTCAGCGTTAAGTATAAGAGAGCCCGGCGATTCAGAGATTCTTAGCTTAACGGAGAACACAGAGCCAGAGGAATCCAACGGAGGAAATGAATGACCAGCGGTATAAAATTTACGGGCACAGAAATGCGATATATAGCATTGTTTGAAAGTATAACTGGTGCAAACGTTAAAGACTGCATAGTTGACGAGGAGCAAGGACGTGTAATTTTCATTGTTAATGCGGGTCAAGTAGGCGTAGCAATTGGCAGAGGTGGAAGGAACATACACACTTTGGAAAGAATGACTGGGAAGAAACATGAAATAATTGAGTACTCAGCGAATCCGAGCGAATTTATTAAAAACGCTCTAAAGCCAGCGATGGTTAAAGAGATTCGTATAACCGAAAGACCTGATGGAAAATCAATAGCGGTTGTAGCGGTTAATCCGAAGGACAAGGGCGTTGCCATTGGAAAGAATGGGAGAAATGCTGAACGCCTACGCTTTCTGGCTAAAAGATATTTTCAGATACAAAACGTTAGCATAACGTAATTTCAAGGTGTTGAAACATGGACTTTGTAAATCAGTTTTTGGGCACTCCGCTACTGATTCTAACAGCCATAATCATCATTGACATTGCATTCTTCATTTACCGCAAAATCAGAAAATGAAAAAAGTCTCCTTTCGTTTTTTCTTTTGTACTTTAAAGTGAGAAATCCATAAAGAAAGGGAAAAGGGATTTTAATGGTTTCTATCGAACATGCGTTTCTTTATGACTAACGATTTTCTATTGTCGCCAGACACTATCACTTCGGTTGGCGTCTTGAGAACAACCTTGTCGTCGTTTGATACAAAAGTTTGACTCATGGCTTTGTAAACTAACTTGGAACCTTTGGCAATAAGCTTGTCTAACTTGCCTGCTTCGTTTGGAAAAGCGAAGATAACGCCATGGTTATTGCCGCAGCATTGGTGGTTATGTATTCCTTTTTTTCCGAAAAAGTTGTTGAATAAGTCTTTTGCTTTATCTATGAGCCGTTGTTCAGTTTCGTAACCCATCTTTGTTAGGTCTTCTTTCGTTGTTGAGCTGAAGTATCGCTGTATCTCTTCTGTTTCGCCCAACATTAGAAAAAGTCCATCTAACTCGTTTTCAATTGGTTTGCCAACTGCGCCTTCTTGGGTTTCAACTATTGTGTCTAAGAGTAGTTTGCCGTGTCCATTGAATACGTAGCCTTTCTGTTGGTCGTTCAGCTTGATTGAAATGGCTAACGCGTTTTTGCCGATTTCTACTGTGCCTTTTTCGGTTTGCCACAAAGTGATGGGCTCAGTTGTCTTTAAAATGGTGTTGCCTAGCTGATAGTTTTGCCATATCATTCTCGGTTCCCTCGTTCTAGGAATCTGGTGATTCTTGTTGCCATTTTGTAGGCAGTTCTGCCAGGTATAGTAATGAGGTAGCGTCCTCTGACTTTTTCTTGAACCACCAATCCTGCTTCTTCCAACACTTTGAGGTGACTTGAAAGCGTGCTCGTGGTGATTTCGGAAAGTTTTTCTTGCAGCTCGTTGATGTATTTTCCGCCGCTGATAAGCTCCTTTAATATTTTCAGCCTATGTTCCTGTCCTAGGGCGCTCATGACTTCGGCTGCTTTTGGAAAGTTCAGTTTTGCTTCGTCCTCTTCTCCAAGTGTTTCTTTCTGTCTGATGATTCTGACACCTCTTGGTCCGATGAAAATGGATTTTTCAAGTTCACCATGTATGCCTTCAGCAACGCCTTCCATAACGTCTCCAACGTAGTCGTGCACACGATTGCCAACATCGATGAATATGCCGCGGCTTCTTCTCTGTTCTCTTTCGGTCACATCCCTAAGTTGGTCCTTCAGCTTTGCGAGTTCTTCTCCGAGTTTTTTCATTTCTTCCTTCAAATCTTCGGACAATTTGATTCTCACCATCGTTAATTTTACATTTAGCCATTCGAATTTGATAATTATCGAATACAAAACGACAAATATAAACCTTACTATGCTCAAACGTCTTCAGCTTGTTCTAAAAAGGTGTTGTTCCACTTTTTACTTTGACAGGAGCAAGTCTATTAGTGCTTTCTGATCCACTTCTGCGCGTGTTCTCCAATCTAAATACAACTGTTCGTTTTCGTCCTGCATCAAATATCCATAGCGAATGTAACGGTCAATGTTAAAACCGACTTTCCATCCTGGAAGCTTATCGCGAAGCATTTCTTCAACTTCTTTTCGTGGAGCTTTTCCCTTTTTAGATATTACATGCGCTATTGTTGTTGCTAGTCCTGCAAGGTCGTCTATTCGCCACCCTATCATCTTAGCCTCTTTCGGCGTTAATTCGCCTCTCAACGTTACGTAGAATCTGGCTTTATCCAGTTCTTCCACGCTTGGCTTTTCAACTTGCTTTTCCTCTTCAAAAACAGTTTTAACCTGCAAATCAAGCGCTTTCAAATAGTCGTCTACAATTTTCAGCACTTTTGGATAGTCTGAACCTAAGGCTTTTCGAAGTTCCCACCCCTTCACGCCGGGTTTTCTGTGTCGTCGATAGAAGAGCATGTGGACTGCTCTTTTCATTTTGCTTGCGTAATATGCTTTCCTTTTGCTCATTTCAATTCGCCTCTTTTCCATTTTATCCAGTCTTCAGCTGAGACCGCTATGGGTATGGAA
>CAYVGZ010000081.1:0-5962 GCA_964450845.1 uncultured Candidatus Bathyarchaeia archaeon | reverse complement strand
ACTGTTGCTGCTTCCGTGAGAATCTTCTGTGCATCTTCGTTTACAGTGTCAAAGTTTAATGTCATTCCCGAACTTTGTCCAGCTTCAATCATTATACCGCTCAAAAGGTTGCCAATTTCGCCAAGTTCGCTTTCTGCTTCTGGGAAGACGCTTGCAAGCCCAGCTCTGACCGATCTTAACACGCCCACTGCTGGCCCTAATGTAGATACTACATCTCCAAGTTCAGATACGGTTCGTAACCTTAATACTATCTGTTCAAGAGCAAGTCTCGCGTTTATAATCAGCCTTTCCATTTTTCGAATCTCTGCTAATTCGTTAGCGAAAACGTTTGCGCGGGCAGAGTCATGCTTAGTGTAGGAGTCAACGATCCTTGCAAATATTGCCTTGTCTCTCTGGCTGAACCTTTCCGTCGCCTGATCCAATTTTTGAGTTTGCAGCTCGATGCGCCTGACAGCAAAGTCTAAGCGTGGCTTCAATGGGCCTGGTGGTCTAACAGCCTCCTTTATGCGTCCCGCAAATGGTTGCTCTTCTCTTCTGCTTTCCCATTTCTTGCTGAATCTTTCAGACAAATTGATACCTCCGAAAAGAGAGGTTGCGTAGAACAATCTTATACATTGTTAATATGTTGAAAATATGTATGTATATACGTAGAGCTATATGTCTGAGCGAAAGCGGTTTTAAGCTTTAATTTTCCAATTAAAAGATAATGTTGCTGGTTTTGAGGTAATAGACAAAAACGTGTAAGTTAGACTAAAAAGAGGCTAGATTTGATTCTAAAGCAAAAGGTGAATATAATGAATGAAAGGTTTAAAGTCTTCGGATTGGTAGCGATATTAGGATTCATGGCGGGGGTCATCGCTGACTTAACTTCAGAATATGTAATTCCAGGGTTAATGGCAATTCTGCCAGCGTTCTTTAGTGCAAGATACGTACTCTCTGGGCTTGCTGGAGCCTGTCTAACGCTAGTCCTAGTAAGCGTCTGGGCATACATCACAGGATCGACAACGGAAAGATAAATCCCTACTCTCTCTTTCTTTATTCACAAAATCCCAGCTTTTGCCCTCTTATTTTGGACTCAGGAGCGGAAAAAGAAGTCATCCGCAAAGCGTCAACGTACCTCGATTTCCTCATCGTCCAATAATATAGTTAACCACCCAAGATATTTACATTTATGATTCTGCAGAAACTAGACTTTGTAATGTGCTTTGCCGTAGAGTAGAGTAAAGCTTACTTATTTCAAGCGTTTATTCTGGAATTGTTGACTTGGGGGTTGATGGAGATGTTTGACAGTTTAGAAAAATGTTTACAAACTAAAGCTGTTGATCAGACAAATCTTGTGCAGTTGCGTGGTCAGAAACGAGTCATGACAGTTTGCGCGGTTAAAAACGGCTTTGTTGAACAATTCTCTCATGTTTCCTTGAGCGGTGTTGGCGTCAGAGTCTTTGTCGACAATAGATCTTGGGGTTTCAGTTCAGCGAACAGAATTGATTCTAATAGTATTGAATTAACATTGAAAAATGCTGTGAAGCTGGCTAAGGCTTCATCAAAACTGAAAAAGCAGAAAATCTTACTTGAACCTACAAAGAAATCAAGTGCAGACGTATCAACGCAGGTTAAGAAGCCGTTACAAGATTTGTCTGTTGAAGAGATTGCAAAGATTCCTTCTGAAGCTTATGAAGGCACAAAAGAGGCAGGATCAAAAGTTACTGATGTTAAGGCGACTTTCATCAGCATAGAGGATCGTAAATATTTCCTGAGTTCAGAAGGATCACGCATACACCAAAACCTTACAAGAGTCCTGTTATTTGTGGATGTTTTAGCGAAAAGTAACAGCCTACTTTGCCCGGCATCAGAAAATCTCGGTCACGCTGGTGGGTTGGAGCTTTTTGACAAGGATTCGCCATACTCTTTAGGAAAGAAAGTTGCAGAAAAAGCAGTCGGACTTTTGAATGTGAAGGCTCCACCTTCTGGAAAGTTTCGTGTGGTTATACATCCAACTTTATGTGCAACTTTGCTGCATGAAGCTATTGGGCATCCGTTAGAAGCAGACTTGGCTATGGCTGGCGGCGGCTTCGGCAGTCAAATCGGCGAAAAAGTCTCATCAGAGCTTGTCACGATTTATGATGATGGCCAAGTTCAAGGCGGTTTGGGCTATTTTCCATATGATGATGAGGGAGTCGAATCCAAACGTACCTATCTAATTCAGAATGGAGTGTTGAAATCGTTCATGCACGATAAAACAAGCGCAGCGTTGGCTGGTGTTTCGCCAACTGGTAATGCTCATGCTTGGGACTACAGCGTTGAACCTTTGATTAGGCAGACTAACATTGGAATTGAAGCTGGCGATTATTCATTGGAGGAAATGATTGAAGATGTTAAGGAAGGCTTGTTTCTTGAAGGAACATTTGGCGGTCAAGCAGATGTTAACGCTGACTTTACTTTCGGTTTTCAAAGTGCAAAATGGATACGAAATGGAGAATCAACGGAGGAGTTGCGTGGAGCGAATGTTGCTGGGAACGCTATTGAAGTTTTTAAAACAATAGATGCTGTGAATAAAAAAGTTGTTCTTCGCCCAGGTGCATGTGGAAAGTTTCAGTTTGCAGTTCAGGGGCGTGTTGTTCCTGCAATTCGTTGCGAGATTATGGTTGGTGGGATGGGGAGATCATAAATGAGTCTGGAAAAAGATTGGACTTCTTTGGATAATATGGTTCATAAAGCAATTAGAGCGCTGGAAAAAAGGAATGTAACACTTGCAGAAGCGTTTTTCACAAGTACCAGAACAATTGAGGTTACTATTAGAAACTCGGAAATTTTCACACAGAACATGCTAGACGATTCGGGAGTGGGATTTAGAGTAGTTGCCCCAAAGAACAGGGTAGGATTTGCGTGCACCAACGCTTTAAACGAAAAAGCCATCCTAGAAACAGGAGAAAAAGCCTCCGATATCGCTAAAGTAAGCTCAGAAACGCCAAATTTTGCTCTTCCAGAAGCAAGCAAACCTGTAAAGGTGAAAGGATTATTTGACTCCAGAATTGAAGAAATAACCATTGAAGAAGCAGTTGACATTGCAAAAAGAGAGATAACCGCTGCAGAAGACTTGGATAAGCGAGTCGTAGCGAAAGACGGACGCGTCATTCTCCAGTCTGGCTGGCGAGGAGTCATAAACACGTTAGGAGTTGATTTTGAGGAACAAGAAACCAGAGCAGTGATTTACCTTGGAGGAAGCGGAAAACAGAATGGTGAAGTAACTGGAAGTTGCAGTGACTTCATGTTCACCCGAACAGCAGATTTGAATCCAGAAAAAGTGGGAAAAAACGTTGCAGAAATGGTAATTGCACTATTCGATCCAAAACCGCTCAAAAGCTTTGAGGGCACAGCGGTCTTTGGACCAGAAGCAGTTTCATACCAAATATTTGACACTTTGGTTGACGCTTCAAAAGGCGAAAATGTTATAGCTGGACGATCTGCTTGGACCAAAAAAACTGGAGAAATGGTTGCTTCTGAAAATCTAACAATAACAGACAACGCAATTCTCGAACAAGGATTTGCCTCCAGAAGCTTCGACGATGAAGGCTGCTCTTCGCAGAACACAACTTTAGTGAAAAAAGGAAAGCTCGAAAGTTTTCTCCACAACGCAGCTTCTGCAAACGCTTTAAAAGCGAGTAACACAGGAAACGCTTCACGGTTTTCTGGCGGATCTGACATGGCTAGTTCGATTATTGGCAATGGCTACAGAGCCAAACCCGAAATCTACCCCTCAAACCTCATAATCCAACCTGGTAACAAGACGAAAGAAGAGCTTGTGTCTGAAACTGCAAAAGGCATTTTAATCGAGTCTATGGCAGGATTTCCACAGGCAGGTTCAGGAATGATCAGCGCACAACTTTCACGGGCATTCTTTATTCAAAATGGAGAGATACAATATCCGATAAAGAGTGGAATGGTTTCTGGAATTGCTTTTGATTGGTTTAAGGCAATTTCTGGTATAGGCAAAGATTCCAAACAATTCATGAATGCTGTCGTGTCATCGCTTCGTGTGGAAGAAGTAAAAGTGATTGGAGCCTAAAATCCCTTCAATAATTATGCAAATTACAAAAGCTGGAGACAATAGGGAATGTGTGGAATATTTGGTTTCACATTAACAAAACCAACACCACTTGCTAGAGTTTTTAGACTTCTTGAAAAACTGGAAACTCATCAATATCCGCAAGAACTGAAACCAGTGGGAGGCTACGGTGCAGGCGTAGCCATACTTCTAAATGATAGAAGTGTTTTGTTCGAAAAAGTTGGAAAAATCTACAATTCCCCAGTGAAACACTTGACCAAAATTGTCAATGCTAAAGCTAATGAAGCATCCATTCTGGTTGCTCATGTTCGAATGCCAAGCCCCGAGTTTATGGAGTCCACAAAGTTCAAGGAAACCGCGCAACCTTACGTTGTTGAATTTGACCCAAACTTAACCATTGTTTCGGTTCATAACGGCAAAGTAGAAAACTATAAAGAACTCAGAGAAAAACTAGGCAAAAAACATGTTTTCGAGTCTGAAAAGGTTGAGCTTATTGATTCCGAAGTTATTCCGCATTATTTCGAAGAATTGCTAAAGGAAATGGAAGATGTTGATGAAGCTTTGGACACGCTTTTCCATGCTTTGAAAGGTTCTAACGCTATTGCCATGTTACAGATTGACGAAGAAAACACGTTTTTGCATTTTATTCACAAGGGAAAAACTAGAGGATTAACTGTTTGGGCAAATGAGCAAGGTGAAATTGTGTTCTGCTCAAGAAAGAAACCAGTGATGGAAAGTTTTGGAAGCATTCTTATTGATGGTGGATTTACGGAAAAAGCTTCGATTCTTTGGGGTGAAGAGAAAAATTTGAAATTGTCTTTCACCATAGAATGACAGTTGGAATTGTATGCTAAAGATTAGGCGATATGAAAGTAGAGATTTCGTCGATTACGTTTCCACGTTAGAGAAAACCACGAAGTGGGGGAGGCACTCTAGAGAGGAGCTTAAAGCTAGAATGGAAAAATTAACAAGAAGGGATCAGATTTGGGTTGCAGAAATAGACTACAGAGCCATCGGCTTCATGATTCTCGTTCCAAACAATGATGGCTCGTTGGAGGTTGATTGGCTTGACATTCATCCAAGTTTTCAACGTATGGGAATAGGCTCCCTCTTAGTGAAGAAGGCTGTTAAAATTGCTAAGACCAAGAAAATGCAAGCGTTAAGCGTTCATACGTGGCCAACAAACGAAAAGATGCTTAACTTTTCATTCAAAAACGGCTTTGAAATTTTCGAAAGGATCAAAAATTTCTATGGCAAAAGAAAGGATGCCATACGCTTAAAAAAGAGGATTAGCAAAGAATAAGTGTTGTTTTGACAATTTTTAATCTGCGGCGACGTTAACAATGGACAAGCAAAGGGCAGATTCTGACGTCTTCAAACTTCTTGCTAAACCTGTCCAAAAAGGATTAAACGAGCTGGGCTTTTCTAAGCCTACCTTACCGCAGATATTGGCTATTCCGCCTATTCTAGCTGAAGAAAATGTGCTTTTAATTGCGCCTACTGGAAGCGGGAAAACTGAGGCTGTTCTTCTACCAGTTTTCTCCAAACTGATCCAGCAAGAACAGAAAAAGGGCATATCAGTAGTTTACATTACGCCTTTGAGGGCTTTGAACCGCGACATGTTGAAGCGCTTGGGTTTTTGGGCTGAGAGGCTCGGCATCTCGGTTGAAGTTAGGCATGGCGACACAGAAATGAAACTGAGAAGGAAGCAGGCGATTTCTCCGCCTCAGATGCTCGTCACTACCCCGGAAACTATGCAAGCTATTCTTTCGGGCTCGCGAATGAGGCAACACTTAACGCAGGTAAGATACGTAATTGTTGACGAGGTGCACGAGCTAGCTGGAGACAAGCGTGGGGTTCAGCTTACAATCGCTTTGGAGCGCCTCAGAGAGGTTG
>CAYVGZ010000080.1:0-5969 GCA_964450845.1 uncultured Candidatus Bathyarchaeia archaeon | reverse complement strand
AACGGAGAGAGGAAGGAGGCGAGGGAATTGAAAGGCTACCGGAAATACTTTCTGAACAAACTGGGGTGGTATGGGGTGACGCTGGTGTGCGCCTTCATACTGAACTTCATTCTGCCGCGGCTGATGCCGGGGGATCCGGTGTCGGCCATCGTGTCGCGGCTGGCGCAGGGCATGACCAACACGGCGGGGGTGCAGGCGATCTACCAGCAATATGCCGAGTTGTTCGGCACCAACCGTCCCATGCTCGAACAATTCTTTCTGTACATCCGGAACGTGGCGCAGGGTGATTTCGGCTTTTCCTTCAGTCAATATCCCCGCACCGTGGCAGACGTCATCCGCTCCTCCATCCTGTGGACGGTGGCGCTGCAATTCCCGGCGATCATCGTTGGCTGGCTGATTGGCAACACCCTGGGCGCGCTGGCTGCCTACCTCAAGGGCGGCTTCGACAAGCTGCTCATGCCCGTCAGCATCTTCATCAGCAACTTCCCGGCCTTCGGCATGGCGGTCATCCTGATGGTCATCTTCGGCGTCAACCTCAAGTGGTTCCCCACGTCGGGCGGCTACGGCTTCGACCTGATCCCCAGTTTCACCTGGGACTTCATCTGGTCGGTGATCGTCCACTACCAGCTGCCCTTCTGGTCGATCGTTCTCATCGCCATCGGCGGACAGGCCATCGGCATGCGTTCCATGTCCATCTACGAACTCAACGCCGACTACGTCAAGTACGCCCGCTTCATGGGCATCAAAGACCGCAAGATCGTCGGCTACGTCTTCCGCAACGCCATGCTGCCGCAGATCACCGGTCTGGCGCTGTCCATCGGCACCATGGTCGGCGGCGCACTGGTGGCGGAGATCATCTTCAGCTACCCCGGGCTGGGCTCCACCATCCTGACCGCCGTGCTCGGGCAGGATTACCCGCTCATCTCAGCCACCACCCTGATCATCACCATGATGGTGTTGAGCGCCAACTTCCTCATCGAGATCCTGTACGGCTTCATCGATCCGCGCATCAAAGCCACCCAATCCGATTAGTCCAGGAATCCTGCCATGAAACACACTCTGCGACAGGTCTTTCGTTCCGGCAAATTCGTGTTCGGTTTTTGTATTTTCGCCGCCATCCTGCTGGTCGTGACCATCTACCCCCTGATCATCCCCGATTCGCCGCTGGCCATCATCGGACAGGGCACCTTCTTTCCGCCCGGCATCTATGTGAACGTCTACGACAGCCTCAGTTCGCCTCCCTACACCCTGAACCTGGACGAGGCGGCCGCCAAACGGATCGCCAGCCGCCTGAACGAAGAAGACCGCACCGCCATCCAGGAATGGCTCGTGGCTGCCGGGCTCCCCGAAGCCGAGATCGACCCCGCCGACACCCGCAAGCTGCTCGACCAGTGGCTGAACAACTACGATCCCAAAAAGAACATCCCCGGCATGACCAATGCCCGGCGCAATTATTTCATCCGCCTCAACAACTCGCTGCAGGGGCTGCTCTCCACCGAAGGGGCGATCATCGCCGTCCGAAACCCGGAAACCGCCTCCCTGGAAGAGAAGAGCGCCGTCAACCAATCCGACTATGTCAACATCAATCAGGTCGCCAATGTGCGCCTCCTGCCGCTGGGCACCGACAACTTCGGCAGGGATGTCCTGACCGAGCTGGTCAAAGCCACCGCCGTCTCCCTGCAGATCGGCATGGTCGCCGGGCTGATCGCCACCCTGATCGGCTTGACCTTTGGGCTGCTGGCGGGGTATGTCGGCGGGCTGGTGGATGATTTCATCACCTTCCTCACCAATCTTTTCATCGTCATCCCCACCTTTGTCCTGTTGATCCTGATCTCGTTCAGCATCGGACAGGAGCAGCGCGGCGCTTTTGTGATTGCCACCGTGATCGGGCTGACCGCCTGGCCCTGGACTGCCAGAGCCGTGCGCTCGCAGGTGATTTCCCTGCGCAACCGCGATCACGTCAACCTGTCCAAACTCTCCGGACATTCCCTGTTCCACATCATCCTGACCGACATCCTGCCCTACATCGCCTCCTACGTCGTCATGGCGTTGATCCTGCAAATCTCCTCCGGCATTCTGACCGAGGCGGGGCTGTCGATCATCGGGCTGGGACCCAAGACCACCGAAGTGCCCACCCTCGGGCTGATGATGAACTGGGCGATGATCTACCAGGCGCAGATCCTGGGAAAGTGGTGGGCGTACCTGCCCGTGCTGGTCACCATCGCTCTGATCACGTTTTCGATGAATTTGATGAACACCGGGCTCGACCAGGTGTTCAACCCGGCGTTGCGCGAGTAGGAGCTTCTCATGGCTAATGTAATGTTAGAGGTGAAGGACCTGACCACCAAATACATCACCCGTTTCCAGGAGGATGTCTATGCGGTCGATCATGTTTCCTTGAAGGTCGAAGAAGGCAAATCCCTGGGGATCGCCGGTGAGTCCGGCTGCGGCAAATCCACCCTGGCGCTCAGTTTGATGGGTTATTACTTCCCCCCGCTCTATTACACCAGCGGCGACATCGTCATCGACGGACGCAATATCTCCGGCATGCGCCCCGACGAAGTCCGCAAGTCGATCCTCGGCCGGGAGATCGCCTACATCCCCCAGGCGGCCATGAATGCCCTCAATCCCACCCAGAAGATCATCCACTTCATCGAGGATGTCATCCAGGCGCACGACCTGTACGTCACCAAAAAGGACATTTACGAGCGCGCCCGCATCCTGTTCGAGACCCTCGGGCTGCCCGCCGAAGTGCTCCAGAAATATCCCGTCGAGCTTTCCGGCGGCATGAAGCAGCGCACGGTGATCGCCGTTTCCGTCCTGCTGCTACCCAAGGTGCTGATCGCCGACGAGCCCTCCTCCGCCCTGGATGTCACCTCCCAGAAGATGGTCATCAAGATGCTGCGCCAGCTCATGGAGATCGGTTTGATCAGTTCGATGATCTTCATCACCCACGAGCTCCCGCTCCTCTACAACGTCACCGATGACATCATGGTCATGTATGCCGGGCAGATCGTCGAGAAGGGCACTTCCGAAGAGGCGGTCTTCGACCCGCTCCATCCCTATTCCAAGGGGTTGATGGGTTCGATCATCGTCCCCGAGAAGGGGTTGCGCGACGTCAAGCTGACCGCCATCCCCGGCGTGCCCCCCAATCTCAAGAAGCCCCCCGCCGGCTGCCGCTTTGCCGAACGCTGCAAACTCGCCAAACCGGAATGTTTTGCCATGACCATCCCCCTGCGCGAGGTCGGCGGCGGGCGCATCTACCGCTGCATCCTGTCCGAAGAAGAATTACGTGAGGCGTATGCCCGGGAGGCTGACCAACATGCCCGTTGAAAAAAAACTCTGCCTGAGCACCTCCGGGCTCACCAAGGTCTTCGGCTTTGGTCGCAGCAAGACCCTGGCGGTCGATCATGTCGACCTCAACCTCCATGAAGGCGAGGTGGTTTCGATCGTCGGCGAATCCGGCAGCGGCAAGACCACCCTGGCCAAGATGCTCCTCGGGCTGCTCAACCCCACCGAAGGCGAGATCTACTTCCAGGGTCAGAAACGCGACATTTCCTCCTACCGCAAGAAACGCGAGTACTGGAAGAACATCCAGGCCATCTTCCAGGACCCCTTTTCCTCCTACAACATCTTCAACAAGATCGACACCGTCCTGCTCGATTGCATCCACATGCGCGGCGGACGCAGCCTGCCGCATGCCAGAAAGGTCGAGTTGATGACCGAAGCCTGCAGTTTCGTCAATCTCAAGTTCGAAGAACTCACCAACAAGTATCCCTTCGAACTCTCCGGCGGACAGATGCAGCGCCTCATGATCGCCCGCATCTTCCTGCTCAAACCCAAGATCCTCCTGGCCGACGAGCCCACTTCCATGATCGACGCCTGTTCCCGCGCCACCATCCTCGATGAACTGATGCAGCTCCGTAACGAGATCGGCATGACCATCATCTTCATCACCCACGACATCGGCCTCGCCTATTATGTCTCCGACACCGTCTACATCATGGAGCACGGCCGCTTCGTCGAAAGCGGCTCCGCCGACGAGGTCATCCTCCGCCCCTCCCACCCCTACACCCGCCGCCTCCTCAACGATGTCCCCAAAATCTACGAAGACTGGGACCTCTCTACTGTGTGATGCAAGGCTGTCTGGCTTAAGTTCATCAAGGAAGATGTATGCAAAGACAATCTTTGTCAGGCACGTGGAAGTTTCGTCAGGTGGGCATTGAAGAATGGCTTCCCGCCCATGTTCCAGGCGGTGTTCACACCGATCTGCTGGCTTTGAATCGCATTCCTGATCCGTTTGTGGGAGACAACGAGAGACGGGTTGCCTGGGTGGCACAAAATGATTGGGAGTATGCCCGGTCATTCGATGTCCAGCCCGATGTTTTGCAGTGCGAACACATCTGGCTGGTCTGCGATGGATTGGACACCCTGGCTTCTGTGACTCTCAACGGTCACTCACTAGGCACCACAGCGAATATGTTCCGTCAGTATCGCTGGGATGTGAAATCCCTGCTCAAGGCGGAAGGAAACGAATTACAGATTCGTTTTGAATCGGTTGTAAGGTATGCCGCTCAAAAACAGGCTCTTCGCGCCCTGCCCGGCGTCCCCCAAGCCATCGCGGGTGGTCCACACATCCGCAAGGCGCCCTGTCAGTTTGGATGGGATTGGGGTCCACAATTGCCGCCAATTGGGATTTGGAAGGAAATCCGCTTGGAGGCTTTCGACTCCGCCCAACTTTCCCAAGTACACCTGCGTCAATTTCATGCCGATGGAACCGTCCGGATCGAAACACGTCTCGAAGTGGAAAACTGGGCACCAGATCTTTCGGCACTTTTGAAAGTGACCGCGCCTGATGGTGCTGTACAAATGACCAACGTTGAGGTGAGATCCAGGTCGGCTAGCTATCTCTCGCTGGAGATCGAAAAACCGCTCCTATGGTGGCCAAACGGTTTGGGAGACCAGCCTCTATACCAGGTTCATATTGAACTGGTACAGCCCGGCAAAGTTTTGGATGAGAAGGATTATCAGCTCGGTTTGCGGACGATCGAGTTGCGTCAGGAACCGGATGAATGGGGACGTTCGTTTACTTTCGTAGTCAACGGACAGCCGTTCTTCGCTAAAGGCTCGGACTGGATCCCGGCTGACTCTTTTCCCACGCGCCTTACCGAAGCGGCACTGGAAGGGTTGATCCGTTCCGCGGCTGAGACTCACCAAAATATGTTGCGCGTGTGGGGCGGCGGCTTTTATGAAGATGAACGTTTTTATGACCTTTGCGATCGTTACGGAATCTTGATCTGGCAGGATTTTATCTTTGCCTGCAGTATTTACCCGTTCGACGAGCCTGAGTTCGTCGAGAACGTACGCATCGAAGCGGTCGAAAACATCCGGCGTCTGCGGCATCGGGCCTGTCTGGCCTTATGGTGCGGTAACAATGAAATGGAACAGGGTTGGGCAGAGTGGAATTGGAACAAGCCGGAATTTCAAGACCTGAAAGCGGCGTACGATACGTTCTTCCACCATACACTGGCAGAGTGGTGCGCGGCAGAAGACCCGGATCATGCCTACTGGCCCAGTTCACCTTCTTCCGGCACGCCATTCGAGAATCCCAATGGTCAGGTTCAGGGCGATGCCCATTACTGGGATGTCTGGCACGGGCGCAAACCGTTCACAGCGTATCGCAATCAGTACCCGCGCTTCATGAGCGAATTTGGTTTTCAAGCCCTCCCGCCTCTGGAGACCATCCGTACCTATGCGGCAGAACCCGATTGGAACATGACCTCCTACATCATGGAACAGCATCAAAAAAATGCCAGCGGCAACTCACTGATGGTAGGACAAATGCTGGATACTTTCCGCCTGCCCAAAGATTTCGAATCGCTGGTGTACCTCAGTCTGGTTCTGCAAGCCGAAGGGATTCGCTACGGAGTGGAACACTGGCGCAGGCACACCCGCCGCGTATCAGGCAC
>CAYVGZ010000079.1:0-6029 GCA_964450845.1 uncultured Candidatus Bathyarchaeia archaeon | reverse complement strand
AGGATTGTTACATGTCTTCCTATGATGCTTTCTTTTATTTCCGCTTTTTCCTCAATTATGGCTCTATCCATAACTGCAGAATTTTCTATCACAACGCCTTTGCTTATCTTCGTGTAATTATCTATGCACGAATTCACTATTTTTACGCCATCACTTATTTTGCAATGCCTTCCAATTAAAACAGCACCTTCAACTTCTATTTTTCCTTGCTTAACCTTTCTTATAATTTCTTGTCTCCGCTTCAGCGATTCATAGCTTTCTCCTTGAACCCATATTCTCTTTTCTTCGCTTATTCTTCCGCCAAAATCTGTCAGAGACAAAAAGCGTCCATTAAGCATGTCTTGCATGGCTTCTAAGTATCGTTTCGGAGTGCCAATGTCATACCAGCTTCCCTTCAAAGTGTAGCCATATACTGTTCTTCCGGTTTTTATTACGTAGGGAATAAAATCGTAACCGAAATCTAAGCGATGCCTCTCCTTAATTATCTGTTTAACTCCTTTTTCTTTAAAGATTTTCCTTATTTCAGGTGAAACCATGTATAAGCCAGTATTGGCAAGATTTGACGGTGCCTCTTTAGGTACTGGTTTTTCAACAAACCTTGAAATTCTCATGTCCTTGTTTGTGTCAGCTATTCCGTAACCTTCAACATCTTCGACTTCCCTTAACGCTATAGTCATGACGGCTCCTTTTTTCTGATGAAATTCCACAAACTCTTTCAAGTCTACATCGAAAATGTTGTCACCTTGCACAGCGAAAACAGGGTCCTTAACGTTATAGTATTCCATGTTTATTCTCGCTGAATCTGCGCTTCCGAGGTCATCAAAGTTGGGTTGGTATTTTATGTGGACGCGTGGGCTTATGCCGTATCTTGCAGAAAATCCGTAACCCGACTCAAAATAATCATGCAAGTCTCTATAGTTTGTGTAGCCTTTTACTCCGAAAATGAAGTTTCGAATGCCTTGGCGGGCAAGAGATAATAAGGAAAACTCTATCATTGGCCTGTTTAATATGCGAAGGCAAGCCTTACTAGTTTCGGCTGTAAGTGGTAGTAGACGCTTGGCTTTTCCTCCAACTGGAGTTATCACCCTTAATCTTTCTGATGCATAATTGTCGTGCAAAATTGCTTGCCACCAACAAACTTTGTAAATGGTTTATTCGCTTAGACGTATTAAACTTTCGAATCCAATCGTGAATTTTATAACTTTAATGCAAGCTTATGCTATTTACAGGGTCTGAGTAATCATGGGTAAACTAGGCGGTTATCTACGCTTAATGCGTCCAATAAATTGTTTAATGATGGGGTTCGCCGTCATAGTTGGCGCAGCCCTCGCAAGCCCCAACGCCTTAAACACTCTATGGCGCAACCTTGCATATGGATTCGTTACTGGTTTTATGCTAACTGCTGCATCGATGGCTATAAATGACTACTACGATAGAGAAACTGATGCGATAAATGAGCCAAACCGCCCAATTCCAAGCGGCATCATCAAGCCTAAGGAAGCGTTGGCTTTTTCACTTATTTCCACGATAATAGGTTTTGCAGCTTCATATTTGACGAACACGGTATATCCTCTCTGCCTTGTAACAGCCATAATTGCTTGGATAGTCTCTGTAGCTTACACAACTGTGGGCAAACGAAGTGGGCTACCTGGCAACCTTCTTGTCAGTGCATGTGTTGCTGTACCTTTCGTTTATGGAAGCATTACAATTACTAATGAGGTTAAATTGAACGTTTTGATTTTTGCGTCCATGGCTTTTCTTTCAATTACTGGTAGAGAAGTGACTAAGGGAATAGTGGATGTTCAAGGTGATAGAAGGCGAAATGTGAAAACTGTGGCTGTGCGTTATGGGGAGAAAATGGCATCTGTGTGTGCTACGCTGTTTTACCTTTCAGCGGTTTCTTTGAGTCCCATGCCTTGGTTTCTAAACCCCCGTGTTTCGTTTTGGTACATTCCTTTTGTGGTTGCAGCTGATTTTGGACTTGTTGCTTCTTCATTTATTCTTCTTAACGATTATTCGAGGGAAAATGCCAGAAAAATTAAGAATATTGCTTTATTATGGGGGTTTTTGGGGTTGTTAGCATTTGTTGTTGGTGTTTTATGGTGAGGTAATGATTGGTGAGGAGTCTTCTATGAACGTTTTTTGGTGTTTCTATGCTATGCACACGTATTGTTCGCAATTCCTCTATTCTCAAGCTAACTAAAATATAGTGTCTAGTATGTCTCCGACGATGTAGGCAATTAATGCACCAGCAATGGTTATAGCAGCGTATTTGAGTCCACATACGTATGGGTTTTCTTTACCTATTCTTCCTACATAACTACCTAAAATAAACGACATAACAGTTCCAATTGCAAATGAAACATACGTAGCATTCCATATGCTGAGAAACGTGAAGGGAAAAATCAAGAGCGTTAATGCGACGATGGTGGCCAGAAATGAAAAAACTCCGCTCATCCATACTTCCTTTTTTGAATGGACTCGAGATTCTGTTCCCTGTTCGACTTCGTAAATCTGAACAGCTCTTTCGGTTGTTTGAGAGATGAAAAAACCTACAGAATTTCCAAGTGCATCAGCTATTCCGCCAGCGATGCTTGCAATTATGACTAGGGTTGGGTTAGAAGTTGCTCGGGCAACGCCGACAATTATGCCTAAAAAACAAATTACCCCATCTGTTAGCCCAAAGGCAACGCTCTCCATTAAATAATGAACCTTAAACTTCTGCTCCTTTTCAGTGTTTTTCATTCAATTGCCTTCATAGAAGCATATAACGTTTTAAAACTCAGGGATTTAAGGATTGTGCGACATATGCCGAGCAAATTTTCCAATTATTATTCTGGATTTGAAGATGAAGTTAATAGAGAAGACTATTGCCCAATTGCTGTTTATCTTGTTGACTGTGGGCGTTATGCCTTTATCTATGGTCGCATTCTTCAAAGCTGTTAGACATGTGTCGAAGAGGTTTAATGCTTAAAAAGAGTAAGGCTTAGATTTGGAAACAAACAACAGAGTTTGATGCGTATGCATTTCGTACCTATACAAAAAATTCTAGCCGGAAGCTACGTAAACAAGAGGGTTGCAATTAGAGGATGGCTTTATCGCCATCGAGAAGGAAAAGAAACAATCTTTTTGATAGTTCGTGACTCATCAGGCTTCATTCAATGCACAGTTAAAAAAGAAAACCCTGCATGGAATAAAGCCCAAAAAATTACAATTGAGTCATCGCTAACGTTGGAAGGTACTGCTAAACAAGATAAACGGGCTCCCGGCGGGTACGAAATCTCTGTTGAGAAACTGTCAATAATTGGTTTGGCTGAACTTTTCCCCATAGCGAAAGACAAGAGCAAAGAGTTTCTGCGGGATGTTCGCCATCTTTGGCTTCGCAGTCGGCAAATGAACTTAGTGATGAAGGTTCGCAGTGAAGTTCTGCGGTTTACTCACGAATTTTTCAGAAAACAAAAATTCTTTGAGGTTTCACCGCCAATGTTTATCACTAGTGCATGTGAAGGCGGGTCAACGCTCTTTGGTTTGAAATATTTCGACAGAGATTTGTACTTGACTCAGAGTGCTCAGCTTTACCTTGAAGTTTTGATTTACTCGTTGGAAAAAGTTTACTGTGTGGCTCCCTCTTTCAGGGCTGAGAAAAGTAGGACTATTAGGCATTTGACTGAATATTGGCACATTGAAGCTGAACAGGCGTTTGCAGATATGAATGATTTGATGCGGTTGGAAGAGGAGCTGTTGGCTTACATTTGCCAACGAGTAGCCAAAGAATGTAAAAAGGAATTCGAGGAACTAGAGGCAGACATTTCAAAAGTGGCTTCGGTTAAGACGCCTTTTCCGAAAATAACCTACACTGAAGCAATTGAAAAGTTGGATGCTAAGGGCTTCAAGATAAAATGGGGTGAGGATTTAGGCTACGATGATGAGAAAGCTTTGGCTGACGTGTTTGGTAAGCCTTTCTTCATATATGATTATCCGACACAAATCAAAGCGTTTTACTGTAAGACTCACAGGGACAACCCAGAAGTGGCAATGTCAACTGACATGCTTGTTCCAAGGATAGGGGAAATATCCACAGGTGGTGCAAGAGAAGACGATAAGGAGAAACTGATTGAAAGACTTAGAAAAATGGGTTTGAAAGAGAAGGATTATGATTGGTACATTGACTTGCGGCGTTACGGCACTGTTCCGCATGTTGGTTTCGGAATGGGCGTGGAAAGGCTTCTAACGTGGATGCTTGATCTAGAAAACATAATAGACGCCATACCCTTCCCAAGGACGATAAGAAGATTCTATCCCTAACTTAGTGGAATAAAAAAAAGAATGAGGATTATTGAGCCACCATTTTCTTGAATTCTTCGTATGCTTGCTTTGCTTCTTCTACAGAAGCTTCATCTTCCAATGTTGTAACGTCGCCTATTGGTAGATCTGAAGCCAGCGCCTTTAAAACTCTCCTCATGATTTTTCCGCTTCTTGTCTTCGGAAGCTTTGAAACAAAATATATCTCATCAGGTGTTGCAACTGGACCAACCGTTTTTCTTAGATGTTCCACTAAACCCTTTTTAAGCTCGTCGCTTGGATTGTAGCCATGCCTTAAGATGGCGAAAACTACGATTGCCTCTCCTTTAATTTCGTGGGGCTTGCCGATCACTGCTGCCTCAGCTATAGCTGGGTGAGAAACAACTGCGCTTTCTAATTCCATGGTGCCCAATCTATGGCCTGCGATCTTTAAGACTTCATCTGCTCTGCCTAAAAGCCAGAGGTATCCTTCCTCATCTCTCATGCAATAATCGCCAGTATAATATGCATTTGGAAATCTAGACCAGTAAGATTGTTTGTAACGCTCAGGATCCTTGTATAACGTCATTAACATGCCAGGCCAGGGTTTCTTTATTATTAGGAAACCTCTTACGCCTGAGGGTACAGGTATGCCCTTTTCATCTACCACCTCAGTATCTATGCCGGGCAACGGAAATGTTGCTGATCCAGGTTTTAGCGGAACCAATCCTATGCCGGGTGCTGGTGAGATCATTATGCCTCCAGTTTCTGTTTGCCACCAAGTGTCCACTATTGGGCAACGTTCGCCGCCTATGTTTTTGAAATACCACATCCAAGCCTCTGGATTTATTGGTTCTCCTACGCTGCCTAGAATTGTTAGACTGCTTAAATCGTGTTTTTTAGGCCACTCTTCGCCGTATCTCATGAACATGCGTATGGCTGTGGGTGATGTGTAAAAGATAGTCACCTTATATTTTTCGATTATTTCCCACCATCTATCAGGTTTTGGATAATCGGGTGCTCCTTCATGAACGACTATGGATGCTCCGTGCATTAGAGGCGCGTAAACAATGGAACTGTGTCCAGTAACCCAGCCCACATCAGCAGTGCACCAGTATACGCTATCTTCTTGTATGTCAAAGACCCACTTGTACATGGAATTTATGAAGACCATGTAGCCTCCTGTGCTGTGGACTATGCCTTTTGGTTTACCTGTCGTGCCTGACGTGTACAAAATGTAAAGTGGATGAGTGCTTTCGAAGGGTTCTGAAGGAATATTTTCTTCAGCGTCCTTTAAGATTTCATGATACCATAAATCCCTTCCATTTTTCATTTTAACCTCTTGACCAGTTCTCTTTACCACTATTACTTTTTTTATGGAAGGAGTATTTTCCAAAGCTACATCTACAGTTTCTTTTAGTGGCAAAGTTTTTCCTCTTCTAAAGCTGCCGTCTGCAGTTATAATGACTTTTGCTTCCGTGTCATTCACTCGGTCTGCTAGCGCTATTGAGCTGAATCCTGAAAATACTACTGTATGTATTGCGCCGATTTTGGCTGTTGCTAACATGGCAACAGGTAGTTCAGGTATCATGGGTAGATAGATGGCTACTCGGTCTCCATCGTTAACGCCGAGTTTCTTAAGGGCTGACGCTAAACGGTTCACTTCTCTGCCAAGTTGCGAATAACTTAATGTTCTTTCTTCACCATTTTCTCCTTCCCAGTATATGGCTACTTTGTTTCTTCTCCAG
>CAYVGZ010000078.1:0-6037 GCA_964450845.1 uncultured Candidatus Bathyarchaeia archaeon | reverse complement strand
GGGTAAATTTTCGATTTCACAAACTCTCCGTGTTCCTTATCTGCCAAAAATATGCCTCCTTGGGGCCCGAAAAAGGTCTTGTGAGTGGAACCGAACAAGGCGTGTGCTCCTTCCCTTAATGGGTCTTGAAATTGTTCGCCTGCGATGAGTCCCATAACGTGTGACCCATCAAATCCTACAATTGCGCCGTTTTCACGAGCGATTTCGGCTAACTCCTTGACTGGGTGCGGAAAAGTAATTAGGCTTGCACCAAAAATTACAATTCTAGGCCTAATACGCCTTATGGCTTCTTTTGCCTCTTCCACTTTTATATTCATTTCATGCTTAGAAAAAGGAAAGGGCACAGCCTTAAGGCTAAAGAGTCCAGCTAAGCCATCATTCCACATTCCTGGATATCCACCGTCATCTGGAGAAACGCACATAAAAGTGTCACTTGGCTTCGTATAACTAGCTAGGAAAATCAAATCCGCGATGTGCCCAGAAAGAGGGCGCAGATCTGCGGAGTCAGCTCTAAACACTTGTTTAGCCAATTTTTCGCCGTACTGTTCGATTTCATCAGTAAAATGTGTACCCATGTAGAAGTGGTCTCTTGAGGTGTAACGGTGTCCAAACTCTGAGGAGAGAAGTCCTCTAACACTTGGGCTCATAACATTCTCGGAGGGAATTAGGTTCAAGCATTGTTTTCCACGCCATGTTTCATGTTTCTCAACAAGGCTCAAGATTTCGTTAATCATGTTTAATCTCCCGTTGTTTAGGCAATATTTATTTCTTTACACATTTAAACCATTTTTATGCTAATTTTCGAGTGGCTATAGAATTCCTTTGCTATCGACAAATTCAATGCCAATTAACAATATCCGATAGATTTGTTTATTCTATAAAAGGTAAAGTTTAAAACGCTCCATTAGTAGTAAATGTGTTCAAACCGCGTTGGCACTGCGAAGAGCAAATGGAGTATAATACGCCTTGAAGAGAACAACCGTCGTGACCGCTTTCATGGTTATATTGTTAGCCGTGACTTTTGCTTTTGTAACGCTTCTTCTGCACGTAAGAGCGACTAATGGTGTAGAAATCACTTCTATTACAGTACACGACACGGCAACTCAAATCGGAAAAGTTGGAGATACAGTTCGCATTATCGGGACCGTAAACACAACTGATGGTGAATATCAAATCTGGCTTGGCGCCTATAATGTCACCCCTGCAGAACCAACGGCAACTGAAAACCAAGTGAATGCGACATTCCAGATTCCAAATATTCCAAATGCAAATTACACAATAACGCTACAGGATGTTGACAAAAATATTAATGCGACAACATGGCTCCTTGTAGAAACCGCCTACTATATTAAGGCAATTACGCCTTCACCGCCTCTGCAATTACTAGAAAACGACACGGTTAACATTTGGGTAAATGTGACTGGTGGAAAACCAAACGTCGTATATTACGCCAACGTTTCAATAATGATCCCGTCTCCGCTTCGCTACAACTACACGGCTATTGTGAAGCTTACTAATACAACCGACACGGGGGACGGATTCGCAAGCATCACATATCCAAACCAAACACTGTTTACTGCTATTAAACCTGAGCCAGCCAATACTAATTATACAGGTTTATATCGAATATATTTCAATGAAACTCAAAACCTAGCTGAAGATAGTTTCTTTGTAGGCATAACAGACAAGAGCGAATATCATAGGGAAGAGATTGTGCAAATCATAGCTGCGGGCTATGAATCAAACAAAACAGCTAACATTACCATAACCTTCCTCAAAACTAACAAAACTTATTCATGGCTGGCGACCGCTACCCAACAAGGAATGATTAATACAACATGGCTTGGGGGCGTTCCATGGAACGCATCAATCGGTTTCTATAACATAACAATAACAGTAAACGCGAGCAACCCGAAAGAAATACCGGACTCTCAACTTTTTAGCGTTCCAGGCTATCCAATACAAGTTTACACACGAAACTTGGCTGGAGATGTTGTACCACAGATTCTGGTGGAAGCTTTTGACAAGGCTGCTAACACGACGTATAGTAACACAACTGATGGGAATGGGTTAACAAGTCTTCAACTTGAAAAGGGCAACCACACGTTTAAACCATTTTGGAGAGGAAAAGTGGAAATTCCCGAAATGCAAAACGTAACAATCACTGGAAATGCCACGTATTATTTGACATGTGAACTAACCAACATGAACATAACGGTAAAAGATACTGATGGAAATCTAATACCGTTTGTCTACTTAAACATCACCTATCAATATGTACCCACAGGAGGTAACGTAACAAAAGAAAATATGACCGGAGAAACTGGCATTTCTGGACTTTTCCTCATTAATTCTATGCTCACTAACATAAATTACACTGTCAATGCTTCTCGCTACGGAATAGTTTTTAACAAAAACAACAACACAATCCAAGATTTACCGGCGGAAAAATGGTTTAATGTGACCATAGTGTGTCCAGCTAAAACTTTGACGCTGAACGTAACGGAAAATCATCGAAACCCGCTTCCAAACGCCCATGTTGAATTGATTGAGGAGATGGGTGGGATATCCTACAATGAGACTACCAACGATGCAGGAATAGTTGTTATTAACTGCACTTTTGGAAAATACGAGGTGAAAGTCTACATAAATAACATATTCCTAAACGAAACTTTCGTTGAAATTTTCAATGATACATATAGTGAGATTTACTGCAAGCTCTACAATCTAACGATTTCAGTGAAAGTGGTGGACTATTTTGGTCAACCTATTTCAAACGCAAAGGTAACATGGCAACTGTATGACTTGGAAGATTCGGCTCTCACAGAATCTGATGGTTTAGTCACCTTTAGCAACATCATTGGTGGAGATTTGAAAGTGACGGTTTACTTACCTGAGCGGTCGCAGCCATTTATGGTTACCACATTGTTTGTGGATAACTCGAGACCAATCGAAATTAAATTAGATAAATACGTAGTATTGGCAGGATTCCTTGTTGAAACAAGCTATTTAACAACAGCGATAATAATTGTTGCAACTGTGCTTCTAGTTCTTTTGATAGAAGTTTATAGAAGGAAGCGTATTAAGCCAGAGAAAAGCTCAATCTAGACCCGGAATAACGAGTTTGAGAGAAAAAACTTTATATTAAATCTTGTGAAACATATCTGTTAGAGAGAAATTGCTTAGTGTGAAGTTTTGTTAAATAAAAGCCAAAGGTTGTGCATGTATTGGCTCAAGTAAAAACTTGTTCTCCAACGTGTCCATCATTCAAATGTGCAAAAAATGCTGCCGTCTATCGTCGAGATGGTGTATGGTGCAGGTGGACCGAGGAAATGTGCAATGTTGCGAACTGTACGTATGCCATTTGCACAAAACGGCGGCTTCTTCCAAGAGGAATCTGTGGCGAAACCATAAAGAGGAAAACTGTTGAAACGGAACCTGAAGAGGTCATTGGTCCAACAATAAAGCTTCGTGGAAGGGCTCTTCGCAAGATCAGGGAAAAAGAAATCTTCTGATATCATCTTTAGGTCTTCGGTAGTCAAAAGTGAGTTTACTGTGTGGATTAATTAGTTTGTTCCTTTAATCTATTTTATTTGGCTGGAACACGCTTTACAACTGGCGGTTTTATCTTTTTTAGTATTCTATAGCCACAAACTATACATTTCATTTCTCCGCCACGAAGTTCCAACTCTTCGGAGGGAACTTTCGCTCCACACCGTACACATTCATAAACGATTCCTGTCGTTGTCTTCTCCATACTAACTTCCTCTTCTACAAAGAAATCCATTTTGCTTTTAAATGTTTCCGAGTGGTCTTATATTTCATAGATGGAATGAGAGAAATTGAGAAGACGCTTGAGAAAAATTCTTTCAAAGTTTCTTCCTTCCGACGAATTAGTGTATGTTACCAATTCTTATGATATTGTGGGAGATATAGCAATTCTTCGTCTAACTGACAAATCGAGAAAGCACGCTCAAATTATCGCAAAGACCATTACGAGTGTCCATAAGAATGTTAAAACAGTGTTGGCTCAGACAAGCCCTGTTCGCGGAGATTTTCGGCTTCGAAAATTGGAATACATTGCTGGTGAAAATAAAACCACCACTGTTCACAAGGAGTCCGAATGCTTGTTCTCTGTAAATGTTGGGGAATGCTATTTTTCGCCTAGGCTTTCCTACGAAAGAATGCGAATTGCAAAACAAGTTGAAAAAGGCGAGGTCATTGTAAACATGTTTGCTGGGGCGGGTTGTTTTTCCATTATCATTGCTAAGCGCTCTAACGTTGAGAAAGTATATTCAATTGACATCAACCCAGCCGCCGTTCAGAATATGCAAGAAAACGTTAGGCTAAACAGGGTATATGGAAAAGTCATCCCGATACTTGGCGATGCAAAAGACGTAATTGAAAAAAGACTATGCCACGTAGCGGACAGGGTTCTCATGCCTTTGCCTGAAAAAGCCTTTGAATACTTACCTTATGCTCTGTTAGCCCTTAAAAAAGCTGGCGGATGGGTACATTACTACGATTTTGAACATGCGAAGAGGAACGAAAATCCGATTGTGAAGGTTAAGCTGAAGGTGGCTGAAAAACTTGGAAGTTCAGGTGTAGCCTTTGAAATTCCATTTGGCCGTGTTATTCGGACAACTGGTCCAAATTGGCATCAAATTGTTTTAGACATTAAACCAATGTTTTGAAAAAATAGAAAGATAAGAATAATGCGGAGAGAATTTGGGAAAAACAATCTGATCTTATCCAGTTAATCTATGGGTAACTCTCATGAAAATGTTTTATACTCTAAAGACAAAAATACACGGGAGGGATGAAGTATCAAAAAGAAGCTTATGGACATACTTGCGTGTCCAATTGATAAGCATCACCCACTTGAACTGTACATTTTTGAAGAAAAAGACGAGATAGTTGAAGGCTTAATTGTCTGTCCAAAATGTTTAAGGTGGTATCCAATACGTGACGAAATTCCAGAAATGCTACCCGACGAGCTGCGAAAAGAAACCGAAGATTTACCATTTTTCAAAAAATGGAAGGAAAAAATACCAGAAAAGATTCTGCTAGAAGGTAAACCATTCAATCTTAAAAGTGGAATACAAAAGAAATCCTAAATTCCTCACCTTAGCTTCACTGCCCTGCCTATTGTTGACGATTTTAATGTTGCCTCGGCTATTTGAAGCGCCTTTAAACCATCCATTCCCGTTATGAGTGGCTTCTCCCTTTTCAAAATGCAATTTGCAAAGTGTTGAAGTTCAAGTTTTAAGGGTTCTTGCCAAGGGTATCTTGGCTGTACGGTTTCTTTTGCATCTTCAACTGTTAATTCTTGTGTGATGTAGTCGAGTTTCATTATTGCTTTGGTTCCTGTAACCACTAGGGTTCTCGTTTTATATGGCGTTAACCAGTTAGATTCAATGAAGGCGCTTTTTCCACCTTCAAAGGTTAGCATTATCTGAGCATAATCCTCAAATTTTTTGTGTTTCATGCTTCCAGTTTTTGCGTAAACTGCAATTGGTTCTTCATTGAAGAGATATCTCATTATATCAATATCGTGGATTGCTGTGTCTTTTACAACTCCTACATCGCCTATTCTTTCGGGCCATTCGGAGACTCTTTTTGCCGTGGCGCACACGAGGTTGCCTATTGTTTTGTCTTCAATTGCATTCTTCATGTGCTGGATGCCTGGAATAAACCGCATCAAAAAACCAACCGTTAAGTGTAATTTTTCTTCCTTAGCTACTTCTAGCAGTTTTTCCGCTTGTTTCACGTTTGTCGCCATAGGCTTTTCAACTAAAACATGCTTTCCCGCTTTCAAAGCTTTCAGCGTCTCTTTCGCAAGGTTCAGCGACCACACACAATTGCTCACTGCTTCAACGTCTTTCCTCTTTAGCAATTTTCCAATGCTTGTGTAAGCTTTTACACCGAATTGCTTAGCCACGTTTTTGGCTCTTTCGGCATTTACGTCGCAGACAGCTAAAAGCTCTGTTTCTTCCAATTCTTTAAAGACTCTTGCGTGGTTTCTTCCCCAGAAACC
>CAYVGZ010000077.1:0-6120 GCA_964450845.1 uncultured Candidatus Bathyarchaeia archaeon | reverse complement strand
GCTGTTATGCAAGATGAAAAGCCAGCTAAATTTATGATAGCCAAAAAGTTTCCTGCTGAATTCAGCGAAAAAGATTCTTTGGAAGAGCTTTGGCAAAAACACACAAGGCTCACTCAAGACTTTTACAAAATTGAAGAAGAAATTGATGCAAAGCAAAGAAATTTGAAGGAAACGCAAAAACCAGAAAAATCTTATCTTGATTTGAAAATAGAAATTGCAAATAGGATTCTTCGCAGTTGTCATTTTTGTACGCGTAGATGTGGGGTTAACAGACTAGGAGGCGAAGTGGGCTATTGTAGATGTGATTCAAAGATAACAGTCTCAAGCATTTTTGAGCATGTTGGCGAAGAACCTGAATTGGTGCCTTCTGGAACAGTTTTCACCATGGGCTGCACAATGCGTTGCCACCACTGCCAGAACTGGACGATTTCTCAATGGATGGAAAATGGACAGGTTTACAAGCCAGAAGGATTAGCCAAGGAAGTTGAGCACTTGCGCGTGAATGGCTGCAGAAATGCGAATCTCGTGGGCGGAGAACCGACGCCGTGGTTGCAGCAATGGCTTAAAACTTTCAAACATGTAAATGTGAACGTTCCAGTTGTTTGGAACTCAAACACGTACTATAGTCCAGAAACAGCCCAACTCTTAGCTGGATTTGCTGATGTTTACTTATTAGATTTTAAGTATGGACCAAGCGAATGTGCGGAAAAAATTTCTGATGCACCAAACTACTGGAAAGTGTGCACGTATAATCATTTAGAAGCAAAAAAACACGGCGAAATCATCATACGCATACTAGTCTTGCCAAATCATCTAGAATGCTGCACAAAACCAACTGTAAAATGGATAGCTGAAAAACTAGGCACAGAAACAAGGGTTAACGTCATGTTCCAATATAAACCAGAATGGCGAGCATACGAAATTCCAGAACTGCGTAGAAGACTGACAAAGGATGAAATGGAAAGAGCAGTTAGATTGGCTAAAGAATCAAATTTAACAAACTTCATAACTTAAATGCACTTAGTTCATTGGTTTCAGGGAAAACTGAAAGCAGCAAAAGAATATTAGATTGGCATTCTTCTTATGAAATATGAAATTGGATACCAAAGGAAAGGAAGAGCCTTCGCTGGCGTTTGGTGGGCAAGCGGTTATAGAAGGTGTTATGATTCGTTCTAAAAAGCACATGGTGACTTGTGTTAGACAGCCTAATGACGAAATATTGACGCATGTAGAGGAAATAAAATCAGTGTCTGAGAGACACAAGGTTTTGAGGCTGCCTTTTCTGAGAGGCATTGTGGCACTCTTCGAAACTTTGTACATAGGGCTTAAGGGACTCTATTTTTCTGCAAATGCAAGCTTGGAAGAAGAGGAGGAAAAACTTGACCCAAAAGAAATAGTGATAATAATTGCCGTGGCTCTGGTTTTAGCAGTTCTTTTGTTTAGCCTTTTGCCCTTTTTCTTGACTACCTTCCTGGGTCTTGGAGGAGTGATTTTTAATGTTGTAGAAGGTGTAATTCGCCTTGCGATTTTGCTGTTGTATTTAGCATCCGTAGCTTCGGTTGGAAAGTTTAAGAGAGTATTCCAATATCACGGTGCGGAACACACGGCTATAAATGCCTATGAAGCTGGAGTTGAGTTGAACGTTTCGAATGCAAAAGAATTTTCTCGATTTCATCCAAGATGTGGAACCTCTTTTATCTTCATCGTTGCTTTGATTAGTACTCTGGTTTTTTCAATCATGCCAAACCTAGGGTTCTCCATAATGCTAGCCTATAGAATTCTTCTCATTCCAGTAATTGGCGCTGTTTCCTATGAAGTTTTGAAGCTTAGCGATAGATACAAGAAGTCAAAAATTATGAAGGCATTAATAGCGCCAGGTTTAGGGCTTCAATACTTGACAACGAGAAAACCAGATGAGAAGATGATTGAAGTTGCCTTGGAAGCTGTAAAGAAAGTAAACAGTCTCGCGGAAACATCCAGCAATAACGTGTGCTTTATTGAATAGACCGCTAGGGTTAGGTATGCAAAAATTGTAAGGTACAAAAACGTGTTATAGTTCATAAGCGATATTCTGCTAACAAAAACACAAAAACAACAATAATTACGTATAGGTTAGACGAGTGGATAAGCGAAACCTATTTCTCAAAGCATTTTCACTTCTAGAGACAGAAAAAAGTGATTAAGATGCCATATTGTCCAGAATGTGGTGGCGAGATGCAATACATGATAGCCACCAAGCACTACGTGTGCAAAAGTTGCGGATTGTCTGTAACACAACAGGAACTGATGGAACTGAGAGAAAAGCTGAGACCTTCATTTGAAACTAAGGAAGAAGAACAAGAAAAGCGGAAAAAAGAATACTTGAAATGGTGGCTTAGCAAGAAAAAATAGCACTGTGCTCCAGGTTTTTAGACAGTAAGTTAGCAAATAGCATAAAAAGGGCAAACTGTCTTATTTTTTAACGCTTAAGGTGGAAACGTATAAAATTGAATCGGCAAATGGAAATAATCTGCGTGGGCAACGAACTGTTAATAGGCAAAACATTGAACACAAACGCCCATTGGCTGGCTAAACGTGCAACCTCGTTAGGAATAACCGTGAAGCGAATAACAGTTGCCGCAGATGATGCAGATGAAATTGCAGAAGTTATACGCGAAGCCCTAAAACGGAAATCCCGATTCATAATAACAACAGGTGGGCTAGGTCCAACTTTTGACGACAAAACTTTAGAGGGAATAGCCAAAGCTTTAAACCTCAAATGGGAAGTCAACGAAAAAGCTTTGCAAATGGTTAGAGAAAAATATGAAGCCTACGCTAAAGCAGGAAGAATTGAAAAGGTTGAGTTAACACCAGCCAGGGTTAAAATGGCAAAACTTCCAGAAAGCGCAGAACCATTACCAAACCCTGTTGGTACAGCCCCGGGCGTATTGGTGAAAGTTGATGGAACATCTTTGATAGCGTTGCCTGGTGTTCCGTCGGAGATGGAAGCTATTTTTGACGAGTCTGTTGCGCCGTTGCTTAAGAAGGAGGCTGGAGGAGTTTCGTTTTTTGAAACAAGCATACACGCAGATGGTATAATGGAGTCAGCTTTGGCTCCTTTAATCGATAAAACGATGCATGACAGCCCATATGTTTACATAAAATCTCATCCGAAAGGTGAAGAGAAAAAACCACGTATAGAAATTCACTTTTCAACCACCGCAAAAGACTCTAAAACAGCCAAAGACCGCTTAGGAAAAGCAATAATTCAGCTATCAGAACTTGTCAAGAAAAACAATGGAAAAATCAAGTTTTGAAACATTAATTAGCATTTCATAAATGCCTTAAATTAAATTTACAACAAAACTTTCTATGAAGAAACCGAAAGCCATTCTGCTAGTGACTGCCTTAATCGTAATTTCTCATATTCTTCCAATTGGCTTTTCGGAAAACTATAGCCAATCTTATCAGCTTTTAGATAAACCAGACGGTTCAACGTATTATAGGCTGAATGTTACAGTTCAGCAATCGCTTTACGAATACTACGCTGAAAAGAGCCATAGTCTAAATTCAAACAGCGATTTCGCCAAATTCGTTACGCCCTATGCTTTAAAACCTATTGCCGACTGCCTCTTGGAAATTTACACAGACGACGAAGATTTCGTAAATGGAGTACTTATGATTGTCCATCAAATACCCTATAGTGAAACTCCAGCAAAGTATCCTGTAGAAACAATTACGGAAAATGAAGGAGACTGCGACCTTTTTTCCTACGTTGCCGCTTCAATCGTGAAAGCCAACGGGCTTGATGTTGTACTCCTGTATTATGAAAGCCAAGCTCACATGAACATCGGCGTCAGCCTTTCACACGTGCCCAATGATGCAAGAGGACAAGCATACTACGTAACGTACAACAACATCCAATACTATGTGGCAGAAGCCACAGGAGGAGATTGGCAAAACGGATGGAGAGTAGGCGAATGCCCAGAAGACCTAAAAAATGCTCCAGCAGAAGTGATTACTCTTGAGAACTGCGAACAAACGACTTATGGACAGGTCTCCGCAAGCTACAAAACCCTAGCATCTTCAACAATATCGCTGACTATTTCACCTACATTCATCATCCAAGGAGGCACAATCACACTTTCTGGACAACTTTCACCACCCTTGCAAAACAATACCGTTACCATTTACATCAAAATCAACAATTCGCCCTGGATAGTTTTAGGTACAATCACGACAAGTCAGAGTGGATATTTCACATATGCTTGGAACACAGAAGACGCTGGCATATGCTATATTCGCTCAAGTTGGTCTGGAAATGATGATTACGCTGGAGCGGACAGCACAACTCAAACTGTAACAGTCTTATCCACATTCTTCATATTATTATTGACAATCACCGCGATTTTAGTCTGTATTGGCATAATAGTGTTTATAATGTCAAGACAAGCTCAACCAAGTATCGAAGAACCGCAACCACCAGAAACCCCATCAAGTTTTCAACTTCGAAAATGGAAGCCAAATCCGCAAAAGATCTCGCACTAAAGATCGAACAGAGCGCATGCTCCTGTTAAAGCCCAAAACAAAGGAACCAGCTAAAGAGTGCCCATGCACACAAGAGCAACCATGGAACGGTCATTCTCTTACTCTAGCATATGAGAAGTTCAATCTATATATAGGGGGCTATAAACTCCGCAGAGAGCAAAGTTACAGCCTTCCATATATAGTGCCTTTTCAACCTATCGTTTTAAGCAAGTCTGACCGCGTTATAATCCCAAGAAATTCCTTGCCCCTCGTGACTAATACCCCTTGATGTCTCTCAAGCAACGGACGAATTGCATCCACTGAGGTTTCTTCTGAAACTGTCGGTAAAGGTGGATCCATAATGTTCTGCACCTTTTCTTCTGCTATGTCGGCACTTAGATTCTTGATTATGCCTTCTTCAGTTATCGTTCCAACAACCCTGCTTCCATTCAGTACAGGCATCTGAGAAATAGCATGTCTCACCATAACTTCACTTACTTTCAGAACACTGTTGCTCGGCTTCGCAAAAAGCACACCCTCAGTCATCATGTCTCTACACGTCATTTTTTTGCCTTCTATTAGGACCGCCAAGATTTTGTTTATTGTCGAAAGCCTTGGGTCAACCTTTCCCTGCTCTATTTTCGCTATGTGAGCCTGCGACACACCAACAAGCTCCGCCAGCCTTTTCTGAGTTAAACCTGCCTCTATCCTTAGCTTTTTAAGCGACGTACCTGTTGCTAACAAAATATAACCACCAGTTATTTTCCAATATAAATTCATACAGTAAAATATATATTTATTGTTATGCATACACCCTAAACTTCGGAAGGAAATGATCTAACATGCGAAACATAATAGTTGAAGACCTAAAACAGACACCCCTCGAAAAACAACGCGTAGAAATAGTTGAAAGAAAAGGACTCGGCCATCCAGACTACATATGCGACGCAGTAATGGATAACATCTCCATAGGCTTAAGCAAGGAATATCTAGAAAAGGCTGGGTCAATACTGCACCATAACGTTGACAAAGCTCTGCTTGTGGCTGGAGAAGCTGAACCAAAATTCAATGGAGGCATAGTTAAACAACCAATGCTTTTCGTGTTTGGCGACAGAGCAACGTCAGAATTCAACGATTTAAAAATAAACGTTGGCGAAATAGCCATAAACGTTGCAAAAGAATGGTTCAGAAAGAACATACGCTTCATAAATCCAGAAAAACATGTGAGATACCAAGTTGAACTTAAGCAAGGTTCAGCAGGCCTCGTAGACATCTTCAAACGGAAAGGAAAACTCTTAGGAGCCAATGACACCTCGGCAGCTGTTGGCTACGCACCCATGACCAGAACAGAAAAAATAGTCTTGGAAACCGAACAGTTTCTGAACTCAAAAGAGTTTAAGCAACAGTTTCCAGAATCCGGCGAAGACATAAAAGTCATGGGTTCCAGAATCAACAACAAACTAAACCTAACAATTTCAATGGCGTTTGTAGATCGTTTCATATCTAGCGAAGAAGACTATTTCAACAAGAAAGCGAAAATCCTCGAAGAAATTAACCGCTTTGTTGAGGCTAGAACGAATTTTGAAAACGTTGGTGCACAACTAAACACATTAG
>CAYVGZ010000076.1:0-6273 GCA_964450845.1 uncultured Candidatus Bathyarchaeia archaeon | reverse complement strand
GTGGCACCTACTGCTATAACAAAAGTTGTTGCGAGGGCAATGCCTATGATGCATAGTGCTGTTCTAACTTTTCTGCGGAACAGATTTCGGAAACAAAATGTTAAGAGCCTCGTTGTGAATCCCTAAATGCTATTTCACGGTTAAACTTTATATAAGCATTCACGCTCTAAATATGGTTGTTCGTGTATAGAATCTGAATGTATGATGATGTTTATGAAAAGGAGAATTATAACGTTATTAACAATATGTGTGTTGTTATTTTCAACGTTTGCAATAATTTCCCGAGATCTGATAGGACCAGCAAATTCATCTAATGGCGATGGCGCAAAACTGACTGGAATAATCCTTGATTGGGGCAAGGATACTGATGGTGATGGGAAATTTGACTATTTAGAAGTGGCTGTAGAAATCAATGTTTCTTCTTATGGTTATTACAGAATTGAGGTGCCTTACCTTATAAATCCGCTAAATTACAGTTACTATGTTTGGCTTTCTAATGAGAGTTATCTGGATGTAGGATTTCGATGGCTCAACTTATCCTTTTACGGAACTAAAATATATGCGGATAAATTCGATGTAAGCGGGATTGGAGAGATTAGACTTTATGGAGATTACGGATATCTTCTTGACATGCTCTCGTTTGTTCCTCTTCACACCGTGTACATTTTCACTGATTTTGATTGTCGTGCAACTCTCACAGGCACAATATACGATAAAGGGATAGATACCGATGGCGACGGTCTTTTCAACAGCTTACAAGTCGGAGTAGAAGTGAATGTTACAGACGCTGCAGAATATGAAGTGTACGTTTCAAACCTTTACGGAACCGTATCGGCATACGTCTACAACTATTATACAAGCTTCCTTGAACCAGGAGTTCAAATCATTAATGTTTCATTGACTGGCGCCGCAATATATGGTTCGCATGGCAACGTGGGCTATGTTGGGAGCATATCACTTTCTATTCTTGAAAAACATGACTACTACTATATTTACTATACTCTTCAGCACATAGACAGTCGTCCCTTAAACAGAACATACAGCTACAACGAATTTGATCCCATGGCGTTTTTCACGGGAAAAATTTTGGATGAGGGAATCGATGAAGAACCAGACGGCTTATATGACTATTTAGAAATCAGCGTGGAAATCAATGTCACTGACGCTGGTTTTTACGAGATCAAGTTAGAAAATCTTTTGGATAATTACTCCAATCACCTATATGAATATCAATCCTTTCAGGACGAATTTGAAGAAGGTCTGTACCTCGTAAATTTCACTGTTTACGGTCCAAAAATTTACGGGGCACACCTAAATCCTGTCTACATGGAAGATTTGTGGCTTCAATACTGGTGCCCATTGCTATGGACAAATTTGGACCATAGAAATATGGTTCCTTTGCCTTCGCTCTATAGTTATTCTGAGTTTGAGTCACACGCATTTTTAACTGGCAAATTCTATGACAAAGGAGTTGACACAGACTCAGACGGCTTATTTGATTATCTGGAAGTAGGCGTAGAAGTTAATGTTACTGAAGCTGGAACCTACCAAATCTCAGTGAGTGGACTTGCAGATGAATACAAATCCACTTGGTATTATCAATACACTACCGTCGACCTTGACTTAGACGTTCACACAATTAACTTCACATTTCCAGGACCAATGATAGCCTATTATCACGTTAACCCCACAAACGTAACAGGCTTAGGTTTAATGGAATACACCACCTATCGCCAGTTGAGTTATATCTCCACAACTGCGCTTCCGACAGGATATACCTATACACAATTCAATTCGCCTTTAACTGACATGCAACTTGAATTCACTGTTTATCCAAATGCCACTGTTGGAGTTAACGGATTGGTAAATCAGACACATTACTATGCTCCATATTATTACCCGCCATTAGTGAACGCTACATTAGGTTTATCAACAAGCGGAGACGTGACAACTGGTTCAGTTAACGGAACAATGATGCTTCCTGAATATCCATATTACTACCAGCAGTTTCCCTTTAACTCCACAACCGTAAACTTCGCATCCAAATACAATAACGGCATGCTAAACACCCAACTTAATGCCACAATGTATTTGCCGCCTGAGATAGGCACAACCTACCCATTCAACGCAAGCAATTTCTCATTCCTAGGCACCTACTCAGACGGAATGTTCAACGTAGATTTAAGCGGAGACACGACACTGCCCCCATTTGTTCTCTCTCAACTTCCATTCAACTTATCAGACGTCACTGTACTTGCAGACTACAAAGACAATGAAATAAACGGAAACATAACATTCCACACATTTCCAGGCTTTACATTAGGCGATGTCAGAGTGAACTTCAATGGCAACAAAACAGACCTCTACCTTACAGGTAATGTCAACGTGACATATGGAAACTTTTTCGACATGGAGATAAACTCGACAACACTTGAACAAATACTTGCCCAACTTAATGACACAATTCTAGGACCAACAGGCTTGGTCTACAATGCGAGTTGGGGCCTACTTGAATGCACCCAGCTAAACACCACAAAAACTGAATGGTCACATGGAGAAATATCCGGCGCCGACATCGAGTATAATATCACAATCCATGGGAATTTCACAGTCTTCTTTGCAAGACTTCTAGCCCAGATGATAAACCCCTATTATCCGGAGCAAACATACCCGACTCTCTATGCGGCTCTAGATTCTGCATTAACCACGGCTAATGCATCGCTAATACTAAACTATTATTATACATCTAGGACAGCATCAATCGATTTGCACCTGACAGATGATGTCAAGGCCTTGTGGAGCAACATGCTACAATCAATGCCTCAAACATTTCCTTCAGAATACAGAACTCAAGTCGAAGCATTGTTGAAAATCGCTAACATCACCGCCTACGGTGTTGAAAATGCAAATATATTCGTGGACTATTCAAGTGTTATACAGCAACTAAATGTGCGTACTTCTCTTACTGCTAACGTCACCAAAATGAAAAACGAGATTATCCCAATCCTACCCGACACTGTGCCTCCACAATACAGAGAATTTGTTGAATCATGCACAAACACAACCTACTGCACACTAGACTCACTTAATATAACATGCAACTACGTAAACGGTGTAACAGATTTCGACGCTAAATGGCTCCTGAAGGGAGATTTCACGGCTGAACTTAATCGCATGAAACATTGCTATGTTGAGTTCCTAAACCTAACTTCTCCATGGATGATTAACTCGCAAATACTGATAATTAACGAAACTGAAATAGACATCAGCAACTTTAAAGCAGAATTAAGACTAGGCGAGGACTGGATGACTATAAAATTTGAAGGTTTAAAGATTTATCCACCTAAAGACGAAATAGACCCCGTAAGATTCAAACTTTCCAGACTATTCGACCTAACCAGCAGTCCATATGGAGAGCCTCCAGAAGAGTTTCAAAAACTAGAGATAACCATAATGGGCGGAGTAAACGCCACGCATGCGGTTCTGCTATATGCCCCTCCGACTGTTCCAAGCTCAGACAACGCTTCACTAGATTACAGGGTTATGACTTGGCAGAACACTACATTAAGCAGCCTTAAGGACTTGGTCTTCAAAATAGCCCGTCAAGAAGTTATACATCATCTTGGGAAAGACTATTATGTACCTATCTTCACAAACTCCACAGTAAGCGACTTCGCCTATGACTTCTCCAACCCGAACGCACCAAGTATCAGTTTCAACGTTTCCGGGACAGCAGGTATAGGGTTCTGTAACATCACAATTCCAAGAGCACTAATCGACGTTAAAACGGGAACTTGGACAGTCCTAATTGACGAAACACTCTTGCCCTCAGAAAACTTCACTGTAACTCAAAACGATGAATACGTGTTCATATACTTGACTTATTCGCATTCAGACCACACAATTAAAATAGTGGGCACGTGGGTTGTCACAGAGTTCCCACCCAACATGCTTCCACTAATACTGGTAATATTAAGCTTCATAGCGGCAATAATTGTGGTCCAAAAAAGGAAGAGACTAAGCATTTTAAAAACTAAATATCAAGGCACAATCAACACTCTCGCAAGAATACTCCATCAGCTAAGAGCCTAACTTCTTTTTCCTAATAAGCTTAAAAGTTATATCTGAAATCGCTAATAAAATCGTAGAGGATGTTGGTGCAGTTGTTCGATAAAATTTTAGTTCCGTTGGATGGTTCTGAACATTCATTAAGGGCTTTAGAAATTGCTGTTCAAATAGCTAAAAAGTTCGGTGGAAAAATAACATTGATTCACGTTTATTCTGTTTCTGTTGGACCCGTTATAATGCCTGAGCCAACCACCTTAACCCCCCCGATGATTCCAGTTATGACTCCGGCAGAAGTTTCTAAGACAGTTGAAGCGACTCGCAAGGCGGGCACTAGCATCTTGACAGACGGTGAACAAAAAGTCAAAGCTGAGAGGGTCCAAGTTGAAACAATGCTCAAGGAAGGACATACAGTTCAGGAAATTGTTAGAACGGCAAAAGAAGGCAAGTTTGATTTAATCGTTATTGGAGGCAGAGGCATAAGCAAAATAAGAGAACTGCTTTTAGGAAGCGTGACCGACGGAGTAATACATCACGCACACTGCCCAGTTTTAGTCATCAAATTGGTTCCGCAATCAGAAGACTTTGCTTCGCATTCACAATCTAAGCCTTAAACTTAAGTGCCATCTGTCTAGTTCTCAGGTTCTTAGTAAAAATATAGAAAATTATTTCTCTTTCTTTTGCTAAATAAAGAAGTTCTGAGTGTGAAACTTGATGCAGAGAAAAGATTTTCTTCAAGAACCTGTAAAACACATAAAAATAAACGGAAAACTGACAGTGGACCAGTTAATCCAGCAGTTCAAAAATTCGGGCTCTTTCGGGGCTGGAAGACTTTCAGCTGCATGCGACATTTATGAACACATGATACGAGATGAGAGATGCACAGTGTTCTTGGCTTTGGCTGGGGCTGTTGTCCCGGCTGGTATGCGTTCGCTAATTGCAGATTTGATCCGTGAAAGACTTATCGATGTAGTTGTAAGCACGGGAGCAAACATGGTTCATGACGCAATAGAAGCCCTCGGTGGTCACCATTATAAGGGACATTGGCTTGTGGACGATTATATGCTTTACAAGTACCACATATACCGCATATACGACGTTTTCGTGCCAGAAGAAGACTTCACGAAACTGGATTATAGACTTGCGGAAATGTACGGGGAAATAGCTGCGGAAAACAATGGAAAAAGTTTGCCTTCAAACGAGTTTGCATGGGAATTAGGCAAAAGACTTAACGACTCTAACTCTATTTTGAGGGCAGCATACGAAGCAAAAGCGCCTATTTTTCTTCCAGCAGTTCGTGACTCAGAATTCGGGTTTATCCACTGGCTTCATGCTTCTAGGGAAAACTGCAAAAATCCTTTAGTTGTGGACGCTTTTAAAGATGTCCCAGAAATAGTTAACATCTGTAAACGTTCTCCTAAAAACGGCATGATAGTCATTGGCGGCGGAGTACCAAGAAACACTGTTCAATCCGCTGCTCTTGCGTCTAAAAAAGGTATGGATTACGCTGTAGTAATAACTATGGATCGCGTCGAAACTGGAGGATTGTCTGGATCAACATTGGAAGAAACCGTAAGCTGGGGGAAGGTGAAAAGTTCAGCAAATAAGGTTATGGTTATTGGCGATGCCATGATAGTTTTTCCAGTGATTGTCGCTTCAGTTCTTGAAAGGCTGGGCAAAGATTTCAATCGGATGCCTTACCTAAAACACGAGACGCCAAAAGCAATTGGAGGAAGCTAGTTGGGACGAAGAGCCGAGACGAAACAGAAGTTTTGCGGGAACTGTGGCAACCATACCGCATACAATTATCCTGAAGAAGTGTTTTGTTCAATACGTTTTTCTGAAAACAAGAATCCAATAGTGCCGACTTTGTGGTGCTGTGAAAAATGGAACCCAAGTAGTCAGGAATGCTACTGCGTTGAAGAAGCCATGAAAAACAAGAAGAGCAAATAATTCTTTTTTCTCTTTTTAATTTAACGCTAAAGTTATTATGAGGAACTTTTAGTGTTAAATCTGTTAGTGTTGAAGCCCGGTGGTGTAGTGGTCAAGCATGAGGGCCTCTGGAGCCCTTGACGAGAGTTCGAATCTCTCCCGGGCTACCATAACCCTAGTCAGGTCGGCGTTCAAACTCTCGTCACAAGAAGCATGAAGCAGATAGGTCTAGTCTTTTTCCTTGCCCTTTACCTTTTCATAGTCTTCGTTAAGACG
>CAYVGZ010000075.1:0-6281 GCA_964450845.1 uncultured Candidatus Bathyarchaeia archaeon | reverse complement strand
GCCTTTCAGCAGGAACACCCAAGTCTGCCAATAATTTTTTAGCGTAAGCCATGAAAACTGCTTGCCACTCAGCCTTAATGTAGCCTTTCTCTAACGCCTCATTCACCGCAACTTCGGTGATTTCCTCTGAACCTCGCAGTCTATTTTCAGCCAAAACAAGCCGCAACTTTTCATTTTCAACATCTTTTAATAGATGACAATTGGGCTCTTCAGGGTCGAAAAAGAACTCTAAATCTATTATGGTAAATTCTCTTAACCTTATTAGACCCTGCCTCGGAGAAATCTCATTCCTCAATGCATGACCCATCTGCAAAACACCGAACGGAAGCTTCTCTCGCGCCATTTCATACAAACGCTTGAACTCTACAAATATTCCTTGCGCAGCTTCAGGCCTTCCGTAAGCAACTGCTTCTGAATACGGACCTATGGTTGTTTTAAACATTGTCAAGAATAGTTTTGGTTCGCCGAAAGCGCCGCCACATTCTGGACAGCGAATATTATGCTTTTTAATCGTTGCTTTTAATTCGTTTAGGCTCATTTTTTCAGCTTCTGATTCGCCGATTTTCGCAAATTCTTCAAGCAGATGATCCGCACGGAATCGTTTCTTACATTTTAGGCATTCAACCATAGGCTCCTTAAAGTGGTTAACATGACCTGAAGCCTCGAAGACCTTACCCGGAGTGATTACAGGCGACTCCATCTCTAAAATTCCAAGTCTGTTCACGAAAAGCTCTTTAAGTTTCTTTTCAATGTTCTGTTTCAGTTTTGCACCTAGAGGACCGTAAGTTGCAAAGCCGGCTGCACCGCCGTATATCTCGTATGATTGCCAAAAGAAGCCCCGTCGGCGTGCTAACTCGTTTATTATCGTGAACTTGTCAGGGGTTTTTGTTTTGTCTGCCAATTTTTATTCAGCCTCGCTACAGTTGAATGCCCAAAGACTTTAAGACTTACTTAATAATAAATTTTCAAACCGAACAAGATGGTGATTCAAGCTTGAGAACACTTAACCATCAAGACCTTCTGGACTTGGTGGATGGGGCTGCAATTTTTTCCGCTGGAGGAGGAGGCAACCCGGAAGGAGGCTATATGATAGCGGACAATCTAGCTTCTCAAGGCTACGCTGTTAAACTTGTAGCTCCCTCAGAGGTTCCAGACGGTGCAAAGGTTGTGAATTTCGCCTGTGTCGGTGCTACTACCGCGATAGAATATGATTCCGATGCTGCAGCAAAAACTTTGAAAGCTTTAGAAGAATATGCAAGTTTTTCGGCTTACGCCACAATTCCAGTGGAACTAGGCGGTTTCAACACTTTAGCTGCAGTTGACGTTGCCGCCAGATGCAACATTCCAGTCGTGGATGCCGATGGCGCAGGTAGATCTGTTCCCGAAGTCCATTTAAAAGTTTACACAATTGACAACATTCCTTTAGCTCCCATGGTCGTTGCAGATTTACATGCAAAAAACATGGTTATCGTGAAGAAAACAATGGATTTGAGGGCTGCTGAAAGAATTGCCCGCATTCTCGCTGCAGAATGGAATCAAAGCGCGTACACAGCTAGGAGAGTTTTAACAGGCGCTCAAGTGAAAACGTCGCCAATTCAACTTAGTTTGTCAATGTGCATGCGAATTGGAAAGCTATTGAGGACGGCTGTTGAGCCAATAAAAGCGGTCTTGAAAGAAAATAATGGATTCAAACTTTTTGAAGGTGTTGTAGAGCGTGTTTTACGGAAAACCGAAGGTGGCTTCACGTTTATTGAAACAAAACTTCGAGGAACACACGAATATGAAGGGATTAGCTTTGAATTTAAAGCTAAAAATGAAGTGCTTGACGCTTATAAAAATGGAAAACTCGCTGCAATTGCCCCGGACATCATCACCCCAGTGCACCCAGAAACTGGCAAGTGCATAACTGCAGAAAAAATTGACCAAGGCGACAAACTTGTGGTTTTGGGTTTGCCGGCACCGGAGAAATGGCGAACTAGAGAAGGTTTGGAATTGTGGAAGGATGTTCTCCAAAGGTCTAACATAAGCGAAGAATATGTACCAATTGAGAAGTTAGCACTTTAATAAATACCTATTTAACCACCCTTAAATCAAAAATGCCCATCAGAGGTAGCATAGCATTTTATAAGACAGTCGCAAATAAGAACAGCCAAAAGGTGTTAAACTTGCCTAAGATAAAAGTCGCTTTAGTGGGTGTTGGAAACTGTGCATCGGCGTTCCTTCAAGGCTTACAATACTATGGCAAATGCGAAAAAGAGGAAGAATGCATTGGACTGAGATATCTATTTTTGAGAGGTCTCCATCCTCGAGACATACAAATCGTTGCAGCCTTCGACGTTGACAGTCGAAAAGTTGAAAAAGACTTGTCTGAGGCCATTTTCGCACCGCCAAACAACACCCCAAAATTAGTTGACGCCCCCAAATCCGACGTTACCGTGCTTAAGGGTCCAGTTTTGGACGGCGTAAGCGAATACACAAAAAATGTTGTACAGATAAGCAATCAACCAGATGTGAATGTTGCAAGTGCGTTGAAAGAAAGTGATGCAGAAGTTGTCATCGATCTGCTTCCGAGCGGCGCTGTGAAGGCCTCTCAATGGTATGCAGAACAAGCATTAAATGCTGGTTGTGCCTTCGTGAACGCTACGCCAGCTTTCATTGCCAGCGATGCTGCGTGGGCTAGACGTTTTGAGGAGGCTGAATTGCCGCTTGTGGGCGACGACTTGATTGATCAGGTAGGAGCAACAACATTGCATAAAGCTTTGTTGAAACTTCTTTCGATGAATGGTGTTCGCATTACTGAAACTTACCAGCTGGATGTTGGCGGGGGCACGGAATCCCTGGACACACTTGGAAGGACAAGAGATGTCAAAAGAACTGTTAAGACGCGGTCTGTCGAGGCTGCTTTGCCCTATAAGGCTGAGGTGGTTGCTGGCTCAATGGATTACGTGGACTTTCTGCAGAACCGACGTGACAGCTACTTCTGGATTAGGGGAATATACTTCTGCAAGACACCCATGCAAATAGATTTTAAGCTTTCAGTAGTTGACGCGCCAAACGCTGGCTCCGTCCTGTTTGACGTGATAAGGGCTGTGAAAATAGCTTTAGATAAGAGGCTGAAAGGAGCAATACTTCCAATTTGTGCTTACGCATTTAAACATCCGCCACAAATGACGCCATTTGAAACTGCCGAAAAAATGTTTGCAGACTTTATCAAAGAAAAAGCATAGGTTAAACGTTATCTTTCCGCAAATTTTCGCAGTCCACGTATTATCTTCTCCTTCACTCCGCTTTGCTTCATCTTCTCCTTCAACAAAGTTATAGTTTTCACCGGCGTTGGATCTACGCCCCGCAATATAGCCAAGTACACGCTTGTGAAGTCGCCTGTGCAGATTACAGATGACATTTTTGCTAGTCTGCTTTTGCCAACACTCTGAACTTCGAAAACTTCCACTGACTCTTCGCAAATCAACTCTTTCGTAGCTTCAATTCTTTGCCGCATCGCTTCTAACTCATCATTGTCTCGAATGAAGATTACAGAAAAATATTTTGCAAGTTCCTTTGCTGCTTCCCAACCGACAATCTCGTTGTGGTTAAGTTCTGAGAAAAACTCCCATTTTGCTGGAACCTTGCTGTTCTCATTAAACTGCGTCTTAAAACGCTGGGCAACAGCACGATAAATTCCAAACCCATAAACAACTGGAACTTTTCCGCAAATGTTTGATGCCAATTTCTTGGAAAAATTGTTGCTGAGCAGTTTTTCAGGCAAGTTTGAATCACTGACATGCCTCAAGATCTTGATGGTTTCAGAAATTTCAGAAGTAACATCTGAGACTAGGCCAATTTTATTCAGCAATATAGGCAAGGGCACAAACAGATATGGAAGCGTTGCGCGTGGAGCCATCCCAGAAGGAACACGCAAACATGGAACATTCAGTTTTTCAGCAAATTCATGCAGCACTCCTCCGGAGCTTATGCAAACAATCATGCATTTCCGTTTAATAGTGTCTAGAAATGTGCTTAAGGATTCTTCAGTTTCTCCAGAATAGCTCACAACAAATACAAGAGTGTTTTTGTTTGCATATGCGGGTAATGAATAATCTCTGCAAACTTCTATGGGAACGGCTATTTTGTCTCGTGCCCAATCTTTTAGAAGCTCGCCACCGATAGCGGAGCCGCCCATGCCAGAGATTATAATTGTTTGCGGCTTGGGATAACTGATCGAGACTTCTTTAGCCATTTTTGCAGCTTCGGCATAGTGTTTGGGAGCTTCAACGCAAAAAGAAAGCATGCCGCTATTATCAATTCTTTTGATCTCGTCAAGATTGTCCAAAATTTTTGCTTTTGACAATTTTCTCTCACTCTTTTCCTTAATCTGTAAAAATCCATATCATGCTTTTAGCTTTTAAGTAGAAGCCATACAATAGTCATTATTAAGATTTTTATCTACGAAAAAATAATGTTTTAAACGGACTAAGGCGGAAAAATAAAGTTGAAAGGGAAAAAACTTTCCATAGCCATACCCGCTTCTATTGTTTCAGATACTCCTCACCTACGCGAGAAAACCTCGAAGATAGGTTTAGTTGGAAGAGCCGCGGCAATTTTCAGAGTTGACGAAATTATAGTTTATCCAGATAATCCAAAGGGTAATCAAACAGCGGACATGGATTTAATAGCCACTCTACTTGCTTACATGGAGACACCGCAATACTTGCGGAAAAAACTTTTCAAGCTTAGACCAGAGTTGCAGTACGCTGGCATACTGCCACCATTACGGACGCCGCATCATCCGCTAAACCGCAAAATGAAAAATCTGAAGGTCGGCGAATACCGTGAAGGTGCCATGTTATCCAGAACAAGAGAAGGAACACTAATCGACATTGGAGTTGAACAGCCAGCATTAATACTGAACAAGCAGTTGCCCATGGAGAAGAGGTTTACCGTGAAAATTACAAAGGTTGAAAAGCGGGTTGAGGTTGAATTGGCAAATCGAGATGAAATATCAACGTATTGGGGCTACATGGTTACCGTGGAAAGGCATTCTCTTGGACGGCTTGAGAGAAGTAGAGGCTTTGACTTAACTGTTGCTACTTCTAAGCGCGGTGTTCCATTTGTCAATGTTGCGGAGAAAATAGGTGAAGAATGGAAAAAAGCAAACACCATTCTTATAGCTTTCGGTGCACCAGCACAAGGACTATACGAAATAGTCAAAAACGAAGGATTAAACTTGGACGATGTAGTAGATTTTGTTGTTAACACAGTTCCGACGCAGGGGACAGAAACTATTCGAACCGAAGAAGCACTTATCGCTTCTTTATCGATTTTAAACATGCATTTTCGTTTTTAAGGTTTAAATGCTCGGTTTGTTTATGTGCGTGTATGTATTTCGATATTGGCATGCCCTTGGCGCTTTTCACGATTACGCTTGTGTCTTTATTCTTGAATCAGAAAACTGAAAACAGGTTAAAGATGACGTTTGAAGAAAGACAATTTGCTACAAGAGATGTGGCTCTGCTTGTGATTCTTATGGCTATTATGGTTTCTTTTATAGCTTTGAGCATTCAGTACAGCTTCATTAACCCGATAATGATATTGTTACTATTCTCATATTCAGCGCTGCTTTTCGTATTTACCTACATATTTTCAAACAAAAGATGGTATCTGGCGATGCTACCATCAGTAGTTTTCATATTACTGTACTTGTTTTTAAAAGACACAGTATTATGGTCTTATTATTTGGTGAACATTTATGCCGCTATTTTCGCTGTTTTGGTCATTCTTTACATGGGAACTTTGTTCACATGGAAAACTACATGGATTTTTACCATTCTAATTACAACAGCAGATATAATTTTGGTCTTTGTGACAAAATCGATGGTTGAATACGCAGAAGTTGGTATAGGACTTAGAATGCCAATTGCGATCGCGTTGCCCATCATTCCGTTAATTGTTACAGAGCAAGGTATATGGTGGACGATATTGGGATTGGGCGATTTTTTCTTTGCAGGTTTACTTTCTATACAGATTTTCAAGAGAGATGGTAAAAAAACTGCGATTCTATCTGCGACGGCAATTGCAGTTGCGTTCTTTATCTACGAAATTTACTCTTTGAATTATCAACCACAACCTTTCCCAGCCACTTTAATAATTATTTCGGGATGGCTACCTCTTGCGCTGTGGAAAAGCAGACATGACATAGGAAGAATGCGAATTATAAAACAAAAGAAGTAGAGTCTCGTTTTTTAACCAAACAGGGCGCCTAAGCCTTCAAGAGCAGATTCTTC
>CAYVGZ010000074.1:0-6315 GCA_964450845.1 uncultured Candidatus Bathyarchaeia archaeon | reverse complement strand
TCTTTCTTCACCATTTTCTCCTTCCCAGTATATGGCTACTTTGTTTCTTCTCCAGTTTTTCAAGTGTCTGTCGACACATAAATAGGCGGCATTTAACATTCCACCGGGGAACCACTTTGCAAAAGGGACGTCCCAATCAAGCACTCTATCCCATGTTCTGAACCATTCCAGTTTTCTTGCTTCTTGTTCCCAAAACTCTTCTATATCGTCCAAGGATTTTTTGTATATGTCCATGTACCTTTTTATTGGCCAATACTTTAATTCAACAGGGAGGGATTCTGTTTGCAAATTTTTAACCTTCTAAATATATTTCTGCGACTTAGAAAGACTCTAGTTATATATGTTTTTTGGGCTCTTAAAACAATATTGTTGGTTGCATTCTGCAGAATTAGATTGGCAGCACAGTTTTTCCATGCATCTCGTTTAGCACTTCTGCTAAGGCTAGATAAACTGCGCTTGATCCGCAAATGATGCCTTCAACCCCAATTATGCGGGTGAACAGTTCCAAGTCTGTGGTTGTCAATGACGTGTAAGCGAGAAGAGCTGATTTAACTGCAAGGAGGAAGAACAGTATTGCAAGGCTTATGAAAACGAATTGTAAGGCGCGATTCTTTTTCATGGCGCCGAAGAACATGACGAAAGTGAAGACTCCCCACATGAAGAAATATGCAGCTAAAGATTCGTTTGATGGTATCTGGTAAAAGTATGCAGTGAAGTAGTTGTTTGATAGTATATTCAGAAATGCGAAAGACCACCAGAACAAACCATAGGATGTGAACGCTACAGTGCCGAACGTGTTGCCTTTTTTGTATTCCATTATGCCTGCAATCACTTGGGCAAGCCCACCATAGGCTAATGCCATTCCAAGAATCATGCCGTCAACTGATCCTAACCTAACGTTGTGAATAAACTGTGCGAGTACTGTTGTCATTCCGAAGCCTAATAGTCCAAGCGGTGCTGGATTTGCCGTTTTTTCGCTCATGTTTTCACTCCTTTCTGTATTTATGAAAGTCTCTTATAAAAAATGGTTTGAATATAAATTTTCTGGCTAATCTTTTCGTCTTTTACTTGCGATGTATTTGCCAATTTCTAACGAACCGAAGGCTATTGCAGTAAACAGTACTGCAAAAGCCCAATCCAATGGCTCAGGCGAAGTTACTCCAAAGACAGTTTGTAACGGTGAGTACAGCACGAGTAATTGGAGGCCAAGAGATGAAAGTATTGCGTACCACAGAAACTTGTTCTTGAAAATTCCTACTTTGAGGGCTGGGTATCTTAGGGAACGAGCAGATATGGCGTTAGCCAATTCCATCAAAATCATGGCAGTGAGCAACTGCGTTCGGGCTTCAGTTAACATGTCCTTGCCGTCTACTATTCCCCTCCATGGTTGATAGTAGAAATATCCAAACAACAGCATGGCTGTCATCAGAATTGGCACGAGTGTCAGATAGAGCTTGACATCACGGGTAAATACGCTTTCATTTGGATCTCTAGGCTTTTTCTCCATCAAATCTGGGTCGCCCGGGTCGACTCCCAACGCTAGGGCAGGTAATCCGTCAGTTGTTAGATTTACCCATAGCAACTGTATCGCCGTTAAAGCAACTAATGACTCTTGATTTACCAAGTTTCCTGCACCAGCCAAATATGGAACGCCGACCATGACTATGAACATCACCAGTATCTCCATTACATTGCATCGTAATAGGTAAGTCAAGTATTTCTTGATATTATCGTAAATTTCCCTGCCTTCTTTCACGGCTTTCACAATTGAGGCAAAGTTGTCGTCTGCCAAAACCATGTCTGCAGCTTCTTTAGTAACTTCTGTTCCTGTTATTCCCATGGCAACGCCTATGTCAGAAAGTTTCAATGCGGGTGCATCATTTACGCCGTCGCCTGTCATTGCAACAACATGATTCTTTGTTTTCCAAGCTTTGACTATTCTCATTTTATGTTCAGGCGAAACTCTTGCATAAATAGCTATGTTTTCAACCATTGCAGCTAATTGTTCATCACTTATTTTGTCTAGTTCTACCCCAGTTAGAACTTTTCCTTCTAGTTCATTTTCGCCAAGTAGATTAAGTTCTTTAGCTACAGCAATCGCTGTGAGTTTGTGGTCTCCAGTCACCATGACTGCATGAATTCCAGCCTTTTTGCAAAGATAAATCGCATCTTTGACTTCTTCGCGTGGTGGATCAATCATGCCCATGATGCCAACAAAAATCATATCCCCTTCTATTGTATCATCAAATGTTTTAACCGATTCTGGCAGTTCTCTGAATGCAAAACCTAGGTTTCTTAATGCTTGAAGAGCCATTGCTTCATTTACCTTTAATATTTTTGTTCGGTCTTCTTGAGTTATCTTGCGGACTTTACCGTTTGTAAATATTCTTGTGCACTTAGATAGAACAATTTCTGGGGCTCCTTTCATGAAAGCCACTTTCTTATTGCCTGAAGTAAAGTGCACGGTTGTCATGCACTTTCTTTCGGAAGAGAATGGAATCTCGCCTATTCGTGGTGCATCTTTTTCTAATTCTTCTTTCCAAAGTCCAGCTTTGGCTGCAGTGACAACTAATGCTCCTTCTGTTGGGTCGCCTCGTATAACCCATCTTTCAGCTTCTTTTTCCAGTTTAGCATCATTACACAGCGTAGCAATTTTAAGAAGTGTTTGATTTTCCTCGCTTGAAGGGTTGATTTTTTTGTCTTCAAATAGGAATTCTCCTTCTGGTTCGTAGCCGACGCCTGAAACTTTCAATGTTTGGTCGTTCACGTATATTCTCTGTACAGTCATTTCTCCCTTGGTCAGTGTTCCAGTTTTGTCAGAGCATATGACGCTTGTGCATCCTAAAGTTTCTACTGCTGGAAGTCTTCTGACTATCGTGTTTACTTTAGCCATACGGTACATGCCAACTGCGAGGGCACCAGTTACAATCGCAGGTAACGCTTCTGGAACAGCGGCAACAGCAAGACTTACCGCCCATATAACCATCTGAAGGATACTGCGTCCTTCTATGATACCGATTACCGCAACAATTGCACACACAGCAATTGACAATATTCCAATCCATTTACCAACTGAAGCCATGCGCTTTTCAAGTGGAGTTGACTCTACTTGTTGCACTTGCACCATCTTTGCTATTTTACCAAATTCAGTGTCCATTCCCGTTGAAGTCACAACAGCCTTTCCACGTCCATAAACTACTGCTGTGCCAGTAAAAACCATGTTTCGTCTATCGCTTAGAGGTGTTTCTTCTGCCAACGGCACAGTGTCCTTATTGACGGGTGCTGACTCTCCGGTGAGAGGAGCTTCATCAACTTTGAGGTTAATAGCTTCAATTAGGCGACCATCTGAGGGCACCTTATCGCCTGTATAAAGTAGAACAATATCGCCTGGAACAACATCCGAGGCGTTAATTTTAATCTCCTTACCACCCCGCAAAACCATGGCTACTGGTGCGGTCATCTTTTTTAAGGCTTCTAATGCTTTCTCTGAGCGGTACTCTTCAATGAACCCTAAAGCTGCACATGCCACAATTATGGCAAAAATTACAATCGCATCATAAATTTCCTCTATAGTGCCTTGAATTATAGCTGTACCCATGGAGAGAAACATTGCAATCAACAAAATGATAATGAGTATGTCTGTAAACTGTTCAAGGAACATCTTTATAACAGATGGTCCTTTCTCCTTTTTTAATTCGTTAGGTCCGTATTCTTGTAGACGTTTCTGTACGTTTTCTTGGCTTAATCCTGTCTCCTTAGTATTTAGAGCTTGCAAGCATTCTTCAATTTCCACCGCATGCCAAGGCTTTGACGTGTTTTTCACCTCATTTTCGATAGCACAGACTTCTATGTTGTTAAACAGCATTAGTTATAATCTTTTCTCACGTAGAAACAAGACTTGGTAAATAAGTTTATAAGATAATTCGTAAATCACTCTAAAGGTATTCAAAAATTAACTTGATGAGTAGTAAGGAGATGTGATGTGCACTTGGTTGATCCTTGGGTTATAGCTCCATTGTCTGCATTGGTCTCGATTGTTGTGGGCTTGTATTTTTACCGTTATGTGAACAAACAGGATAGTGGCACTGAAAGAATGAAGGAGATTTCCTCGGCAATCACAGAAGGCGCCTTTGCATTTCTTAAACGAGAATATAGCACATTAGCATTGTTTGTTGGAGTAGTTTCTATCTTGATTTTCATTTTCTTGCCATTTCCACCTGTGTGGAGCCCTGGAGCAGACCTTGTGAAGCACTTGTCGATTGCGTTAGCGTATCTTTTTGGTTCTTTTTGCTCCGCTCTGGCAGGGTACTTAGGCTTGTCAGTCGCAACGAAGGCGAATGCGAAAGCAGCTAATGCGGCAAGAAGTGGGTTGAACAGAGCTTTCCCGATAGGCTTTCGCGGCGGCGCGGTGATGGGCTTTGCAGTTGTTGGGTTAGGCTTGCTCGGCATAAGCATTGTTTACTTTCTCACCGGAGACCCTCATATCATCTTGGGTTTCAGCTTTGGCGCAAGCGCTTTAGCTTTGTTCGCCAAGGCAGGCGGAGGCATATTTACGAAGACAGCTGACATCAGCGCGGATCTAGTTGGCAAGGTTGAACTTGGAATACCTGAGGACGATCCTAGAAACCCGGCCGTCATAGCTGACAACGTAGGCGATAACGTAGGAGATGTGGCTGGCATGGGTGCGGACCTCTTCGACTCCTATGTAGCAAGCATAGTTGCCGTTCTGATACTGGGGCAACTGCTTAACCTACTTCCCCAGTCTACTGGCGTCTATTTACAGATGCCTCTGGTCTTCGCTGGCTTGGGCATAATTGCAGCTATATTAGGAGCGTTTACTGTGAGAGTAGGCGAAAAAGGAGACCCTGGAAATTCACTTAACATGGGTACGTACGTTACTTGTACGATCTTTGCAGTTCTGACTGCTGTTGCCACGTATTTTCTGAATTATGAGTGGCGAATGTGGGGAGCCGCAATTGTTGGATTGATTGCAGGAGTGATAATTGGAATGACTTCTGACTATTTCACGTCAGATGACAAGGCTCCTGTGTTGAAAACCGCACAAGCTTCGGTAACTGGAACTGCTACAAACATAATCACAGGGTTTTCGTATGGTTTGCAGAGCGTTTTTCCGCCTCTCATAGGCATAGGCGTGGCTTCTACAATTGCTTACTTCTTGTGCGAACCACTTGGAATAGATTATGCATTGTATGGAATAGGTATGGCTGCTTTGGGGATGCTTTCAATCGTCGGTCTCATAATTTCAAATGATGCTTACGGGCCGATAGTTGACAACTCGAGAGGAATAGCGGAACAAGCAGGGCTTGGCGAGGAAGTAATTCGCATAACTGACGAACTTGACTCAGCCGGAAACACTGCGAAGGCAATCACAAAAGGCTTCGCCATCGGAGCTGCAGGATTAACCGTGATTGCACTTCTGGCAGCATTTAAACAGACTGCAGAGGAATTCGGCGGGATTGTCACGTTCGATCTGATGAACCCTCTTGTCTTATTAGGCGCTTTCGTGGGCATTGCCATGCCTGCCATATTCTCAGCAATAGTGATGCTTGGCGTCGGTAGAAATGCTGAGAGGATGATTGCAGAAATCCGAAGACAGTTCAGAGAAATTCCTGGGTTGAAGGAAGGAAAAGAAGGTGTCAAACCCGACTATGCGAAATGTGTCGACATAGCTACAGTAGGTGCGTTGAAAGAACTTATGCCAGCAAGCATCTTGACGATTGCCGTAACGTTGATTGTTGGCTTTGTCGGAGGCATTCAGGCCTTAGGTGGCTACTTAGCTGGAAGCATATTCTCGGGATTGCTCTTTGCTTTGCTTATGGCTAACGCAGGCGGCCTTTGGGACAACGCCAAAAAGCTTATTGAATCAGGGGTTCATGGGGGAAAAGGCTCAGAGGCTCACAAGGCAGCCGTGGTAGGCGACACTGTTGGCGATCCCTTTAAGGATACTGCGGGACCTTCACTCAACACGATGATCACAGTGATGTCTCTAGTCGCTTCACTCTTTGCCGCGCTAATCGTCGAATACAACCTACTGAGCATGCTAAAACCTTAGACACCACTCTTTTTATCAAACCACACCTATTGTCAATGCAACAACTGAGCATTTTACTATAGGTTTTGCAGCAAAAAAAGAGACCGACTACACTAAGAAAAGCCAACCTTCAATTCAATCTATTTATAAGGGGGGTCTAGTCACTGCGAAGCAACAGAAAAAACCATCAACATCTCACAAGCAGACATTTGGCGCCGGGAATGGGATTCGAACCCATGCGGACCAGAAGGTCCACAGGCTCT
>CAYVGZ010000073.1:0-6772 GCA_964450845.1 uncultured Candidatus Bathyarchaeia archaeon | reverse complement strand
CTTGCAATGTCCCCGCCAACAGACTCGGCGAACTCGCATAACTCGTTTACCGCACGTTTAACATCGTCAATGCTCTTGTTTGCGAGAGGAGAGATCCTAAGAATCATGATATTACCAGATTTTACTTCATTTTTCACGGCGTCCAAGTCAGATAAATCGCGAAGGGGCATAGCCTTCAAATAGGCTTTGTCAGACACTGTCCTAGCTTCACCTTCCTTCTCAACTTTCTTGGATTTGCGAAGTATATTACCTAAATTTGGCAAGCTTCTCCTCTCTGACACACTATTTTCTATTTTCAAGAGTTTAAGCGTTTCTTAATTTCACGTCTGAATTGACAATACTAATTTAACTGTTAAGTGTCTTATGAATTTAAAATCCAGATTCAGCCTTCACAAAGCCTTAGCCTCAAGCTGTTTCAAGAAATTCCATATTCTATCGCCGACAAAGTGGACATTTTTAACAACTGCACCCTGCGTAGCGGTTTTTGCCGCATCTTCATCGTAGATAATCTCGCCTATTGCTATGGGTTTGCCATGTTTTTCATCTGCAATAAGAACAAAATCGCCCTTTTTGAATTCTCCTTCGAAACGGGTGATTCCAGGCGCCATAACGTTTGCGCCATTACACACATGAGGGATTGCACCCATGTCGATGAAGACCTTAGGTGATGAGGCGAGAAATTCGTTGAAAACCAAAGTTGGGAAAACATTTTCTCCGAATTTAGCCAGTATTGGCTTGCCATTGATTAGATAGATCTCTGCAAACTCTGTCTGAATAAGTTCAACATCAGTTCTAGCCTTAACAATTTGCCTTAAAACAGCAAGCTTTTCTGAGACCTTGTTTAGCAAGGCTTCTGCTTCTTTGGTTTTTAGGAAATGTCTCCTGAATTTTTCTGGCATGATACTTATCCCTAAGACAAGTCTAAATTGTACAGCTTAAGTATAAAACCTCACACTTTCCAAAATAACACCGTATTATTTACTTCTTCAGATTCAATAAAAATCCTCCACAAACCATAAAAACTTGGAAAATATAACAAGCGACATCTCAAGCGAACCCAATGCAATGCATATAAGATGGTTTATAAGGTGGTCAAATGTCTGAGTCGTATGGTTTTAATGAGGAGACGCAACATAAGGCTAAGAATTATCTATATAGTGGACTAAAAGTGTCTTTGTATAAAGGCGTAGTTATTTTTGTTCTCGCTTTGTTGGCATTAGGTTTAGGGCTCTCTACTGCATTGGAAAAATTTATACAATCATATGTTTCTGAACTTTCGTTGATTGTGTTCCTTTACACGTTGATCGGGTATTGCATTTTCTGGCTTGTTTCACTCCCCTTTGACTATTATAAAGGATATGTTCTTGAGCATAAGTTTGAATTGTCTACCGAAACCTTGAGTACATGGTTCCGAGACAAGGTAAAAATGTCAATTTTATTTGCCGTTTTTATCGTTTCTTTTGTGGAGGGCATCTACAATTTTATGTGGCTGGATCCAACATACTGGTGGCTCTTTCTCTGGGTAGTCTCAGTCTTCATTTTTGCCCTCGTCATGTATGTATCTCCAGTGTTGATAATGCCGCTTTTTTTCAAGTTTCCGCGACTGAAAGATGACGAGTTATTGAGTAGATTAACGAGAATTGCTGATAAGGCAGGAATAAAGATCATTGGAGTTTTTGAAATGAAAGCTGGAGCAAAGACAAAAAAAGCCACTGCTGCTTTGACTGGAATTGGCAACACACGCAGAATGTTGCTCAGCGACACATTTCTTTCAAAATATTCAACTGATGAAATTGAGAGTGTCATGGGACACGAAATTGGGCATCACATATACGGTCATATTTGGAAGTTTGCTCTGTTGCTGTCCGGATTTTTCCTTTTTGCGCTTTTCATTACTAGTCAAATAGTTCAACCTGTTTCTGCTTTCTTTAATCTAGAGCACGTTGACTCGGTCTCTTCCCTTCTATTATTGGCTTTAGTGTTTGGATTGCTCTATATCGGTTTTTCTCCGTTAATGAATACTCTTAGCCGTTTGGCGGAAAGCCACTGTGACCAGTATGAACTTGATTTGGTGCAGAAACCAGATGCCTACATTTCTTCTATGGTAAAGCTTTGCGACCAGAACTTGAGGTATGCTTATCCAAGCCCCTTCACAGAATTTATGTTCTACGATCACCCTTCTGGAAAGAAAAGAGTTGAACGTGCACTGGCTTACAAGAGAAAGTTCACTAATTAAGCATGATTTTTTTATGTATCCGAATTATTTCTTAGATAAGTTTAAATGGTATGCTTTAAGTATAAAAAGACGTAAAATATGTTTCGAGGCTTCAAAATGAGCGAGATGACAACTGAAATTCTTGAACAGAACCTTGGAAAAATCGTGCTTGTAAGATTGAAAGGTGGAAAAAGTTTACGAGGAAGACTGAAGGGGTTTGACCAACATCTAAACTTGGTTTTGGAGGAGACAGAAGATACTACAAGTGCTGAAAGCATGAAAAAGCTAGGGTTAATAATTGTTCGAGGAGACAATGTGGTTCTTATTTCACCTCCGCCAAGGTGACATCTTTGGGAAAGGGAACCGCATCTTTTGGCAAACGTGCTGGCAAGACGCTTCACATACGTTGTAGAAGGTGTGGAAGAAGATCATATAACGTGGCAAAAAAGCGGTGTGCGGCTTGCGGATATGGTGAAACAACTGTTACAAAACGGTATTCTTGGCGAACTAAAACCCTTAATAGAGAAAGAGTACGCTAAAATATTAATTGTTTATTTGAACACAGCATAAATTTTTTCGGGCAGAATGCTAATTGGAAAGGTTCTTCGCATCTTCTTTGTTTTTAGCCCACAAAATTAATGTTGGCGACACTATCCACAGCCAAACATTGAAGATTCCCCATATCATATCCAAAGGAAACGATGTCATCTTAAAACCAGTTAGGGCGACTATAAAACCGGCTGAGGCGTCAACCGCTATAGTTACTATTTTCTTCGCTAGTATTTTTCATTCCTCTCCTTTCTCCAGCAATGGTATCTTAAAATCGTGGATATGCGTTATCAGAAGTTATGTACTAGTGCCGTAGTAACCCTTGTCGATTTTGACGTAGATTAATGGTCCCTTGCTTCGGGTTAGTTCTCTTGCTTTCCTTAAAGTGTTATTGACAAGATTCATTGTTTGTTCTTCTTCATTGATGTACTCTCTGCTTTTTTCGCCTAATTCCATTTTTAGGAGGTTTTCTGCGAGAATTGATGTGCCGCAGATTTCTCCGTTCTTAATGAGCGTGGATGTTACTAATTCTTGCATTTCTTGGCGGTTTGAAAGTTTTCTCCATAATGGTTCCGCATTGCTAAGGATTTTTGTGGTTTTATTCCATCTTTTAGAATTTTCATTGCCTATGAGCAGTTTTACTCGCTCTTTCCATTTTCTAAACCATATTCCCGTCCAAATGCCCAAGAATTCTTCTAACTCGTTTGGATTTTCGTTGAAAAACTTTTCTAACCTGTCCACGAGTTCGCATTCGTTTGCTTCCTTTCCAACAAGGTTCCAATGGACTTTAAGATAGTTTGTTAAGTCTTGGCACGCTATTTGCAGTACTTTTCTGTCTGACCCGAAAACATTCATCGTTGGGTCTATTTCTTTGAGTCTCTCTGACAACAGTGTTTCTATGAAATTCATTGGATATCCCCGCTCGAAGCCTTCTCCATCTTAAACTAGAGCTTGATCTTTTAATTAAGCTTTATTTATAGTTGCCTCTATAACTTTTTTCAGTAATTTTCTGCTATATTTCAGTTTTAGGAATATCTAAAGCTTGTTTTACAAGTTATTCGAGAAAATCTGGGAGTTTATTGATGCTTTCAAGAATTAAATCTGGTTTTTCGCTCTCTAGCTCCTGGCGAGAAAAAATTCCAGATAAAACCGCAACTGTTTTGGCTCCAGCGTTTCTTCCAGCCTTTATGTCTGCAACAGAGTCTCCTACAACCACACATTCGCACATTTGAATGTCAAGTTGCTTTGCACATCTTATGAGCGCCTCTGGAGAAGGTTTTGGATTAGGCGTGTCTAGTGCTGTTATTACGTATTGGAAGTATTTTGCCAATCCAAATTTTTCCAATTCTTTGATGACTTTTTCTTTTGGAACGTAACGCATGGTGATTAATGCCAGCTTTGCCTTCTTTGAAAGTTTTTTCAGTGTTTCTGAAATTTTGGGTATTGGCTTCGTTTTCGTGGATGTATTTTGATAGTAGGCATTAAGATACGCTTCTAAAAATTTTTGCACATCAATTTCTTTCAGCAAGTCTTTTATTGGAAGGTTCTGTTCGAGCCTTTTGGGAATCTCTGTCGCTATTTTGGCGTTAATCGTTCTTTGTCCCGTCATTTTGAAGGCGGTTTTTAATGCTTCTAGATAAGCCTCTTTCGAGTCTACTATTGTCCCGTCCAAGTCGAGGAGTATTCCCTTAACTTTCAACTTTGGCTTTTCCATTTTTATCCTGCTCAGTTTGCGTTTATCACTGGTCACAAATTGATGTTTTATTAATTACGAGGTGCAGTGTGCATTTTTTATGGTTTTCGTTATTATCCTTAGAAGCTACGATGACGATTCTCAAATCAACTTTTGGTTCAATCTATTTATAGAGGGGCTATAAACACTCCGAAAGCAAAAAAGCTCACCAGCTCTTCCGCAAACGAGAATAGATGTCGATAAGTTTTTATTTACGGTTAATTGTCTAAGGTAAATACCTTAGGAATGAAGGGCAATGGCTAGGAAAGCACGAATACGATTAACAAGCACAGACTACACTAAACTAGAAGAAGTATGTGAAGAACTGAAAGCCATTGCCCAGAAAACAGGAGTCAAACTAAACGGTCCAGTTCCATTGCCCACTAAAAGATTGCGAGTTCCAGTTTTGAAGTCACCTTGCGGTGAAGGAACCTTAACATGGGACAAATGGGAAATGCGAATTCACAAGCGCCTAATTGACATTGACGCTGAAGAACGTGTTATGAGGCGTATTATGCGGATTCGTGTTCCTGAAGAAGTGCATGTAACAATAGAACTTCTCTAACTATTTAGGCAACATTACTTTTTATGTTTGTCCCATTTAAATAGTGGACATTGTTCGCATTTTTCCAGAAATTCTAAGCCTTTACTTGTCGTTTTAAAACCATATTTCTCATCGATTTCCAGCAACTTCTTCTCTACTAATGCGCTCAGATACTTTTTCGATTGCACGTATGACAGCCCAACTTCCATCATCAATTCTGTCGTTTTCTTTCCAGCAACTGCCTTCCTCAATATCTCGAATACGATGTCATGTCTATCTCGGTTAACCATTTACACCATAAACCAAATGTTGTTGGTTACTGTATCTAAGTTTTTTCATTTCTTAAAACACTGCCGCTGGTATGCGTTGAAAAGAGATTATCGTGAGAATTAGACTTGGCGTGAAAGTTAAAACCCAGTTTCTCTTGTTCCATTGGAAAATTTTGAATCCATCAAGTATTCCAAAAGGAATTAGGTTAAAAAGCGCCATCCAAGCGTTGATGAAGGCAGCAAGTGCAATGCTTATTTGATGAGGAAAAAGAAACGTTCCAGCGAGAAAAATTGTTGATAACGTTATGTTTGTCATTGGTCCAGCTATGGATGTTTTTCCCATGCTTTTCATGTCCGCAGATCCAGCAACCATAACTGCTCCTGGAGATATGATCTTAAAGAATGGAGTAATTGAAGAAACTAGTGTTAAAATGGCTCCTATGAGTGTTAGCCTAAACTCTGCCCACAATCCCTCTCTTTGCGCAACAATTTTATGCGCGATTTCATGTAGGAAAAAGGATGCAGTCAATATTATTGTGAAAGTGGCTAACATGACATAGTCTGTGTAGAAAAGATTTGAAAACAATCCTAATGACAGCCCAACGCCAATTACCAGCAATGCAGCTATTGTCAAATGCTTAATTTCTTTAATGCTGAAATGTATCTTTCCTCTTTTTAGCTGAGTTGGTATATAACTGATTGTGTATTCGTATGGTCTTTGTTTTTGAACAATTATAGGTTGCGTTTCCTCTTTTGACATGCGTGCGTGTTCTATTCGTGGGCATTCGTGGTTTTCTGGTAGACGATGTTCGGAGCAGAAGTAGTTTCCGCAGTATGGGCATTTGAAGGGTAGGAAGACTTCTTTCTGGCATTTTTGACATTTCATGTATGCGCACGCTTTTTATGTTAAGATGCTGTCGGTTAACCGTTTATATGTTTCCTTTTAAATCCACTGGAAAAATTATGCATGCATCAGTGCGCTAAACATTTAAAACTCGATAATAAGCTAAATGTAAATGCTAGCAGTTACGGGGAGGAAAAACATTTGAGGGCTTTCAGTTTTGTTCACGCCGCAGATTTGCATTTAGGCTATTCACAATATGGCTTAGAAGTTAGACGCGAAGACTTTGACAAGTCATTCCAAGAACTAGTCGACAAAACCATCGAGTTAAAGCCCGATTTCATGATTATAGCTGGAGATTTGTTCCACCATGCACGCCCATCCAATGCAACATTAGAAAACACCATAAAAAACTTTAGCCGTCTTCGAGACGCTAGAATTCCCGTCTTAACCGTTGACGGCTCGCATGATTCATCACCCAATATTATAACTGGCACCATCTTGAACCCGTTGGACAGCGCTGGACTAATTTATCATCTGCCAAGACACGAAGGAGCCTGCTGGCGAAAACCAGACTGCTGCTACGTTTACGGCGTGCCAAACTTCAGAACCAGACGCAAAA
>CAYVGZ010000072.1:0-6783 GCA_964450845.1 uncultured Candidatus Bathyarchaeia archaeon | reverse complement strand
GATGTTAGAAGGGATTTATTCAGAAATGCAATTATAAAACATTATGGTTTTCTTTGTTTGAATTATGGGTCATGTATGAATGCCGAGTTATCATCGTTTTTCATAGTGGCTAACAAGTAAATAGCGTAGAAGGAGCCCATAAGACACAAAACTAGAAGAATAGTCAAATTGCCCATTCTAAGCTTTGGTTCAATCTATATATAAGGGGGGTCTAGAACCCTTCAGAGAGAGTCATCTCCCCAAAAACACCCACAATCCACACACATATTTGACTCTAAATAGAGGGGCTAGACACTGTTGCGCGTACACACACAAACACATCATCACTATATCACCTAGTAAAGTAGCCACAAAAAGAAAAGTTATAAGCACACTAAAGAAAATAATGTAAATGAGATGCAAAAATTGGAAAAAAGAAGCTACGCCTGGTTTGAAAGGCGCCGAAGAACAAAAGCACTAGACCTAGCCCAAGAACAAATAACAAAAGCCCTCGACACCGTGACTCTACTTCATCAAGCAATAAAAAGCATGTCAGAAAACAAGAAAAAAGAAGCATTTCAGAGCATCGAGAACCTGTTTAAGGTTGAGGAAGAAGTGGACAGACTGCGAACAGAGGTTTTTAAAGAATTATCAAAAGGCGCAGCCTTATTTGCAGAGTACCGTGAAGACTTGATGCATCTTGTAAAACGTCTTGACACCCTCGCAGACCACGTCAAGGACACATCAAGATGTGTAGAAATGCTTGCAGACGCTCAAATACCAAAAGAGCTGTGGGATAAAACTGTCCACATGACCTCTACTTTGGTAGACTGCGCTCACACGTTACGGGGTAGCATCGAAAAAATTACAATCAACCCAGCCGAAGCCATAGAAGGCGCAAAGAAAGTAGAAGAAATAGAACATAAACTCGATGAGGAATACCTTAAAACCAAGTCACTATTCGTTAAATATTCAGATAAGATGAACTGCGGCTCTATGGTAATATTTGATGATTTGGTTGAGTTCATTGAGCATGCGGCTGACATGTGTGCTGACACAGCCGACTACATTGTCATACTTTCAAGCAGAGAATAAGATGCGATAAAATAATGTTACTAGCTCAAATCTCAGATATCCACTGCGGTCAGATGCTTCGCAAGGAAACCTTAAGAGCAGCTATTAAAGAAATTAATAATCTGTCCCCTGACGTGGTACTTGTAACTGGTGACTTAACAGAAAACGGCTTAATATCCGAGTTTGAAACTGCTTCAAAAGAGTTGAAGAAGTTAAGAGCGAAGAAGATAATATACCTAAGTGGAAACCATGACTACCGCTCAACAGGATATCTGCTCTTTAAAGAGTTTTTCCCGTTTTCGCAAATAACCGAATCTGATGATGCAATCATAATAGTCCTCAGTTCAGCGAGACCCGACAGAGATGACGGAGAAGTTGGTCATAGACAGAATCTGTGGCTTGAGCACACCCTTGAAAAACACAAGGATAAAGCAAAGATAGTAGCAATCCACCACCACATAATTCCAGTCCCAGACACGGGTGCAGACCAGATAACTATTGTGGATGCAGGCGACGTTCTAAGAAGCCTCATAAAGTCAAAAGCAAACTTGGTTCTCTGCGGACACCGCCACAGACCGTGGAGATGGAAAATAGAAGACATGCTTGTGGTTCACGCAGGCAGCGTATCATGTGAAAAACTGCGAGGATTTTTCTGCAATTCTTACAATATCATAGAAATCAAAAACAAGAAAATTGACGCCAAATTGAAAATAGTTGGCGGAGGCTACGTGGACTTCAAAGAAATTGTTAAGAGAAGAGAAATTCTGCAAGCATCCGACATCTCGCAATACAGTGACTCTTTGGCTTATTAGAAAAGTTAGGATTGCATTTCAAAATTGAATCTCAAATTCGTAAAGATTATCTTATTCCTCAAACATTACACGCACGATTAACTATGCCTCTGAAAATTCAGAAGAAGAAAAAACTGCAGAAAGGCAGAAATCTAGAGGTTAACGAAGAAGCTGTAAGAATCTTGAGGACGGTTAGGGACGAAGAAGCCTTCTACTTTTACGAAGCCCTTGGAAAGCCAACAGGAGAAAGCGCTAGAAGTCTTTCTGAGTACCTCGAAAAAATAAAATCCGTCAAGTTAGAAAGTCTGCTGTTCCATCTTCAAAGAAAAGACTTCCAAAATTGGATCAAGAAAACTCTTGGCGACTCTAAACTTGCCAGAAAAATGGATGGAATAAGGCCTGCATATGATGATGATCTTAGAACAAAAATTCACGCAGTCGTCGAAAATCGCATCAAGGAATTAAGAGGCGCATCATTAACATTGTTAGTTAGCGAAGGTTTAGCTATTGCTTCCTCAAACTCTAAGTCTTAGAACCCTCTTTTTGTGTGCCTTTGAGAGGTTTTGCTGAAAAATAACCAGACTACGCGTGCTGTCCTCTATCTGATTCCTTGGAGAGTAATTGTGAAATTTAGTGAGAATTAAAATGGTTGCTAAATGCTGTTTTGTGTTGCGTGCAACAGCACTAGACCCCTCTATTAGGAACCAAATATGTTTTGTTCGTTTTTGGCATGATATGAACAAGAGTTTGAAGCTATCCCGCCATTCTTGACTAGCATTTCTACCGGTAAACGTGTGTTCAATTGTTAACCTCCGCACAGGGTTTCTATAACGTCCTAACTTGGGTTTATTTGGCTGAAATAAGCTCGAAATAAGGCGAAAATTGGAGTGCGGGGGGTGGGACCCCCACCCAACTTTACCGGTAAATCACGGTCATCCATAGTACGTCGAGCGCATGCTTTCATATCTATTTCGTATTTTTCGATACGCTATTGTTTCATAGAGTATTGGCGCATCGTATATTCCAGAATTCGTGAAATTTCATTGATCAATTCCGTTACGTCAGCATATGAACGAAGTTTGACTCTAAAGCTATCAAGATATTCCATGAGCATGACTGAAAGATGTATTCTCTCTTTCTTGAAAAACCAAATTTTGTCTGAGTACCTTTGAAAGATGGCGTGCATCAGTTCTAAGTATTCTCCTCCACGCGTTTCTTCTTTATGTCTGATCAAAAAGATCTCGATTGCCAACCGCATAAGAATGTCAAATTTGTCAAAAATGGGATTCCTGTTGAGAGTTTCTATTCCGTACTTTGCTTTCAAGAAATTGTACACAGTTTCCTCTGGACTATTTACAAGGTCTACATCATAGATTTCAGACAATGCGCTTCCTTTCGCTTCATACACCATAATCGAGATTCTATTCTTACCAAACGTTTCAGTTAACACATGAAGACCATCGGCAACATAAATGTCAAGATTCTCAAGCAAAGCAATGAGAATCTTTCCTTGGAATCTCTTAGCGATTTCCTCTTTGATAGTTTCCAAAACATACTTCGTTTCAGAGTCATAACTGCCCAGAAGCAAAACTATGCGAGGCCCAAACAAAATAGTCTCACTACTCTTTGTCTCCCATGATTCGTAGCTTGGTGATTCTTAAGCCCTCTTCCGTTTGAATGACATTCGCCTCTATTTTCCCTTGCCTTGTAACAACAATAAATGGCACAACTTTGAAAGTTCCTAATACTACATATTTGTCATTCTCCTTGTGGAACTCGCTTACCTGCAATGATACAGTTAAGTATGGTTCTCCAATTGCAGAAGCCAATTCTTTCGTTAGAAGATTTTTTATCTCTTCAACCGTTGGAAGAGCCTTCATCGTTTGTATTCCCTCTCAACCTCTTTTATTAAGGCTTGCCCTATTGTTCTCTTTGCCTCTTCAATCTTTTTTTCAGGGAGTATATACCTAGGCTGAAGTTTGGTTCCAGCCTTGCTCAGTAAGCCTGCATCAACAAGCTTGCTTATGTGAAAACTCAACGTATTAGGGTTCATTTCTCCCACAAGCTCTTCCAAGTTTCGTCTTAATTCAGTCCAAGTGATACCATTTTTGACGATTGTAAGCGCTACTATCAAAGCACGAATTGGGTTGCTGAAGACCTCACATTCTTGACTCACTTTTGCGGCCAGTTCTTGAATACGCATAGCATTCACCTATATAATATAAGCTACAGACAGATATAAAGTTAACTGTAGTTAACTTAATTGCTGCTAACTTACCTCGTCAAGGTCACGATAGGCTAACCTGAATCTTCTCATAAACTACTTCAAACAACTATCAAAATTATAGATAAGTAAGACACTTATGAACTGAGATTCGTATTCTGATTTAACTTTCACCATTTTGGCTCAGAATCATAGAATTTTACCGGTAAACTTGTGTTCAATTCTTAACCCCCGCACACGTTCGTACACAACATCCCAAATTGGGTTTCTTTGGCTAAAATAGCTTCAAAACGAGCTTCAAATTCAAGTGCGGGGGGTTAGGTTTATACTGTCGTTTAAAACCGTCAAATCGCAGGTTTCAATTCTGCAATGGAGATTTAGCAATATTTGTACATGATAAGTTATTTTAACCATTTTTCATCTTTTAATACTTGGACTATTTTTTCCTTTATTCTGTCTTCTTCCTGTTTCTCTTCGAGGCTTCTTTCAAAGATTATGAATCTAGGACGAAATGTTTCGTATTTTTTAAAAATTCCGTCCTTGTAAAACGCATATCTCAGAAAACCTTCAACGTTCTTCCAGAAATCTTCTTTTCCTGTTGGTCTAATAACAAATATCTTGGTGTATCCGTCAACTAAGCTTGCCAGAAACACTTCACCGATAACTTGTCTAAAATCCTCTTTAAAGGCAAGTTCAAAGAAGACTTTACGTTTCGTTCTTTTGTTTCTCCAAACCACATCTGGTCTATAATCAATTTTGAAGTTTTTTATTTTTGAAAACTCCACGTTGTCTTTCGTGTCTGGTGTCCATGCATCATAACCATTGTTCTGTCCAAGCGTGATTAACCATTCTTTTAAGTGGTCGTCAACTTTTCCCATTATTATCAGATGTTACGTATTGATTTTAGAGTTTAAATGCTTTTACAGATAACACAGCAAGGAGAGCAATCAAAGGTTTATTTCTCTCTGAAGTTGACAGTTTTAAACGCTCAAGTAAAATCAAAAGCGACCTAATTTTTGAAGTCGTTTTTCTGCTATTCTACGCTCGAAAAGAGCGAAATTTGAGCGAATTCAGCGTCAGGAAGATGGTGCGGGGGGTGGGATTTGAACCCACGAACCCCTACAGGATAGCCGCCTCAGGGCTACGCCTTTGGCCATGCTTGGCAACCCCCGCCTAGGAGCTTATCCTTTTACTTTCTAATCTAGGTTGAAATTAAATCTTGCTTAGATAAGGAAACAAAAAGAGGACACTGTTGTGAAAGCGCTATAGACCCCCCCTTATATATAGGTTCAACTTTTGCTTCTGTAAGCTGGGGTTTGGCTCTCAGAACGCCTACCCTCTCCCCTATATGTAGGTTGAATCTGTGGTGAGTTTAGGTTAGGCGGAAGTCTTCTTTTATGGATGTTAAAACAACATGGGTGTTTGTTCTTTCCACGTATGGTATGGTTAGAAGTCGTTTGGTGAATTTGCCTAGTTCTTCTCGGTTCTTGAATTTTGCGACTATGATTGCGTCTATTAAGCCTGTCACATCATATACGCAGCAGACGTTTGGGAGACGTGCAATCTCGTTTTCCACTTCTAAGAGCCGACCTTTAGAAACAGTTATTTCACTAATAACCGTCAATTCGTATCCAAGTTTTTCATGGTCCAATAGAGCAGAATATCCCCGTATTATCCCCTCGTTCTCCATCCTCTTTATCCGCGATAAGACAGTGCCTATAGAAATGCCGTATTGCTTAGCTATCTGCCGCGAAGAAAGTCTAGCATCAAGAGTTAGTGCTTTCAAGATTTTGACATCTGTTTCGTCCAAATGCATCACTCGCCACTTATACTGCACAATTATTCAATAAATGTATCTTTTATTTAACATTTGCTCCTATTTTCCTCAATAAAGCTTTTATATTTATATAAATAACTCTTTTCACTGTAAATTTGCTTGTAGGAGAAGAACATGGCGCATAATAGTCAACAAGCAATCAAAAACTTCGCACCCTTGAAACTTGTGAAAAATGCTGACTACGTTCTTCTACACTTCACAGACATTCTTGGATTCATTAAAGGCAGAACAATCCCAGTGGAAGAGGTTGAGAACGCTTTAACAGAAGGCGTGGGCTTTGATGGTTCTTCAATAATAGGCGGAGTTGACATAGAAGAGAGCGACATGGTTATGAAGCCTGACCCGTCCACATTTACGGTTTGCCCCTACTATTTCTATGACAAAGGTGTTGTAAGCTTCATATGTAACATATATCGACCAGACGGCAAACAATTTGAAGGTGACCCAAGGTACATTTGTCAAAAATCCATAGAAAAAGCACTGACAGAAGGGTATGAGACTACAGCCGCTGCAGAATTAGAATTTTATCTTGTACAGAAAAATGAAAAAGGCGAAGTTGATCCAGTTGAAAACCATCTCGTAGACAAACAAAGATACTTTGACATAGCTCCTAGCCGAGACATCACAGAAACGTATCGAATGGACTTGTCCAATGCCTTATCCACTATGGGAATCACAGTAGAGCGACAACACCATGAGGTGGGTTCAGCCCAAAACGAAATCACCTTCAAATATTCAAACCCACTAATCACATCTGACAACATTATCCGATACAAGTTTGGAGCCAAAGCCGTAGCGGACAGAAAATACGGTTGGATAGCAACATTCATGCCCAAACCGTGGTTTGGCAAGCCAGGCAGTGGCATGCACGTCCACAT
>CAYVGZ010000071.1:0-7093 GCA_964450845.1 uncultured Candidatus Bathyarchaeia archaeon | reverse complement strand
TTTGTTGAGGCTAGAACGAATTTTGAAAACGTTGGTGCACAACTAAACACATTAGATGTGCGTGGAAGAGGTTTAGGGGGCATATATCTAACAGTTTTGGGTACAAGCGCAGACAGCGGCGATTCTGGACAAGTTGGAAGGGGAAACCGTGTAAATGGCTTAATATCATTGAATAGGCCTTTCTGTTCAGAAGCTGCAGCGGGCAAAAACCCAGTCAGCCATGTTGGCAAAATCTACAATGTCTTGACATACAAAATAGCCCAACACGTCTACGAAGACGTGCCGGAAGTTGCGGATGTCTACATTTGGCTGTTAAGCAAAATAGGCAGTCCCATAGATGAGCCAGCAGTTGCGGCAGCACAGGTGATAATGAAGGGTAACAACTCCTTGGAAAAGGTTAGACGGGAAATAAGTGAAGTATTGGATTATGAACTTGAAAATATAGATAAATTCTGCATGGAATTAGCCCAAGGAAAAATTCAAACATACTAATTCTGAAACAAAGTTGTATGTTCTGAATTAGGGCATAATGTTTCCCCGAATTTTCTTTTGTTTAGAGTGTAAAAAAGGGAACTATATTATTGAGACTTTAGCATTTGCTGTAATCGTGTGAGGGTGGTGTCAACAGGTTTTTTTCAACGCCTATAGCTTAACATGGCTAAAACGCTTAAATTGTTAAGGATCAAAGATATGGGCAAGTGGGATAGCGATGGCTGAAGCAAGTGAGAAATTACCTATATCCGAATTTTATAAAGTCGTTGATTATGTTACAATTTTTAAAAGCCAGAAATGGTGGGAAGCGATAGTTGCTTTTGAATCGTTCGGAAAGCGGTCTATTGGTTTGTATCTTTGGCAGAACAACAATGGAACGTGGAAAAGGAAGCATAAGTTTAACATAAGGAATATAGATGAATGGACTAAACTTAAGAACGCTATAGAGCAGTTGACACCTAAACTTGTTTCAAAATAATCTTCTTGCAATATTTCATATTTCCAATTCTAATTTATAGTCAGAATTTAGAATTGAATAATTTTATTAATTCACTGCAATAACAAAACAGCAGAAAGGCGAATGCTGTGACAGCCGAACAAGAAAAACAGGAAAATGTACAAAGTGAAGAGGAAATTTATCAAGAAAACCTACAGCCGGAACAAGAGGTTGAGCAGGGAGGTTACGTAGATTCCGAAGAATCACCTAAGCAAGAAGTAGAACAGGCAGAAAACAAGAGTTTAAGGTTGAATATTCAAGGAGAAGGCAGAGGCAGTTTCGTTCATGGGCTCGCTGTCGGACTTGGGATTAGTTGCATTGCAACGTTTGTCATAGTGTGGATTTCATTGTTTTTCACTCCAAAGTTGCAAAATGCTGTGACCTATGAGAATTTGCTTTCGATTTTCGTTTACCCACTTATTTACTTGCTATCAGTAGGTCTTATCGCATTGACAGCTGGTATAGTCAGAGAATATTACGGCACAAAAACAAGTTCTAACCACTGAATATTCAAAAATCCACGTGTTTCCAGTCTATAATAAGTTAATAACCAACAGCCTTAACCTATAATTGTGAAAACTTATGCCCTACACATTTAAGCAACTTTTAGAAAAAATCACAAGCGAAAAAGCTCCAGGTCCATCTCCATCATTCTCTGTGCTTCACATACTGCGTGCAATAGAGCTTATATCGGAGGAAACAATTGGGCGCAGCAAGTTGGCTGAGAATCTAGAAGTTGGAGAAGGGGCGATACGTACTATAATAAATCGATTAAAAGCCGCTGATTTGATTGCAACCTCCAAAGCTGGGTGCACCCTTACCAGTAAGGGTTTAAGGCTTTGGAGAGAATACAAATCTATTTTTAGGAAGAAAGTTGAAATTGGAAAGAATGAGTTGACTATTGCTAATAGCAGTTTTGCAGTTCTAATCAAAGATCATGGGCATAATGTTAAATCAGGTGTAGAGCAACGTGACGCGGCGGTAATGGCTGGTGCAAAAGGTGCGACAACAATAATGTTCAAAAAAGGTCGTCTAAAAATTCCCTCTGTGAGCGACGATGTGGCTAAGGATTTTCCAGAAGCGGCAAATCAGATAATTCGGCTTCTGGAGCCAGAGGAAAACGATGTGATAATTATTGGAAGTGCTGACAGTTTGGGAAAAGCTGAATATGGCACTTTAGCAGCAGCATGGACAGTTCTGAATGATTGCCAAGGAATATAGACTCGTATTTTTCATCAGTATGTGTATTTTTCTCCTTCAGCTAGAATGCGTTCTAGGGATGCGTTAAAGTTTATCATTCCCTCGTTTGTTTTGGCTGAAATTGGAGTTAATAAGAATTTTAAGCCAAGTTGATGAATTGTCCGCATTACGTTTCTGCTCAGCAAACGTTTTGTTCCTTCAAGTTTTTGCTCGATCGAGTTTTCTAAAGCATTTGGGTTGGCTGACCAATCTACAATTCTGTCAACTTCTTCTTTTGGGAGCAAGTCGCATTTTGAGAGTAGATGAATTTGGGGTTGGAAGAAACGGTTATAGACTGCTGTTGAAAGGAAAAGGTTTGAAACATAGTTAAGCAGGTTGACTGAGAAAACAGCGTCGAACAAGTAAACTATGGTTTTGGGCTCTTTTGTAAGTTCACTAGCAATGTAGGGACCGCTTGCTCTAAAAGCAAATAACTCCATCTGTCCAGAAGTGTCAACCAAAACGATGTCTGACTTTAATTCCTCAATTTCCTTGGAAATTCCTTCAATCTCATCTGCAATCAAATCGGCAGCCATTATCAGAGCGCCGTTTGGACCTAGACGATATTTTTCCATCAAATCTTCGATGTTGACATAATCGCGAACATCTACATCAGGCGAGTATGGAAGCGTTAACACTCCTGGGTCGAGGTTCACGATTGCGACGTTTTGTTTGGACATTGTTAACCATTTACTAAAGGCTGCTGTGAGCATCGATTTTCCAGATCCAGCGGTTCCTATGATGAAAACTATTAGCATCTTCTTTTCATCCCTATATTTCGACTGTGAAACGTGTTAAATATCACCACATAATCGACAAGTAAAAACTTTCCCTATCTATTCGTTATATTAGCCTTGTCTTGGGACGCTTTTGCGTTTGCTCTCTGCGTGACTAGCCCCCCCTTATATATAGGTTGAATTTTCAGTAGGCTTCAGATGTGCTGTTGCTCAAACGTGGCGATTTGGTTAGAATCCGGCTTTTATTGGGTTGTGTGGTTTGACGAGTTCTCTTAGGAGTATTGTTGCGTAGGAGCCACGATGTAAAGTGAAGCTTGTTTCTGCCTTGTGTTTTGATGAGTTTGCTGAATCCTCCGAGATTTCATTCAGCGAGAAATTGTTCAGCGGAGTTATGGCAGTTCGCAGTTCTCCTCTTGCAGTCATTTCTGGCATGGCTGGGATTTTGAAGCTTTCTTGGCTGATTTCTTCCTCTTCTAGGATTTGTTTGTCAATTTCTCCTTGAACACCGAGTGATTTACGCTGTTTAAAACCGACTAGGGGAATTGCTAATCGCATTTTCCCAGCTTCAATTGCCTTATTAATCTCTGTCAATTTTTCAGCACTCGCAGTCTTATGCATCGTAAGCATTGGCAATCCAGAACGCTCCACATTCACAACATAATCCCCAACTTCAGCCCTAACCAGCGGAAGCTCACACAAGATTCTTCTACTTAGAAACTTGTTGAAAAGGTAAGATTGATAGGCTTGCGGAAAAAGTTCTCGCAGCTTTATTGGGAGTCTTCTGAAGGCTCCTACGTAATCGTCTGATTTTTTGACTAAGTGCCTAAGCATTAAACGTTCATAACGCAGTTGTTTCGGAAAGTCTTTCAAAGCTTGTCTAAAATCTTGTGTGGCGTGCAGTTGCTCTCGGGCTTGTCTAGATTCTGGATGCTCGTGCGGACTTGGTTTAGCCAGAAAAAGCATCACGGCTTTTCTGAAGTTTCTTTTAACGATGGCTTTTCCAACCAAATGCGTTATTGGGCGGGTTGTGCCGAAGCGTTGGTGACCGAAAAAATTTGGAACGCCTTTTATTGCCTTGAGTTCTTCGATGGTTTTTGTTATTCGTTTTTTAATTGTGGATTTTGGATGGCTTATGGCTCTGATGGTTATGTGGAAATTGTTTCCGAAAAGAAAGTATGATGAAAGCTTGTTGCGGACATAGCCTATTGGGCGGATTTTTATGTCTTTAACTTGAACTTTTTGAATTTCTTCGGCTGTTGCACTTTCGATTGTAATGTGTTGGGCGGTGATGGCTTTAGCGTCTTTTATGCCAGCAAAATGAATATGTTTTGTGCTTATGCCCAGTTGTTCAGCGATGACTCTAAGAGCTTGAAACATGTCCCAATTCCGCTTAACCAAAACGCACAGCAGATAACGGTTTTTATCATGTGAGGACCCCAACACTTGACGTTCAGCAGACTGGTTCATTTCTGCTTTAGAACCGACCACAAGCACTTCCTCAACAACAAAATCATCGACAAACTGTCGAATTATTCCACCAACGCCTAACGACCGTGTAGCATAAACCTCTATGCCTATCTGTCTCTCCAATTTAGGAACAAGCAAACCCTCAGCCTTCTAAACGAGAGGAAGCATACTAGTAATTCTGTCTATTTTTTCAGCAACTGCGGGACCAATTCCCAAACAAGTTACTGTTCCAGGAGGAACCTCTGTAAGACCTCGGTCGATAATTAATGCGCAGGGCAACGCCAAATCTTTCGCCTGTTTTTCCAGCTCTAAAAGTTCCTTTTCGCTTTTCACTTTAACGGCTATTTTGCACTGCCCTTCTTTCATCCAAGCTTCCCACCATTCTTTATGCCGTTTTCGGGCTTCCTCAGCCGCTGAAACCGCAGCGTGTCCCGCTTGAGCTGCAATTTTTCCTTTACTCAACCTCAAATCAGAACGAAAAACAACAACCTGTTTGTAACGAAATTCGGACATGCTTTTTCAACCGTTTCTTGTCAGTTTGTTATTTGAAGATTTTAAGGATTTGCAGACAGATAAAGGAAAAAGAAATAGAAGAGAACCGTCAACATTCTGGGGTTTGGCAAAAGACGCAGAAGCGATCGCCCTTGAAAATCTATGTCTTTAATGTTTTGGAGGCTTTTGTCTAAGTTAAGTTTTTTGCATAAACTAATGGCGCCGTCGACTTTTTCGTCAGACATGGCATAAAGCATTTTCCTAATCTTAATCATAACTTTTACATCAAAACCCAAGATAGGGTTACATGACCTTTGATATGTACTCAGAAATTCCGAAGAAAAATCATTTTTGCTCAAAGCATCGTAAGCAACCTCGGCTGCAACTCTCGCACAGGTCATCCCAAAAATCACGCCTCCTCCAGTTGTAGGCTTCACTTGCGAGGCTACGTCTCCAACGGCTAAGAACCCGTTTGAATAGGTTCTTGTTATTTGTCCCCCAAGCGTTAGAGAGTGGAACCCCATTCGAACGATTTTTGCAGTATGCAACTTCTTTGAAACGATAGGATGTTTGAACATAAGCCGTCTCAAAAGCTCTTTTGGATTTCCAGTTTTTGTGGCTAATCCAACTTTTGCTTTCCCATCACCTATGGGAATAAGCCATGCATAAAAGCCCCCGGCATAGTCCTTCCCAAGAAAAACTTCCACCATATCCGATTCAGCGTCTTTAACATTATCGACTTCTGCTTGCACGCCATTGACAAGCATATGACGGTTAAGGGCTGATAAGCCAGCCAACCTCAAAATTCTTGAAGATATACCCTCAGCGTCTACAACAATTTTAGCAAAATAACTTTCCTTCGTCTTCCCTTTTTGCTTGACGTTTACTCCTTTCACGAAACCGTTTTCAATGATTAGTGATTCAACCCGTGAATTTAGATGATACTGCACCCCAGCGTCTTCAGCCATTTCTGCAATGTACTTATCAAAAAGAACACGATTAACAACGCATGTTACTGGCTGGGAAAAACGAACTGAAAAACTTTTACCTTTTGGTGAGTGAAAGATTGCCCCTTGAAAAGTGTTTTCAACGATTTCTTCGGGAAGCGGATAAAGCCCTAATCGCTTTAGACCTTTAATGCTTAAGTGACCAGGACAATGCGATGGAACACCAACCTCACTATGTTCCTCGAAAACCGTTACTTCGGCTCCTCGTTTTGCGAGGTTAAACGCCGTGAAAGAGCCGCACGGTCCACCTCCAACGACTATTACGTCTAAAAGGTTTTTCATTTACCGCACACTGATGGCTTAACTGGATGGCTACTTATGTTACAAGTTCAACCCGTCTTTTCCCACGAACCATTGATGCCGTACGTATTCTTCCGCTAATTTCTAAACGCATTAACAACTCGTTAAAGTCTTTGAAGCCTAAATCTTTAAACTCTTCACCTAACTCTTCAAAAAGTTCCGCATCCGTCAGAGCGCCTTTCTTTTTCAAAATTTCCAACATAACGTAGCAGGCGGGTAGAGTTTTCCAAGTTTTAATGGGCAAGGCAATATGCTCCTAAGCAACTGGTGTTGCCGGTTTCTGCACCTGCCGAACCTGTTGCATAAAACTCTTGTACCATTTTTCCATGTCTGGCGTGATTGACGGCCCAACGCTTTTAATTGCTTCCTGAAAATCTATCATCGTAACCTCTTTGGCGTTAACGTCACTTCTTAACGCATGCATACCTGCTTCTCTGCAGAGCGCTTCTATGTCAGCGCCTGAATAGTTCTTGGCCATAGCAACTAATTGTGATAAGCTCACGTCCTTAGCCAACGGCATGTTTTTTGTGTAAATTTTGAATATTTGAAGCTTGCTTTTCTCGTCGGGTTCCGGTACATATATTAACCTATCAAATCTTCCAGGGCGAAGCACTGCTGGGTCCACAATGTCAGGTCTGTTTGTGGCTGCTATAACAACTATGTCCTCTAGGGCTACTATTCCATCCATTTCCGTTAAGAGCTGACTGATAACACGTTCCGACACTCCACTATCTCCAAAACCTAAGCCTCGACGAGGCACAAGAGAGTCCATCTCATCAAAGAAAACCACCGAAGGAGCCGCCATTCGAGCCTTTCTGAAAACTTCCCTTATGGCTTTTTCAGATTCTCCAACCCATTTTGAA
>CAYVGZ010000070.1:0-7105 GCA_964450845.1 uncultured Candidatus Bathyarchaeia archaeon | reverse complement strand
TGGCAAGCCAGGCAGTGGCATGCACGTTCACCTTGGACTTTTCAACTCGAAAACAGAAGAAAATGTGTTCTACGACCCTGATGGCTACGCTAATATTTCACAGAAATGCCGATATTTCATAGGCGGTCTTTTGGAACATGCTGAAGCCCTTTGCGCTATTGTGGCGCCTACAGTCAACAGTTACAAAAGACTCGTGCCAGGCTATGAAGCCCCAGTGTACGTTACGTGGAGCAAGAGAAACCGCTCAGCCTTAGTAAGGGTGCCAGAGTATTTTCCTGGAAAGGAAAAAGAAGCAAGAATAGAGTTTAGGTGCCCAGACCCGCTTTGTAATCCCTATATTGCATATGCAGCGATATTTGAGGCTGGGTTGGATGGTGTCAGAAAGAAGATTGAACCTAGAGAACCCGTGGACGTGAATGTTTATCACCTCAGTGAAGCCAAACGCAAAGAACTCGGCATTAAGGTTTTGCCAACATCAGTGAATGAAGCTCTAAATGGATGGAAAAGCGACGAGATTTGCATAAGAGCCCTAGGTAGAGAAAACGCTGAGAAATACTTGACGCTTAAAATGCAAGAATGGAGAGAATATGAACCGTATATGTCAAATGACAAAAATGAAGTAACGCTCTGGGAGTTGCAAAAGTATCTTTACGCTTAGCAGCCGCAAAGTTGAATATCCATGTTTAAGTACTAAACATTATTCTGTAATGCGAGAAGATGCAACAATGAAATATGACACCATACTTGTCCTTGATTTCGGCGGACAGTACTGCCACTTAATAGGAAGAAGGATACGAGAACATGGAGTTTATTCTGAAATAGCTGCGCATGATATTACACCTGAAGAAATTAAGCTTCTAAGCGAGAAATTCAACGTGAAGGGACTTATTTTTTCTGGAGGACCAGCCAGTGTTTACGAACTTAACGCTCCTAGATCAGACCAGCGCATTCTTGATTTGAACTTGCCAATTCTAGGTTTGTGTTACGGGCATCAACTCGTAGCACAAATGGTTGGAGGAAAAGTTGAGCCTGCAGAACAGAGAGAATATGGAATAGCCTACGTCACCATAGACAAGCCTGCAGGCGTTTTGAAGGGTTTAAGCGAGAAAGAGAAGGTCTGGATGAGCCACGGAGACACCGTTTTCAAAATGCCAGAAGAATTTGAGGTTTTGGCGCATACAGAAAACTGTCCAGTTGCAGCCTTTAGACACAAGGAAAAGCCAATATACGGCTTACAATGGCACCCGGAAGTAATCCACACAGAGAATGGTTCACTGATGCTCCACAACTTCATATTTGAAGTCTGCAAATGCGAAGCTAACTGGAAAATGGAAGACATCATAGAAAAAATGGTTGAAGGAGTAAAAGCTGAAGTTGGCGAAGGAAAAGCCATAATAGCCCTAAGCGGAGGCATAGACTCCAGCGTAGCAACAGCAGTTGCTGCCAAAGCATTGGATAATCGGCTTACCGCTGTTTTCGTTGACCACGGATTCATGCGAGAAAGTGAACCCGACTTTGTAAGAAATATCTTTCAAAAACTTAAAATAAATCTCATAATCGCAGATGCGCAGAAAAGATTCTTGGAAAAACTAGAAGGAGTTGTCGACCCTGAAAGGAAAAGGAAAATTATCGGCGAAGAGTTCATAAGGGTATTTGAGGAAATCGCCGAGAAAGTTGGCGCAGAATATTTGATTCAAGGAACAATTTATCCGGACAGAATTGAATCTGGTTTTAGAAAGTTTTCGGACAAAATAAAGACACACCATAATGTGGCTGGTCTGCCAATTAAAATTAGGTTTAAGAAAATTGTGGAACCACTTCGTGACTTGTATAAGGATGAGGTTAGAAAAGTTGCTAAAATACTTGGACTACCGAAAGAAATAGTTTTTAGGCAGCCTTTTCCAGGTCCAGGATTAGCTGTCAGAATCATTGGAGAGCTAACTGAAGAGAAGGTTAAAATCGCAAAGAAAGCGGACAAAATTGTAAGGGAAGAAATTGAAAAAAGCGGTTTAGAAGAAAACTTGTGGCAGTATTTCGCTGTTTTAACTGATACGAAAGCTACGGGCGTCAAAGGAGATGCTAGAGCTTATGGTTATGTTGTTGCAGTCAGAATTGTGGAAAGTCGAGAAGCTATGACTGCCAGCTTTGCAAAAATTCCATACGAAGTATTAGAGAGAATTTCGACTAGGATAACCAATGAAATATCAGAGGTTACAAGGGTTGTCTATGATATAACTCATAAGCCGCCAGCAACAATCGAATGGGAGTGAATATGCTTAGCTTAAACTTTAGGCTTCTGCAGTAAACCTTCAATTTTAGATTTTTCAAGTATACCAACATGCTTGACCAGTTCGCTGACAACAGCCTCAAAAACTTTTTTCCCCTTTTCTGCGGAAGCTGTTGTTGATTTTCCAAATACTCCCGAGTTTGTTTCATCAACGGTGGCTAATGGGAGACTTACACCTACCGATTTCACAGCGTGTTTGCGGGGTTCCTCATTTACAGCTCTCTTCATGCTCACAATTTTGGGGTACAAAGCTAGATTCATGGAAGTTTCTTCAGCTGCAGCATGTCCCCTCTCTTCTAACTTAAAAAGTTCTGGTAAAAGTTTGTCCGCAGCCTCCCACCACTGAAAGACGGATACGAAAATCCCTTTTTCTCTCAGTTCTTCTGCCATCTCCATGAGAGCACAGCGGTTACCGCCATGTCCGTTAACTATCACAATTTTCTTGACACCATAATAGCTGAGTGCCAAGCATGTCTCTTTCACGTATTTTTTAAATGTTTTAGGTGATATGTAAATGGTTCCCCAAAACTGTTTGTGATGAGAACTTACGCCAAAGGGAATCACTTGAAGACAGAGAACACCCGTCCGTTTGGATGTTTCTTCCGCTAGTGCCTTAGCTATTAAGTGGTCTGTTCCAAGCGGATTCTGCGGTCCATGCTGCTCATTTGAACCCACTGGAAGAATCGCAATATCATTATTAATAAAGTATTTTTTGGCTTCAGTCCAACTCATTTCATGAAGTATAGCCTTCAACACATTCACCTTTTTTCACGAAATGGTTTTATTACAAGCCAATTACATATAAGGTTGCAACTAGTATGGTGAAAAATCTTTGAAAGCTTTGATTCTCGCAGGAGGTTTCGGCACAAGATTAAGACCGCTAAGCTGTACAAGACCGAAAATTCTTCTTCCAATAGTTAATAAACCATTGTTGCAGTGGACTTTCGAAAGACTCGCTAAAAACAACATCAAAGAAGCAAGACTAGCAGTTAACTATCAAACTGAAGCCGCAATAAAACAACACAGAATCCCAAGATGCGGATTACACGTTACTTATTCGCGCGACCCTTTAAGAAAACCGTTAGGAACGGGTGGTCCGATAAAGAAAGCTGAAGAATTTATTGGTCATAATGCTCCTTTCCTAGTTCTAAACGGAGACGTATTTGCCGATGTGAATTACACGGAAATTTTGAAGACACATAAAGAAAACGATGCAGTGGCAACAATAGCCCTTCATCCAATCGAAGACCCAAGCAGATACGGAGTCGCAGAACTAACAGAAGATAACCGCATAAAAAGATTCATCGAGAAACCACCTGCGGGAACCGCTCCAACTAATTTGATAAATGCCGGAGCTTACGTTCTAAGCCAAAAAATATTCAATTATATTCCAGAAGGCAAAGCAGTCTCTATAGAATATGAAGTTTTTCCAAAACTTGCGGAAGAGGGAGGGCTCTATGGGTATGTTTTTGATGGATTATGGATGGACATAGGCAAACCTGAAGATTATTTAAAGATAAACAAAACCCTAATCGCTTCCTTTGTCGCCCAACAAAAAAGTAAAATTGGAAATGAAACGAAAATCAAGAAACCTGCAGCTTTTGATAGGGGAGTGTCTGTAGGTGAAAAATCGGTTATAGGACCAAATGTGGTTTTGGGACGAAACGTCACCGCTGGAAACAATATCCGCATTCAAAATTCTGTTATCCTCCGTGAGACTGTAATATCTGATTTTGTTTCAATGGATGGAGCTATAATTGGCGAAGGCGTATTTATTGGAAAGGGAGTCAAAATCGGAAAGGGATGCATACTTGGCGATCACGTCAAAATAAAGGATGATATATCTCTTGAAGAGCGAGTTTTGATTTGCCCGGCTAAAGAGGTTTCTGAGAGCGTATTAACACCCAAAGTTATTACTTAAAAAAAGTGAATTGTCCATGTTAGGTAAAAGACGCTTATTTGGAACAAATGGTATCCGTGGAGTCGTCAACAAAGAATTAACCCCGGAAATGGCGATTAAAATCGGAAGTGCAATAGGAACATTCTTTAAACATGCAAAACTTCTGGTAGGTTACGATGCCAGAACAAGCAGCCCAATGCTTGCAAAGGCGGTTATTGCCGGTTTAAACGCAAGCGGATGTGATGCATTATTCGCTGGGATGGCGCCTACGCCAACGTTACAATACGCCGTCAAAAATCATAAAACAGATGGTGCAATCATAGTAACAGCATCACATAACCCACCAGAATACAACGGAATCAAAGTTGTATGGAACGATGGAATAGAGCTTTCCCGTGAACAAGAAATCGAAATTGAAAACATATTTTTTGAAGAAAAAATGAAATATGCAGATTGGAACATGATAGGAAAGACAAGTGAGTTACAAGGAATAATTGATGACTATATTGACGCGATAAAACAGCATGTAGATGTTGCTGGAATAGCCAAAAAACATTTTCATGTTGTAGTTGACGCAGCAAACAGTGTTGGCAACCTAACTGCACCACGCTTGCTCAGAGAGTTAGGGTGTAAAGTTACAACTATAAATGGAAACATTGACGGAACATTTCCAGGAAGACTGCCTGAACCGCGACCAGAAAACCTTAACGAGTTGGCTTTAATAGTGAAAGCTATAGGCGCAGATTTTGGCGTAGCATTCGACGGTGATGCCGACCGCTCAATTTTTGTCGATGAACGTGGGGAAATCCATTGGGGAGACAAAACCTTTGCCCTAGTAGAAAAACACTTTCTAAAGAAAAATCCTGGCGAAAAAATCGTCACACCAATAAGCTCCTCAACCTTAGTCAAGGACATAGCCAACGCTTATGACGGAGAAATCGTTTGGACCAAAGTTGGAAGCGTAACGGTTTCGCAAACCATGAAGAAGCTAAACGCAAAACTTGGCGGAGAAGAAAACGGTGGAATCTTTTATGGCCTTCATCAATCTGTTAGGGATGGAGCGATGGCAACAGCTTTAATCTTGGATATTATGGCTAAAACTAGCGAAAAACTTTCAAAACTGCTTGGAGAACTGCCAAAATATTTTATTGAAAAGGGAAAAGTAGAATGCCCCGAGGAAATTAAGCGGAAAGCCCTAGAAAAGTTGGTTAAGCAAGTGCGGAGTTTAAACATAAGTACTATTGACGGAGTCAAAATATGGTTTAAGGACAAAAGCGATATTTTAATACGACCAAGCGGGACAGAACCCATTTACCGATTATACGCAGAAGCCAAAACTGAAGAAAAAGCTATACAGCTTGTCAACGAATATACGTTAAAACTCAAAAAGCTAATTGGAAGTTTAAAGAGTTAAAATAGTTATCTAAAATCACACTTGTGGAGAACGCCAGTGTATGTCTTCATCAATATTATATATAAAACCCGAAGAAATTGACACAGTTGAAAAATGCGGCAAATATATAGTTAGTATCATAGGTTGTGGACAGATCGGCGTTCTCCACGCTTGTCTTTTTGCCGAGGCAGGATTCAGAGTTAAATGTGTAGATGCAGACCAGACCATAGTGAATAGTATTGTACGAGGGAAGATGCCTCTTCTAAAACATGAAATTGAGCTTAAATTGAAAAACTACATAAAAACGGGGTTTCTAAATGCCACGACTGACGCTAAAACTGCAGTTTCCCAAAGCGATGTCATTGCCATAACAATTCCAGTGAAAATCGACGAAAAGAAAAAGGCCAATTACTCAGATTTAGAAAACATTTGTAGACTTGTGGGCTCGGGTCTTCACCATGGCTCCTTAGTTGTTGTCATGAGCACCGTTGGGACTGGTGTTACGCAGAGCTTCATTAAGGAGGTTTTGGAAAATACTTCAGGATTAAAAGTTGGAGTCGATTTCGGCCTAGCATACAGCCCTATGCGACTTCTAAATGGACAAACATTGGAGACCATAGCAAATCAGGAGCGAATCATCGCAGCAACGGACAAAAACAGCTTAAATTCCGCTTCAATCATCATGGGAACCTTCACAAAAGGCGGTTTGAGGAAAACCGAGTGTGTAAAAATAACAGAAGCTGTTACACTTTTTGAAGCAATGCAGCAAGACGTTAATGTCGCCCTTGCTAACGAACTTGCACTCTTCTGTGAAAAAGCAGGCGTAGATTATCTCGAAGCCCATAAACTTGCGACGATTGGTGCTTACCCTGTGCTTTCATTGCCGACGTTTGTCAATGGAACCATCCGAGAAGACTCGTATCTTTTGTTGGAAGACTCCGAAAACCTGAATTTTAAGTTTCGAGTCCCAGCGATTGCTAGAGAAGTAAACGAAGAAATAGTTAAACATGCGGTCAATTTGACTAAGGATGCGTTAAGAAACTGTGGAAAGACTTTGAGAAGAGCAAGAATTTCTTTGCTTGGAGTTTTACAGGTTCCGAACATGAAGGGTTCTCCTAAAAAAATGGTTGAAGAACTTGCTAAAATGTTAGAAGCCAAGGGTGCCAAAGTCAGTGTTTACGACCCGTACTTTTCAGGTGATGAAGTGAGTGAGATGAAATATAACCTTAGGAAAAATCTAAGTGAGGCTTTAGAAGGTGTAGACTGCATATTAATACTGACGGGTCATGATCAGTTTAAACGTCTAAACCTAAAGAAATTAAAGGCTCTGATGAAAATGCCAGCGGCAATTGTTGATCTTGAGGGAATAGTTGAACCAAGTAAGGTTGAAAAAGAAGATTTCATATATCGTGGGTTAGGAAGAGGAGTCTGGACTAAATGAAAAAGTTAGGAGTAGCGGTCATTGGAGCGGGTTTCTGGGGAAGAAACCACGCAAGAGTCTTTAAAGAATTGGAAGAAACAGAGC
>CAYVGZ010000069.1:0-7272 GCA_964450845.1 uncultured Candidatus Bathyarchaeia archaeon | reverse complement strand
GGTGTCGCGTTCCGTTTAAGCTTAAACATTCGTCCAACAACATAAGAAATAAACCCGCCGGAAGAATGAAGGCCCTCAATTGGTTTGGGATGTGGAGTGAAGTGGAAATTTCTGAAGGAATAGGTTTTATCAGTGTCTGCAATCATTACGAAAACTTTCTTTTGTAGTCTTAACCATATTTGCTTACGGATTTTTTTAGCCAGTTCGTCTGCATTTTTTAAGGGTAAACTTACATAAGAATATGCTAAATTGCTTCCATCAATGCCGCCTTCGGAACCAAACATTAGTGCTTGCAAAAAACCAGCATACTGTAAAGCAACTTGCTTATGACGGCTCCCAGTCTCATAAGGATATTCACGGAGGTGTTGCAGCAATCTTTTCTGTAAATGGCACAATGGTCCGAGAAAATAGCCCCAGACTATTCGCATCCAATATTTAGCAATTAGCTTTGCACTTAAACTCGGCTCAAGACTGTTTTCGTCAACAATATTATTTGACGCTGTTGAAATTGCCTTTTCTGACACTACAATAAAGTCTCCGTCGGTTATTTTCCCTTTAATGCTGTTAATAATCTCTTCTAAGAAATTTTCTCCAGTTCTCCAGTATTTTGTGGTTATAGCTAGCACTTTATATCTAGACATTTGTATCGCGTTATTTTTCAAAAACTATAATGATCTCACATGCTTTGGAACCGTTTCTTTATTTCTTCAACGTTGCATTCTGGCGGTTTCATCTTTCCCTCAGGACAATAACCCAACTCAACGCATGTTGGTCCAGCATTTTCAAACAGGGCAGGTGCAGTTTTCTTTGCTTGTTTAAGCATTTCTATCGCAACTTCTCTTATCTCCCATTGGGAACGTGCGCAACATCGCAGATTGAAAAAGTGGCGTAGCTCACGGGCGTTCATTGTCACGATTATGTTTGTTTTGGCTGCGTTTGGGAGAATAAACCTTGCATCCTCTTTTGGAATTTCCAGTTTCAGAAGTTTCTGGTAAGTTTCAGAAATTTTCTGTAATGTTTCGTCAAAAACTTCTTTTGCTTTTACATTTTCTGTTATGCTTTTTGGAGTTACATATTTTTCCAGCGTATCGTAGGTGACGTAGCGTTGGCTCTGCTGCGTGAAGGATGCGATGCGGTGTCTAACAAGTTGATGTGTCATAGCTCTGGAAACACCTTCGATGCTGAAGGTGAAGGATGCATGCTCAATCACCGAAGCATGTCCATAACCAGTAACTCGCCTAATTATTCGCTTAGCTGTTTCCAAATCCATCTTTTCAAAAATTTCTGAAGGGCTTCCACTTTTTGTTGATGTCAAAGCAGCAGCTCCGCACAAAAGCTCTGCATCCGCCGTGTAGCGAAGAAGCTTGACTTTCAACTTTAAACCTCACCCTTCACTTTAGAATGAAAGTAATAAATTTGCTTTGTGCAAAAGAATGTTAGAGAAAAGTTTTGGCTGATGTTAGACGTGGGCGTAGACGCGGTCGTTTGTGTATCTTCCGCTTTCCATTTCCGCTTCTATTTCATGCAACAACAATATTCGCTTAAATGTAGGTGGATGCGTCGAAAACCAAGTGTTTATTTTTGTCCATGCGGATTTGGCTTCTTTTTCCATGGCTAATTCTAATTCTCTTTCGTCAAGAACCCCGTCTTTGTCTAAGTCATATTCCTGTTTTTTCTCCATTACCAATCCAACCTCTTGCTTAGCCATTGCTGGATCTCCTATGTAGAAGGCTCTGGCTCCAGAAGGCGGTTTCGGCGAAAGAGACAACCCATAAGTTATTTTTGCTAACGCACTTTGCAAACTTCGGGGTGAGCCTGTAACATAGGCTGAGTATGCATCTGCATAATGCTCTCGGAGTCTGCTAAGCCGCATTACGCATAGAAGCGAGATGATGTAGACTATGTAAGAGATTATCCCGATGGCGAAAAGTGCAGCTCTCATTTGGCTTTCGTCTTTCTTTCGTGATGAACCCGAAAATCTCGCTACTGTCCATGTTGACCTTGCAATTAGATAAGCAATTAACGGTAATGCAGAAATAACGGTCATTATAATGTAATCTTTATGTTTTATATGTCCTAACTCATGACCAAGTACTCCTTTAACTTCGTCCGCGCTCAGCTTCTTTAGGAGTCCTTCATGAACTGCTAGTGTGGCGTCACTGGCGGTTCTGCCGAAGACAAAAGCGTTGGGAGTGTCGTCTGGAACTGTGGCCAATCGCGGCATCGGTATTCCACTTTTGTCTGCTAGTCCCTTTACGGTGGATTCAAGCCATGAGTTCTCTCCAGCTTCAAGATATTTAAGTCGTGTCGACATTCTGACAATGGATGGTCCTATGAGGTACTGAAACAGTACGAAGAGAATAGTGAGAATAACCGAGTAAACCAGGTTCAGTTGAATAATGAACATTATTGCCGCTAGGAATGCGGCGAAAATGAAGGCTACTAGGAATATGGCGCTTCCCATTGCTAGTCTTAACTGAGCAAGTCTTGCCATGATATCTCCCGTACTGTTCATGTGATGAAAAGTGTTTGAATTAAAGTTTTCTCAAGAAATTTTTGGGAGGTAAATTTGAAAAATTGTTTAAATTTAACCATAGGAAAAGTTCTCTAAACATGTTATTCTTAGTATTTGACGCTGAGATATAGCAGTACGGATAGTGCTCCAAATGTAAATAGGTCTGGCAACAAGGCAAAAGGTCCCAAACCAAGTGGCCAAAAACCGAAAGCCCGAATGACGAAGGGATTGGAGACAAGAGCATTCAGAAGGAAGACCGCTGAAAATATTATAAGGCCTATTGTGAACTCCGACCGTGTCTTCCGGTATATGTCAACATATATGAGCAACAGGAAGACCGAAAGTGTCACATTGATCGTGGAGACTACTGTTTTTGCTATGTAGAAAAACTCTATGTCTCCGGGAATGTTATATGGAGGTCGTTCGCGGGGTTCCCAAGGAAAACGTGGAAACCAAACGGTCGATGTAGCCCAGAGTGCTGCTAAGAAAGCTACCACTACTAGAGTTGGTATTAGCAACACCAGTAGCCAAGTTCTCGGATTTCGGTTCATACCATGCTTCATTTGCTTTACTCCTTTTTCTACTTTTTCCAGATTTTCTTCAAAATCTCCTCGAACAAAGCATAATTTTCCTCCATCGCTGGAGACAAGAAATATGTGGTACCATACCCTTCTCCGGCTGACGTGATTATTCTGTTTTTCTCAAGAACTTCAAGATGATGCCTTATTGTCCTGTAATCCATTCCAAGCAGGTTCGCCAACTGATTTGCATTTTGCGGAGTTTCCTTCAGAGTTTTAATTATTTTGGCACGAGTCGCGCCACCTCTCGTACCTGCAATTAGCCACCCGAGCAAATACTTCAAAGGACGCGCGCTAGCAACCATCCACATAGCTCCGCTTATTTCAAGGAGTTTTCGTTAATCCTATTTGAATTAGGGTAATAAATATGTCCCTCAAATTTTTCACCACCAGATCTAACAGAGTATGATTAGATTAGGAATAGAGTAGGGTCCAATTCTGAAAAACTCCTTAATAGTGCTATGATGCTTCGACTGAATTGAGAAAAAAAAGGAGGTGATCTGACTGGAAAGAAAAGTCAAACTCTTAATGCTTTCAACAGTACTAATCGTAGCAATATTGTCTGGAATAGCTGTAACGGTATACGCCAACGGAGTAGCCAATGACACAAGTACGGAATCTGGCATCATGTTCAATTATGGTGACTACTACAATGGCACAAGTGCACCTTTTGGGCGACACGGACACGGATGTGGATGCAGTGGATGGGGATTCGGCAGACCTATAACTGTCAGCGAAGAGTATAAGACTAATGTCATTAACATAGCGCAAAACGACTCAGACGTACAGAATCTGCTTGCTGATGGTTATAACATCACTGACGTAAGACCCATCATCGCTACTACAGTTGAAGGAGACGGCACTGTAACTATGAAAGCAACGACTGCTATTGTAATACTAGAAAAAGACACAACAGGTAGAGCGTTTGTAACGGTGAACGTGGAAGAAGGAAAGGTGACAGAAATAGTGATTTTGACGAGAACGGTGATTGAAAAATGAGTGCAATGGACACAAAATCTTTGTGTGCAGTGAATAACTAAAATTTCCTCTTTTTGTAACAAGTTTCAAAGTACATTAAAAGAGAACGTAGTTGCGTTTTTTCCATTGTTTTTCAGAATTGCTTTTGTTTGTAGATGGTTATTTTACACAATTTAATTAGGGTTAGAATTGGGTATAATTCTGAAAAACAGTTTAATAACCCACTGTTCTCGGAGATATTAAACCAAGGGAGATGGCAACAGTGAAAAAGCGCAAGGTTCTTAATCCAAATCCCGGTAGGACGAAACCAAAATTGACTGCTTGCCACTCCCCTTTTTTTGAATCAAATGCAGCATGTAAATGAAGGTGAATCATTTGGGTGTTTTGACAAGGGCAGTCAGAAATATTTCGAGAAGAAAAATCAGAGCATTCTTGGTAATCATTGCCTTAGGTTTCTCAATGGCAATCATGATTTCTATCCCCTCAGGCATCATAGCAAACCAAGAAGCCGCACAGAACCTAACCGAAGATTACAACGCTACCATCAGTGAAATGGAAGAGGAAATCAATGAGACAGCCACATTAATAGAAGTTTCATCTTCAAGTGGGCGAAGCATGTTCTCAGGTGCCCCATCTGGTGAATCCTTCGGCACACCACCTTCTGGGTTCGAGCGGGAAGAGGTCTTTATGAACGAAACTGTTTGCGATGAAATTTCTACTATTGAAGGTATCAAGGATGTTGTGCTACTCCTTGAGGTTTCATCCGAAGAGACATCTTCAGAAACTATGGATACTCCACGTGGAAGCTTTACGGTTTCTAGACCTGTCTACACGATTACAGGTGTTTCCCTGAACTCCACTTTCATCAGCGAGTATTCAATACTGCCAACAAACATAACAACTGGGGAAAATCTATGCGAGGGAGATAGCGGGGTTCTTATAATGAGCTTGAATCTCTCAGAATATTATAGCGTAAGCGTTGGAGACAAAGTAGAGGTTTATGGAGAGTACTTCAAAATTGTAGGGATCTATAACTCAACAGAGCGAACGGTTTACATGAACATTGATGATGCTCAGAGGATAACTGACAATATAGAAAACGTAAGTAGACTTGACGTGTACGCAGAGGATGTTTCCTATGTGGATAACATAGCCGAAGTGATAGAAGTAGCGTATCCAGATCTCTATATCACTACGTATGAAGATCGTTTGACACGCCTCGAGAACATGCAGGAAATGTACGAAACCACGCTGGAGAATGCCGAATCAACCCTTAGTCAGACGCAAACAGTTGCCTTTCAAGAGATCTTTATAGCAATTGTTGCTACAAGCTTAATCGTTCTGTTTATGATGCTATATAGTGTGCGCGAGAGGACAAAAGAAATAGGCATACTTAAGGCAATAGGCTTCAGCAATTGGAATATAATGAACCAGTTTATGCTTGAAGGAATACTGCTGAGCGTAATGGCGGGAGGAGTTGGCGCTGTGATAGGAATCGTTGGAGCACCCGTAATATCATCGCTTCTACTTCCCAGTGTTAACAGTGTTAACCTGTTTTCCTCACAACAACAGGGTTTTCCTAGTCAAGCCGTAAACTTTGAAACGGCTTTATCACAGTCTGTTGCCGCAACGGCAAACTTGCAAATGATATTGCTGGTATTTGGTGCAGTCGTATTGCTGGGAGCCTTGGGCAGCTTATACCCGGCATGGAGAGCTTCCAGAACAAGTCCTATGGAGGCTTTGAGGTATGAGTAATATTGTTCTAGAAACAGAAAATCTGGATAAGGTCTACCCCCTAGGTAGGCGCAAGGTTAACGCACTCTCTGATGTAAACCTCCGAGTAAACAAGGGCGACTTCATTTCGATCATGGGACCATCAGGCTCCGGTAAGACAACATTGCTGAACATGTTGGGTAGCCTCGACAAACCTACTAATGGGAGAGTTATTCTAGACGGTGTAGATGTTACAAAAGTACCCGAGAAAAGTCTCTACAAATTTAGAAAGTACAAGATTGGATTCGTCTTCCAGACTTTCAACCTTTTGCCCTACTTGAGCGCCATCGAAAACGTGGAGCTCCCCATGGAAGGCATGAAAAAACCAAAGAGTGAAAAAAGAAAGAGAGCTCACGAACTATTAGAAATAGTTGGGCTGTCAGCAAGAGAAGAACACAGACCACTTCGACTAAGCGCAGGAGAGCAACAAAGAGTCGCTATTGCACGAGCATTAGCCAACAACCCCGCCATAATTCTGGCAGATGAGCCCACAGGTAACTTAGATGTAAAAACCACATTTGAAATCATTAGATTATTAGGCAAGTTGAACGTTACCCATGGAACAACCATTATCATGGTAACCCACGACAGCCACGTAGCTTCGCGTGCCGGAAGAATACTTTTTCTCAACGATGGAAAGTTGCTGTCAAAAGAGAAAAAAGGGATGCATCTCCAGAAGGGAGATCTCACATGCCCTCATTGCCGTAAACCAACTCAGCCAGATCATACGTTTTGTCCCCATTGTGGTAAAAAATTATGAGCAAAAAAGGAGAATTATAGTTGGATTTTCCTCAAAAGCCAAAAGCAACACATTTTTCAATAATTCTTATTGTAATAATCATCATAGTTAGCCTATTTGCAGGAGGGCTACTGGGCTATTCAATAGGTTACTCAACTACTTCAGGAAAAATCAACGACTTAGAAAATCAACTCGCAGCACTTCAAGAACAAATATCAAATCTCCAGTCAACACAGAACGTCGTAAACCAAAACAACACTTACATTCTAGGAGAAAATGTTTCACTTTCCAAGTTATACGACCAACTCAAAGATTCTGTCGTCATGATTCGAGGGATGACATTGGTATCCAATGGTTTCTATTACTACTATACACAAGTCCAGGGCTCGGGGTTTGTCTACAACTTCACGGGACAAATGGTAATCATTACAAATTACCACGTAGTCGAAGATGCGACAGACATTACCATAACCTTCATAAACGGAAATGGATATGTAGCCACAGTATTGGGTTCGGATCCTTACGCAGATCTTGCAGTGCTTTCGACAGACGCACCACAGAACGAATGCAACCCTCTCGAAATCGTTAGCTCGTCGATGCTAGAAGTCGGTGACCCAGTGATAGCAATCGGCAACCCGTATGGACTAGAAGGCTCGATGACTACAGGCATAGTAAGCGCGCTTGGCAGA
>CAYVGZ010000068.1:0-7380 GCA_964450845.1 uncultured Candidatus Bathyarchaeia archaeon | reverse complement strand
CAGCCTTAGATTCGCCGAGCTTTGAGATGGCTTTCATTGTTGCGTGGGCAACAGCTTCAGCAGCTTTCATATCATTCCATTGTTTAGGTGAGCTTCCTAGTTCAGCGAACATTGTAGGCATATTTAGGGATGGGCCATGATGGGTGCATTCATAAGAAACTTCGTAGCTGAGCCGCATTTCTTCTTTGAATTGCATCATGGCCTTTAAGGTGTCTCTCATCGCATTTGCTGGTGAAACGGAAACTGTTCTTGTAAGCCCACCAAGTTCTGCCTTTCCCAGATTACCTGGAGTGTGAACAGACAATGTTGGAGTACCGCTTACGCTGCTGTGCCTCGAGATGAAAACTACGAGTTCCAGGTTGTTAAAGTAATCAGGTAGGTTTTGTGCGTAAACAGATTCTTCATTCAAAGTTACAAGTTTGACTTTTCTGCTTCTGATGTTTGCTTCGTACATTGGGTTTTTTTGAAAATTCTCGGCAGTTTTTTCGAAGGGGTAATGGCTTAAGATTTGTCTAGCAATGTTTAGGCTTGCAGTATCCTTGTTTGAGGCAACAAGTAAGATTATTTTTTTATGCCTCCCTTTGATGATTTTGTAGTAACTAATAAATAGTCATGATGGTAATGAAGTTGCCGTTGATTTTGAAGCGAACCAGCCAAGTGAAGCTTGAGAAATAATAAAATTTATCATAAGATGTCATCTTACTTCGGAAAAGTTTTATAACACAAATCTAATGGTTTTGGTCTGATAAAGGTGGAAACATGCATTTAATTAACTTTAAAGAATTGTCTAATCTGCAGCTTATGGAGATAATTGATAAGGCTATAGAGGCTAAGCGTAATCCTGAAAAGTGTCAAAATGCTTTAGACGGCAAATCGTTGGCTATGATTTTTCAGAAAACTTCTACAAGAACCAGAGTTTCCTTCGAAGTGGCTATGACCCAGCTTGGCGGTCACGCTTTGTATATAGATTGGAGGACAACTAACTTTGCTTTAGCGGATGTGTCTGATGAAACTCGATATTTGTCGCGAAACGTTGATTGTATAATGGCGAGGTTGTTGAGAAATGCTGATTTGCAGGTTATGGCTGAAGCTTCGCGTGTTCCTGTAATCAATGGGTGTGATGAAAAATATCATCCAAGCCAAGCAGTAGCAGACTTGATGACCATAAAGGAGAAAAGAGGCACCTTAGAAGGTGTGAAGCTGGTTTACATAGGTGCTCACAACAACGTGTGCAATTCACTTATCGAGGGATGCACAAAAACAGGTGTCAAAATAACCGCAGTAACACCCATATTCAACGAGCCATCAAGAGACGCTGAATTGCTGGAAAATGCTAGAAAAACGGGTTTGTACGAAACCACACTTGACGTTAAAGAAGCAGTTAAACATGCAGATTTCGTTTATACAGACACGTGGGTTGACATGGAATTCTTTCAAGACCCGAAATTTGCTGCAGAAAAGGAGAAGCGCATCAAACTTATGATGCCATACCAAATAAACGAGGACCTAATGGAGGAAAGTAGCGCTTACATAATGCATGATATGCCGATTCATCGAGGGTATGAAATAAGCTCAGATGTTGTTGAAAGCCCAAAATCAATAATATATGAGCAAAGCGAGAATAGACTTTACTCAGCAAAGGCAATACTGCTAAAACTACTAGAGAAACGCTAAAACCTTTTCCCGTTGGTTCCAGTTCCTGGTTTCAGATGCTTTGCTCTTTCTCTGTGCGGAGACTAGACCCCCTTATATATAGGTTGAACTTTTGGCACCATTGTGACTAAGTGGCTGAAGTGAGCGAATACTTTCCTCTGAAAAGCAAGTTGAAATCGCATGGTATTTAAAATACGGCTCAATGGAAGAATATACCTGTATGGCTTTGGGATTATTTCATTATCATCTGAACGAATTTTTCTGGGTTAAATTCTTCTAAATCTTCATACGTCTGTCCTGTTCCAATAAACAAAATGGGTTTTTGTGTGACATACGTTACGCTTAGGGCTGAGCCGCCTTTTACGTCTGCGTCCACCTTGGTTAATATTGTTGCATCCACGCCAACGCTTTTGTGGAATTCTTCTGCTTGCATAACAGCATCGTTTCCAGTGAGCGAATCTACAGTCAAAATAGTTAAGTCTGGATTTACAATGCGTTTAATTTTTGCCAGTTCATTCATCAAGTTTCTGTTTGTCTGCATTCTTCCAGCAGTGTCGATCAAGGCGACGTCTATTCCATGGGCTTTTGCATGGTTTATTGTGTCGTAGGCTACAGCCGCTGGGTCTGCACCATACTTATGCTTAATCATGCGGATTCCTAAACGTTTTGCATGCTCCTCTAACTGTTCAATAGAACCCGCCCGGTAAGTGTCGCTGCAGGCAAGAACAACGGAATAACCCTTTTTATTTAAGAAACGGGCAATTTTGGCTATTGTTGTGGTTTTTCCAGTGCCATTTATTCCAACAAAAACTATGACGGATGGTTCGTTCTTTTTGCGTTTCTCTTCAACAGCCTCTAACAAATCAGTTTTATTATTTGTAAGCATAATCTCCAGAAGGACTTCTCGCAGGTTTTTTTCTACAATTTTCTTGCGGTCTTCGAGCCGCTTAACCTGAACTCCGTCTAATCGTTTTTCCATTTTATCGCATATTTGCTCTGCGACTGGAAGGGCAACATCGTTTTCTACGAGGCTTATTTTGAATTCTGAAAGCACAGGGTGTAGGTTTTCAGCTTTGAGCTCTGTTGTTGTAACCTTGTTTACAAGCCCTTTCAGTCCAGATTTCAGCTTCTCAAACATTTTTTGGAGTTTTCTCCTCTCTCAGTTCAGCCATCAAGCCCTCAAATTTTTCTCTGTCTTCATTAATTTTTTCTGCAACTTGGGCTAGCTGTTGCTGAAGTGACAATCTAGTTTTTTCCAAGTTTTCCTGACGATTTTTAACGATCTCTTTTGCTTCCTGCGATGTTTTTTCTACAGAAACTCCTGCGCCCATTCCAACAATTATTTTATCTGGGTTTTCAAGTTTTGCTTTGATGTAGGAGTTGTTGCCTATTGGAACGAGAAGCTCCGAGTTTTCCTTTTCTTTTTCTAAGCCTTCCAGCGCTATGCTCGCATATGTTAGGTCTGTTATGACAGCGTTCACCATGTTGATTCTAGATTGTATTGCTTCTGCAGTCTGCTCAAAAAATCGCAATTCAGCGCTTAACCTGCGAAGTTCTTCTTCACTTTTCCTCTCCAACAATTTCCTCTCCAACAATTAGTTTTTTAATTAATGGATTTTCGATTTCTTCGGATGGAACCTCTTGAACACTAACTATTTTTATGTGAACACGTTTTACACGATGTTTGCTTCCTAACTCGGCGTAAACTTTTTCAACTGCATGCTCAGGCTTTAGGGCTATCACTTCTTTTTTGAAAGGAGTCTTTAAATTTGGTTTCCGAATTTCACCGGACACTCTGAAAACTTTCATTTGTTTCATCTTCCTTTACAACATCCAAGGCGTTCCCAATTATAAATATCTCGGGTCCAGTAGTTAATGAACCTACGATGGCTGCGTGACTATTGCCAATCAAACCTGTGCCAACATAGGGTATACCACAATTAATAGTGGTCACATCGAGCGGAACCTTCAACATATCCTCCAAAAGCTTTCGCTCCGAATCTTTCAACAAAGGATGAGCCAAAGCTCCTTTGTTTGTGGCAACAGCTAGCGACCCAACGTAGGGTAAGCCTGCAATTTCACCTGGCACAGCTTCAACGCCTAAGGTTTCAGAGATTTCCCTGATTTCAGATTCTTTTATATGGGGGTCAACAATCGCGCCGTAATCGTTTGCTAGAACTATGTTTCCGTATGCGGTTTTCTTTCTTTCCATTACCTTTATGTTTCCATCGAAAAAAGATTTTATGGCGCCAATTTCTTCGTCTCTGACAAAATGGGGAAGCAAAATCCCATTCGAGTTTGCACATGCAAGCGCGCCAACGAGGACTGACCCGCCAATCGATGTTTGAATTAGCCTAACTTTGAGCCATTCACTTAGTCGTTCTGCTTTTTTAAGCGGAACCAATTTGGGAATTATAACCATTTTATCTGTTGCAAGCGAATATACGCCTATGCTTGCGCTTCCAACAAGATCGTATAGGTAAATGGCCAAAGATTACGCTCCTTCAGCCAAATAAACAGTAACATTGCCCTCTTTATCCTTCGCAGCCCTAATCCTAATCTTACGCGGAGGCTTCTCTATGCCCCTACCCCAAACCCGCTCATTCACATCATTACTAATAACAAGCCTCTTAGGCTCCTCTTCCTCCTCCCCCTCTCCTTTACGCACCTCTAACTTCATATGCTTCATCACAAAACTCCTAATCATCCGCATCGCTCTAGACGCCCTCTTATTCGGCGGCACAATCCAACACTTGCTCAACTGAACCGTGTAGACCCTCTCTTCAACAATCTCTTCTTCCTCCACCTTCTCCTCCCGTGTCGGCGGCTTAGCCTCCTCCTCTTCAACAGGCGCAGGCACCTCTTCGCCTTCGGCTTCAACAGCCACCTCTTCTACAACTTCCGCCTCTTTCTCTTCCTTTTCTAAGGCTTCCTCGGTTTCTTCTTCCACTTCTGCTTCTGCTTTTGCTTCTTCGACAGTTTCAGCTGATTCCTTTGGCTCTTCACCGGTTTTCTGCTCTTCTTCCTCTTTATCTTCTTCCATCAAACATTCCTCCTAAGCTCTTATTTTCCTAGTTCTCCATTGCCTCCTTTTAGGATGCGTCCTGAATTTTCCAGCTGTTTTCCCTATAACCCACGTTGGAACAGCTTTCTTCCGCTTTCCTGCCCTTGCTAGTCTCCGCTTCTTTGCCGTCGGCTTGTTTCGAGCCATGCCTCATACCCTTCTTATTTTTGTTTCACGTTTTTGGGATTGCAGTTGAATGAGTATTTGCTTCAATTGAGCATCTGCTAGAGGTATTGGCAGTTTTCCTTGTTGAGCCAGCTGGATTAATTGTAACTCCAACTGTTCCGTGAATTCCGGCCTAACCATTTTCAGATTTGTCAATCTTTGCCTAGCTTCTGGACTTAAAATTTTTCTTAACAATGTTTGTTTCTGCAGTTCTAGTTGCTGATCCATTTGAGATTGCCGCTGCTCCTCGGAAAATTTCTGCTGCAAAGCCAAAAGTTTTCTTCTACGAAGCTCTTCAAGCTCGTCCTCTGACATTTCATTCACCCTTCTGATATTTCTCCAGTTCTGGAAGCTCTTTCGCTAGTTCCTTTTGGATAACTTCAGCTAGTTCTTGTAGAAGTTTTCTACCTTCCCGCGTTACCCTTCTCCCACGAGGTTTTAACGTCTCAATCAGACCAGCGGCTTCCAACTGCTGCAAAGCCTTTCTTACTATTGCCCTGCCCGCTTTAACTACATGTTCTGGTTTGACGCCGAAATCTTTTTTTCCTCCATACTTGGCACTTAATTTTTCGACACCAATTGGATCATGAACGTAAATTTTTCTCAACACTGAAGCGCATCGGATGTACCACCAATCTGGGTTTTGCGGTTGCGTTTGAGCTTGAATACCAGTCTTTGCAAAACTAGCCCAAGAAGGTGGGGTTACATCGTCCACATTTTCTTTCAGATACTTGGCTAACTTTTCGATAAGTTTGGACGCTGGAACATCGTAGGGTGTTATCAAGACGTCTTATCCTCTTAACTTTTCCTTCAGTAAATCTCGGAGCCAAATATAAAGGCTTTCACTTTTTGTGGCGTTTATAAAGCATGAAAGTGTGACCCCTAACCTCCACTAATGAGGCTTCTGTTTTCTCAGCGACTCGGGTGGCAATCTGCTTGGTTTCGCCTCCCTTGATAGCCGTGACCAAAAGCTTGACTTTCACCATTTTCCTTTTCTCCAACTGCTTTTCAACCTCTTTCAGCACCTCTTCTGAAACGCCGCCCTTGCCTATCAATATTGTTGGGCTTTCTTCACTCAACGTGCGTTTGACAAATCGTTTCTTTCCAGCGGTCAATTCGCTCATGCTCTCAATTTCTCCTCCTTCTTTTTCATGGACAACCGCGTTTGCTTGCCGCAGTTGAGACACGTTATTACCACGTGCGGTTCTCTCCGCTGCCTTACCCTTACACGACAATTAACACCTGGCAAAATAAAGCTTTTACAATGCTTGCAGACCTGACGCTTATACTTCCTCGGCAAACGAACCTTAGCTGCCATAGCTATTTTTCTAGCTGTATCTACGTAACGCTGCGCCAAAGAAGGGTTTTCGTTAAAAGTCTCCTTTGCTAGATGAAAAAGATTTTGAATACGCTGCATTGCTAAGCGTTTAGTGAAGGCATCCATCCCTTACACATCGCTCCATTAAAAGATTGTAATAGGCACTAAAAGAACTTAACCTTTCCAATTGTTAATCTTCGATTGAAAAATATACTGTTTATGTATCAGAGCTCAATAGGGAAGGGAGGAAAGAAGTTCTCGAAAGCCAGAAGCTTGTTGATTCCATAAACCATTAGGTTTTTCCAAGGATTTTACGCGTTTGTCTATTCATATCGATCCAGATACAATGGTTTACCTGCTTCTCTTTTCCTTTCTTCTCTCGAAACACTTCTTGATGATTTGATCATTCTAAGCTTCACCTTAGCATGTAACTTTATTGCATTAACTAGGTTTGGTTTGGACAGATTTTCACTGCAAATATTTTCATTTCGAGTTTCCAATGTTTCCGCCTATTCTTATCAGATTAGTTACCAGATATTTAATTTCAGAAGCCATGATTAGTATTCTAAAATTGAATTTTAAATTCGCAAAGATCATTCCATTCTTTTAAATATTACATTGACGATTTACGATGTCCGAAGGGACTTGTAAGAGAAACCGTCGATGTGCCGTTAAAGGTGAATTGCAAACAGTTTTTGCCAAAATGAAATCCGCCGATGGAATTTAATTGCATCTCCGAGATAATCTATAGTGCCATCAAAACTGCAGGCACTGATGGAAAGGACGTATTGCGTAAATTACTGCGCAAAATATGATCACCCCGAAGACTGGCTTTGAATATGTCTGTGACATGGACAACGCCAAGATTTTAAGGAAGTGTAAGTAGCCAGTCTCAAAAGTGAAGAGCCCTTTAAAATGTGCGGGGGGTGGGATTCGAACCCACGGAGGCCTACGCCAGAGGATCTTAAGTCCTCCCCCATGTCTTAGGCTTAGTCTGGCCCGCTGCCTATTTAGACCTGGCTCGGGTACCCCCGCAACAGCAAGTAATGTTTAGAAATGTGCAGTTTAAGTTTTCTGTGTGCTAAGATGCATTAAGTTAAAATCTGCATTCGCCAATTATTCGGTTGGGCGGGTAGCTCAGTACGGATAGAGCACCGGCCTCCTAAGTCGGCGGTCGTGG
>CAYVGZ010000067.1:0-7607 GCA_964450845.1 uncultured Candidatus Bathyarchaeia archaeon | reverse complement strand
GGGTTCTTTTTTCTGCTGTTTCTGGTCGCTGTGATTTTCACCCAGGATCGCCAACTTATTCTGAAAAGAGTTATTTTATCGCATTTCACCATAAACCGATATACTTGAATATCGGATAAGTAAGTTTCCTCTGTTACACGATATATTTTTATATCGGTTATACATACATATCGCGCAGGTGGCAATCAATGGCATTGATTAACAAGAAAATTCATCAAAGAGTGCTTGACAAAAAGAGGACGTTAGAAGGATTGAGGCCTCTTCCGTCATCGCTTGTTGCAAGACTGAAGAAACAAATGATGATTGAGTATACCTACAACTCCAATGCCATTGAAGGAAACACGCTGACTTTGCGAGAAACGCAGTTGGTTATTGAAGAAGGAATAACAGTCGGCGGGAAAAGCATAACAGAAACCTTGGAGGCAAAAAATCATCCTGAGGCAATAGAGTTTATCGAGAGACTTGTTGACGCAAAAAGTGAGCTAACTGAAGATGTTATACTTCAACTTCATAGGTTGATCATGTCAAATATTACAGAAGACGCCGGACATTATCGAACCATGGGAGTAAGAATAACTGGGGCTACTTTCATGCCACCACCTAGTTCAGAAGTCAAACCCAGAATGGATGAGCTTCTGAAATGGTTAAGAGAAAATCCTGACGAACTCACGCCAATAGAACTTGCAGCAGTCTTTCATCATCGTTTTGTCCAAATACATCCATTTTCACAAGGGAATGGAAGAGCCGCTAGGCTGTTGATGAATGCGTTGCTCATGAAGGATGGATATCCTTTCATCGCGATAATTCCGAAACTTGACCGCCCAAAATATCTGAAGACTCTCATGGAAGCAGACTTGGGAAACACTTCGAGTTTCGTGAATTTTATAGCCAGGTGTGTAGACAGAGCTTTAGACATGTATCTTGACGCTTTGGAGGAACCTGAAATACTCACTCTCGCTGAGGCCAGCCAAATCACGCCGTACTCTCAGGAATATCTCAGTCTCATAGCCAGAAAAGGACTGTTAGGGGCATATAAGCAAGGACGAAAATGGGTCGTATCTAGGCGAGAACTAGACAGATATCTAGCATCTGTCAGAAAAGGGCGTGCGCACAAAAACGTGAATGTGCTTGTAGGGGAGCGCACTAAAGACTAACGTCTAGCAATTCCTTCTCCATACCAGTCAGGGCATCTGAAGGCAGTGCACAACTCTGTTTTCATATGGTGTTTGCAGCAACTTTAAGGGTTCAAACGTGGGCTCTAACCTATATGACCCCACATTTTTAAGCAAGATTCAAGCAACTTCTATGCAATTCCTGCATTTTTGTTCATTAATTCTGTGAATTTCTTGAAAAGTCTTTCAAAGTAGCCCCTTTTAAGTTTAGGACCGTTTCCGATGGCTGGGCATTCATCAGTGTAGGCAAAAATGTATCTGTTGCTTCTGACTTCGAGTTTGAAAGGATAGAACGTGCAAATCAATGGTTTTATCTGATAGATGCTACATAAATTGTCGTTTAGGAATATGCATTTTCCATCTTTAGTCTTTTTCATTCTGTAAACGTAGGGTTCAAACCCTTCGATTTTTTCGGCGAAATCGTCAACGTTTTTCAAAGTCTTATGTGATATACGTTCAGCCTCGATTCTTAGAAGAAGAATCGATCTTACCCTATTTTTGGTATCGCCGCAACACAGGGCGCATCTCTCGCATTTAAAGCGAACATTTTTAGGATAATCAAAGTCCATTTTTCCATGCACTAGCTTTCACCATTTCTCTGAAGCGTAGTAAGAAATTTTAATGTAGGAAGAAGAATAAAAACTGTTTTTTAATGGTAAGATTGTAAATGAAAGAATATAACATAAAAGAAATTGTTGGACATATTGAATGAGGCAATAGCAAGAGAGCTGCAAGTTGCGATACAATACATGTGGCAACACGGTAATGGAGTGGCGTTAGAGGCTTCGCAGCGCAGGAAGAATTTTAAAAGATAGCAATAGCCGAGATGAAACACGCTGAAACAATTGCTGAAAGACTCTTTTATCTTGGCGGAATACCGACAACAAAGCCTAATCCGATTTTGAAGAAGACCATCGCGACACGTTCACAACGCTAATTGAAGATTTAAGGTAAAAAATCTCAGAATATTTCAGCGATAGAAATTTCTTAAAATCCATGTTTCTCTCCATTCTAATTTTCTTTTTTCTTCTTTTGCAAAAAACTTAATTTCTCGAGGAAAATAAATAGATAAGGGAAATAGAGGATGAATCTGAAAAAAGAGGAGCCCGTTTGTGAAAGATGCGGTTATCCCATTGATGACTGCAAATGCGTATGCCCATATTGTGGCGAATCTGAAGGTTGCGAGTGTTGCATCGGTAACGATAAAGCAACTGGCGGATGAAAAACCATCCTTTTTCCTTAAGTGTTTACTTGGTGAAACGAATTGGCAATGAAAGAAGTTAACTGGATGGCAGGCGGACCGCAAGGAAGCGGTGTAGACACTGCTGCGAACATTTTTGGAAGGGCATGCGGTTACGGTGGGCTGTATGTTTATGGAAGAAGAGAATATCATTCGAACATTAAGGGATTACATAGCTATTTTCATCTGCGAATCTCAAGCCGAGAGATCTCAGCTAACGTAAATAATGTAGATTTGCTTGCAGCTTTCGACGCTGAAACTGTTGTCAGGCACATAGCTGAGGTAGTTTCTGGTGGTGGGGTAATAGTTGATAAGGAGCAAGTTGGCACAAAAATCTTTAACATACCAACATTGCCAAATGAATTCAAAAATGAACTTCGACAATATTTAGACAAAAAAGGTTTAGGCGATAATTTAGGCGACTTACTTGCTGAAGCCGAAAAAGCTGGTATCCGTGTTTTTCAGATTTCCTACATGAACCTACTAAAACAAATCGCAGACAAGTTAGGAATAGAGCAGTTGAGTAGAGTTACCCGAATGATAAACGTCTTAACAATAGGCGTTTCCTTCGGTCTGCTCAATTATGATGAAACTCTCGTTGAAAACGCTATCACGACATTTTTCGCAGAAAAACCCAAAATTGTTGACATGAACATTTTGGCTTTTGAAATGGCTTACAACTACGCTAAAGAGAACTTCCCCAACAACTTTGGACATAAACTCCAAAAAATCGACGTTAGTGAGAAAAGAATTTTTCTCTCTGGGAATCAGGCGGTTGCATTAGGTAAAGTCTTAGGCGGATGTCGAGTTCAAACTTATTATCCAATAACCCCCGCTGCAGATGAAAGCGAATATTTGGAAGCGCATGAAATTTTGAAGATAAAAGCTGGTGATGGAAAGGGTTCCATAGTTGTTATTCAGACAGAGGATGAAATCGCTGCCATAAACATGGCTTCGGGTGCAGTTTTAACCGGCTCTAGAGCGGCAACTTCAACGTCTGGACCTGGCTTTTCCCTAATGGTTGAAGGCTTGGCTTGGGCTGGAAACAGTGAAGTGCCCACAGTAATTACATATTACCAGAGAGGTGCTCCATCCACAGGCTTGCCAACGCGGCACGGGCAAGATGACTTGAGATTTGCCATTCATGCTGGTCACGGTGAATTTGCGCGTATTGTGCTTGCATCTGGCGATATTCGAGAGTGTTTCTACGATGCCGCATCTGCATTTAACTATGCCGAAAAATATCAATTACCAGTAATCCACCTAGTGGACAAGGCACTTGGCAATAGTTCTCAAACCTACGCTTTCTTTGACTCTAGTCAGTTCAAAATTCAGCGTGGCGACATTCTGGATGAAACCAAGCCTCAAGGCGAGTACAAACGATTCAAGTTCACAGAAAGCGGCATTTCTCCAAGGGTTTTACTTGGCACAAAAAACGGCATCCACTGGTATACTGGCGATGAGCATAATGAGTTCGGTCACATAAGCGAGGAATCTTCCAATAGAACGATGATGGTGGAAAAGAGAATGAAAAAGCTTGAAGTAATTGAAAAGGATGTGCCTATTGAAGAGAAAGTCAACTTTTTTGGGGATAAAAACGCTAAAAACTTGATTGTAAGTTGGGGTTCGCCGAAAGGCGCTATTCTTGAGGCTCTGAATGGATTAGCCAATGAGGGTTTCAGTTTGGGGTTTATACAAGTCCGCATGGTGCATCCGCTTCCAAAAGAGTACCTAACTAATGCCCTTAAGAATGCTGAGAAAATAATCGATGTTGAAATGAATTATTCAGGACAGCTTGGAGGAATAATAAGAGAGAAAACAGGCATTCCGATGGGATTCTACATTCTGAAGTGGAATGGGCGACCGATGACAACCACCGAAGTGTACGATGCGATAAAGCTTATTGTGCTTGATAAGGCTCCTAAAAGGCAGGTGTTAACATATGGCTCTTAAAATGTCAGATTTCAAGACAGACGTTTTCGTAGACTGGTGCCCTGGATGCGGAAACTTTGGCATACTTGCAGCCTTACAGATGGCGCTTGCTGAGCTTGAACTTGAACCTTACAATGTTGTGCTGGTTTCTGGGATAGGCTGTTCTGGCAAACCGCCACATTTTGTTAAAACCTATGGAGTGCACACTCTTCATGGCAGACCCTTACCCTTCGCCCAAGGAATCAAAATAGCTAACCCAAAATTGGAAGTAATAGCCATAGGAGGAGACGGAGACGGCTTAGGCATAGGCGCTGGACATTTTGTGAACGCTGGAAGAAGAAATGTGGATATGGCTTACTTGATTCATGACAATGCTGTTTATGGACTGACAAAGGGACAAGCCTCACCCACATTACAACTGGGTTTAAAAACAAAATCTCTTCCCAAACCAAACATCAACGAGGCAGTAAATCCAATCGCATTGGCTCTTATAGCTGGTTATACATTTGTTGCAAGGGCTTACGCTTATGATACAAGGCATCTGAAAGAGATAATAAAGCAGGCAATCCAACACAAGGGTTTAGCCTTCGTGGACATATTGCAACCATGTCCAACGTACAATAACATAAACACAAAAGAATGGTACGCTGGAGAGGACAGAGTTGACCCGAAAACGGGTAAACCACAGTCTAGGCTTTACAAGTTAGATGAAATTGGTTACGACCCTCTCGTGCATGATTCTGCTGAAGATCTTTCGAAAAAGATAGTTGCAATTGAAAAGGCTCAAGAATGGGGCGACAGAATTCCCATCGGTATTTTCTATAAAAACGAGTTTACATCAACCTTCCAAGAACGTATCTCTAAAAGAATACCCTTCTACCTTAGCAACCCGCCTGCAAAACAAAAGATTAGCGACGAGACTGGCGCGTCTCTGGCTGATATCAGCGAATTTTTCGAAGAGTTAAAGACATCATAAAAGCAAAATCATGCCGCTGTCCATCCACCGTCAACGAAAAGTGTTTGCCCAGTGACGTAGTTGGATGCTGGAGAAGCCAGGTATGTTAGTGCTGCCTTTAGGTCTAATGGTTCTCCCGTTCTTCCCAAAGGCGTTCTTGAAAGGATATATTTCAATGTCTTTTCGTCTCGAAAAACGGTTTCCGTCATTTCACTTGGGAAAAATCCAGGCGCAATAGCGTTCACGTTTATTTTGTGAGATGCCCATTCAATGGCTAGAGCTCTTGTTAGGTTTATGACTGCCCCTTTCGAAGCGTAGTAGGGTGCTGTGGGAAATATGTCGCCTACAGCTCCGTAAATGGAGGCAATGTTCACTATTTTGCCATATTTTTTCTTAATCATTTCACGTGCCGCGGTTCTTGCACATAAAAAGACACCTGTCAAGTTGACGTCTATCACTTTTTTCCATTCTTCAAGGGTCATATCAACGGATGGACTTAAGCTTGCAGTTCCTGCGTTGTTAACTAGTATTTCTATGGATCCGAATTTTTCTATGGCTGTTTTCATCATGTTGATTACTTGTTCCTCTTGACTTACATCTGTTTGAACAGGAACCACTGTAATGCCATATTTACTGGATATGTCTTCGGCTACTTTGACAAGTTTTTCATATCTTCTTGCAGCAATTACGAGGTTTACACCCTGTTCGGCTAACGTTTCAGCAAATGTAACACCTAAACCGCCAGAAGCTCCTGTCACAATTGCTGTTTGTCCTCTAATGTCGAAACATAACTTCATTACGGTTTTACTCAATCGACTCACCTTTCAGTAGAACGTTTTTATAGAAATCTAAATTAAAGGTTTCTTAATAGAAGTTTAGGATAGAATCTGAAAATTGAGTCTAAAAAAATATTGGAGTAAGAGAAACTTTAGAGAAACAGTTGAACCAAAAGGTGAGTTAGGAATGAGTGAAGGAAATATCTATGTAATTCAGAAACATGCTGCCACCCATCTGCATTACGACCTGCGCTTGGAGATGGATGGAGTATTAAAAAGTTGGGCAATTCCTAAAGAGCCGCCATTAGCCCTAGGTGTTCGAAGGCTGGCTGTGCAAGTGGAAGATCACCCAGTTGAATACGCAAGTTTTGAAGGTACAATTCCAGAAGGCGAGTACGGTGCTGGCACTGTGGAAATTTGGGATAGTGGCACTTACAAGTTAATAGATAGAAAAGAAGACAAACTTATTGTAGATATCAATGGCAACAGGCTCAAAGGCACTTATGTATTGGTGAGATTTAAAGATCAAAAGAATTGGCTCTTTTTCAAAAAGAAATAAAAGTATTCAAAAATTGAAGTATTTTGCTCTATTTTATCTGGCTATTCTTCTTCCTCTTCTTCTGTTTCTGCTTCAGCTTCTCCCTTTTCAACAACTTCGGCTTCTGCAAACCTTCTGCTTATTCTCGTTATTTTTATTTTGACATGGTCGCCTGGCTTCGTGTTCGGTATAAAAGTCACTAAGCCTTGTATTCGGGCTATGCCTTCTCCTCTGCGGCTTGTTTCTTGAACGTCAACTTCGTATTCTTTTCCCATTTCTACGGGTTTTGGTGGAAATCTTCCTCCGCCTCTTCCTCTGAATCCTCTTCTTTGGCCGAAGCTTCTTCTTTCTTCCATACGTTTCACCTCTCATCTCATTATGAAAATTCCAATCCGCGTTTATTCAACTGTGAGATTTCCGTATTTCCCTATGTTTAGCTGTATTTCTCCTCTGAAGCTTGTTACGTAGCCGTTTTCCACTTTGACTGTGTCATTGACATTCACTTTGTTGATTTGCTCATTCCACAATGTCAATTTTATAGAGCCTGTTTCGTCTGCGATGATTGCATTGGCTACTCTGTATGTTTCATCCTTAAATCTAGATAGGACTTCGCGAGCTTCAGATTTCTCTACGACTTTGGCTTGCACATTGACATTCTTCATTCCATTTCGCAATTCTCTTATCTTCAATTTTCGTCCACCGTTCAAGCTATTTTTTCTGCTACAGCGAATTTTTCGCGCACTGAAACAATTCTGACTTTAACGCGTTCTCCTATTTTGCTTCTGGGAACAAAAATCATGTAGCTTTGTATTCTAGCTATACCATCGCCTCTGCTTCCGATGTCGGCGATGACAACTTCTAGTTCTTGATTTTCTCTCACTGGAGCTGATTGGAAAAATGGTCTACTCGGACGGAATCTCCTTTGACTTCCATATCTCCTCGGTTTTCTTGGTGCATTCCTTGTCTTTTCTGGTAGCCTTCTTGGCATATACAG
>CAYVGZ010000066.1:6006-7746 GCA_964450845.1 uncultured Candidatus Bathyarchaeia archaeon | reverse complement strand
AAATAAACGTAAAAAGCATAAAGCCAAAGGGTGAAACATTTGTCAATCCAGGAACCTCCAAAACGTCTAATGATCCGCTGGACAACGCTGAAAGGATTCGCGGCAATAATTCTATTTCTAATCATAGCAGCGTTAACTGAGTATTTCATTGTTCTCTACGCCATAAACCTCGGCGTTAAAGATACGGCATTGCTGCAATGGAGTATTCAGTTTCCCGGAACTGATTGGATCATAACTATATCGATTAGCCCGTTATTTCATTTAGTCCCTGTAGCTGTTATAATCACGCTTCTGTTCAGCTGGACATATTTAACAAGACATGCTGCTGTAAAACCTTATGAAGTGGGTAGAGAAAAAGGCGGACTAGTTTCTAAAGGAATGAAAGAAAAGTCAAAAGAAGCTCAGAAGCTGATGTCAAAAATAAACCATGCCATAAAGAATTTCTTTGGCAAAATAGAGGCAGGGTTATTAAGAATTAGGGGTGTTGCATATATCTGGAAAAAAATACATTTCGCAAGAGCCACCATAAAAAGCGCTTTAACGGTATTCCTAGTTTTTTCAGTATTCATTCTCATAATTTCCCTTCTAGCGTATCCTAAACTAATTTACCAAATAATATCAGACGGCTACCAAAACAATTCTTCACTACTTAACTTTGTGAAAGGCACTGCAGAGGCTTTGGCGCCTATTGGCGGGATTTTTTCACCCATAAACAATGCTCTATTATCGGCTGCGCTAGGCTTCAGAAACTTTGCTTTAAGTCTTGGAACCATAATTAAGCCCTTGGTTGATTCAGACAATGCTGGAAAATACTTGTTTTTCCAAAACGTTGCGGCTTGGGTTTCCGCTCTAGCAGCCTTATTTTATGGAGAGCGTATGCGAAAAGGTTATCGATACAAGAAAAGCAGAAGAAGCTAAGGGAACTTTAATGGCTGACCGCCCCAGATTTGGTCCAGCTGGCGTTCCCCCATGGTTCAAAGCAATCAAAGCCGCCTTAACAGATGTTCCCAGTCTTTTAAGAGAGGAAGGTCTTGACGCCTTTGAGTATCAAGCGGTTCGTTGGGGTGCAAAACCGCAGATAAAAAGGGAAGATGCTGAAAAACTCGGTTTAAAAGCCAAAGAAAACGACATCTGGGTTAGTCTCCATGGCTCTTATTTCCTGAATTTCTGCGGTAGAAAGGACATAATCGAAGCAAGCAAACAACGCCTAATCGCATGCGTAACCGCAGCAGAATGGATGAAAGCATACGTCGTGGTTTTTCATTCGGGATTCTACGGTAAAAGATCAAAAAAGGAAGCCTTCGCCAAGTGTCTAGAAGCCCTAAAAGAGGTTGTTGAGGCTATGAAGGCGTTAGGAATCAAAAATGTTAAGATTGGACCAGAAACAATGGGTAAGCCTTCCCAGCTTGGAAGCCTAGATGAAGTTTTAAGTTTATGTGAAGAAGTTGAACAAACACAGCTTGTAATTGATTGGGCACATTTGCACGCAAGAGATGAAGGGCGTTTCAAAACGGTTGATGATTTTCGCAGAGTTATTGTGGAAATTGAAAATCAACTTGGAACAAAAGCAGTTAAAAACATGCATTGCCACTTTTCAAAGGTTGAATTTACGAATAAGGGTGAAAAGCGTCATCATACAATTGGCGAAGCGGATTACGGACCAGATTTCACGATGCTTGCAAAAGTTATAGCCGAATTCAAGCTGGAACCCGTTATTATAAGCGAAAGCCCAATCCTAGA
>CAYVGZ010000066.1:0-5906 GCA_964450845.1 uncultured Candidatus Bathyarchaeia archaeon | reverse complement strand
TCTTTGAGTTTTAATTCTAGTAAAGTATAATTCGGGTCATCAAGACTTTTCCAGTGTTCAGTGAAAAAGTCACAATGCCTCGCCACTTTACCCTTTATTTCTTTATCCTTAATAATTTTGGCAAGTCCAGCAGCTCTTATGTAGTCGTGATACACTCCTTCCTCAAATAACAGGCAGAATTCTATCTTTGGATTTTCGCGTATTTGCTTGACCTTTGCACTGCGAGTTTCCGTAAGGATCCAGAATCGTTGATCAAAGTTGACGGGGGTTACGGGTCTAACTCTAGGTTGGTTGTTTCCTTGGGATGCTAAGAATACATGTGGATAATCTTTGAAGCGTTTCCATATTTCTGCCTTAAAATCTTTTAACTTTTCACTCATTTAAGCCCCTTATTGGCAGAATTTGCAACAAGTAATATTTAATGGTTTGATGCGATACCTTTTTGTATGCATTTCGTAGTGCTGTTTATAGGTGTCCCTTTTTGGTGCGGCTAAAAGGATTCCAAAAACTCACATCAATAGAAAACGCATTACAAATGCTTTTTGACAATTTAAAAATTGAAAGATTAAACTTTGTTACTATTTCTTTGCAGGAAGCTCTAAACAGAGTTTTAGCAGAAGATATCATTGCAATAGAGGACATACCAGGGTTTGACAGGTCTGCGGTAGACGGATATGCTGTTGAAGCTGAAGATACTTTTGAGGCATCGCTGTTTAAACCAAAAACTCTCAGAATTATCGACGGAAAGGAAGTAGGCAAAAAACAGGCAAAAAAAGTGTGGACAGGAAACCCTATTCCGAAAGGTGCAAACGCCGTTGTAATGCTTGAAAACGTCAATCGAATTGACAGCAAAATTGAAGTGGGGGCTGCGGTAACGCCGGGTGAGAACATTTCTAAAAAAGGTGAAGACATTCAAAAGGGAGAGGCTGCTGTAAAAGCTGGAACTCGCTTAAAACCTCAACATTTAGGATTAATAGCCGCCTTAGGAATCACGGAGGTTAAGGTTGCTGAACGACCTAAAATCGCCATTTTAGCCACAGGAAACGAACTCGTAGAAATAGGCGGCAAACCAGAAGAAGGCCAAATTTTCGAGGTCAATAGGCTTGTTCTCTCGGCTTTATGCCGTGAATTGGACGCTGAGCCTGTAGATTTGGGCATTGTAAAAGACGATGAGGACAAGATTCTGGGAAAACTCGAAACAGGCTTTAAAATGGCTGATGTGATAATGACTACTGGTGGAACAAGTGTTGGAGTTTCAGACCTTGTCCCAGAAGTTGTTAACAAAATTGGAAAACCAGGCGTTATTGTTCATGGCGTGGCTATGCGTCCAGCTATGCCATCAGCTCTTGCCATTGTGAATGGAAAGCCAGTGATTATTCTTTCAGGTAATCCTGTGGCGGCAATGATTGGATTTGAGGTTTTCGCTAGACCATTAATATGTAGAATGCTTGGACTTGAAAAAGAAGAGCGTAGACCCACAGTTAAAGCAAAAATAACGAAGAGAGTCAGCACTGTCCTTGGAAGAAAAACATTCATCCGCGTCCGTGTTTTACAACGCAATGGAGAATTTTTTGCGGAGCCAATAAGCACCCTTGGGTCGGGCATAATTTCGACAATGACGAGGGCTAATGGTTATGTTGTCGTTCAAGAAAATAGGGAAGGCTTGGAAGAGGGAGAAGTAATTCCAGTTTGCTTGTTTGACAATGTTGAAGTGGTTGATGAGAATGTTTAGGAATCTTCTCACACTTGACGAAGCCCAGCAAGTTATTCACCAACATTTTAAACCCAAAGTTTTAGGTGTTGAAGAAATTGTGCTTTTAGAAGCCCACAACCGTGTTCTCGCAAAGGACGCAACCGCCAAAATAGATATTCCACCTTTTAATCGCTCAACTGTCGATGGATATGCAGTAAAAGCCGTAGACACTTTCGGCGCGGACGAAAACAAGCCTGCAAAACTGAAGCTTTGTGGCACAGTGAACGTGGGGGAACCGACAAGAATAGAAGTTACGCGTGGCACGGCAGCTGAAATTGTTACTGGGGCACCAATACCAGAAGGCGCAGACGCGGTTATCATGGTTGAAAATACAGAACGAAAAGACAATAACCTTTACGTTTACAGTGCCGTAGCAAAAGATGAAAATATTATGAAAGCCGGAGCAGACATCAAGAAAGGCGAAAAAATTCTAGAAGCGGGGCAGTTATTGGGTTCACGCGAAATCGGCGTTTTAGCTGCATTGGGTATGGCAAAAGTCAATGTTTATGCGATTCCGCATGTGGCGGTCCTTTCAACAGGCGCAGAAGTAACCGAGCTAGGAGAAAGGCTTCCTCCGGGAAAAATTTATGACATAAACGCTTACAGTTTGACTGCTGCGGTTCTGGAAAGTGGTGGAAAACCCATATACTTGGGCGTTTTTCCTGACGACATGAGTAAACTACAGAAAGCGCTAAGGCAAGCGTTGGCGTCCGCAGACATGGTTGTGACTTCTGGCGGGGTTTCGGTGGGTCCGAAAGATGTTATGCCAAGGGCTTTGGATTCGCTTGGAAAGCCTGGTGTTGTTGTCTGTGGAATTGCGATTAAACCCGGAAAGCCAACAACAGTTGCGTTAATAGATAAGAAACTGATTTTTTCGCTTCCAGGCCATCCAACTTCAGCGTTGCTAGTTTTCCATCTGCTTGCACGTCCAATAATTGAGCGTATGGCTGGGAAAAAAGCAGAGAAAAATTTGAGTGTTAAGGCTTTTATGGCTATGAGGATTTTTCCGGCGAAGGGTAGACGAACGTTTATTACGGTTAGGCTAAACCGTGGCAAGTCAAATCGGCTGGTTGTTGAACCAGTTCCGACCGGGCTTTCAGGGGCTATAACAACTCTTGCAAAGGCTGACGGATTTGTTGAAATAGCGGAAAACCAGCAATACATTGACGTAAACGAGGAAGTTATAGTGCGACTTTTTAAACGTTAGGCAATGTCAAAATGTAGAACGAGTTTTTGTGGCGAATACAATAATCAAATAAAGAGCACATTCATCAGTTTAGCTTTCCAGAGTCTTTCTCTTTGCCGCTGTATAGGCTGTGAAAACCCATGTTAAAATGAGATATGCAGTCATGCTTACGTCGAGAATTAGGTCTTTTCCTAAAAAGTAGTAAAGGTTGTATGCTGAGAATATTGTAGCAATAAAGAATAACATGACAACTAACCAAATTGTCCAAACTCGCTTTTTGAACAAGCCATAAGCGGTTATCAAGCTGAAAATCCCAATTATGCCAATGTGAACCAAGCGAAGATCCATAGCCAAAACAACAAAACAGATTATCCCAACAACCGCGTAAAAAACAAAGGCTGCGAACATTCCTTTACTTTCGATTTTCAGTTTAGATCCAAGTGACATCTTTAGTCGCCTTCTTAATGGATTTAACAGCAACGTTAATAAATTTAATGTTTCAAAAACCTTTGCCATTTCATATTCATGGATTCTGAAACTGGACTTTGCATATTGTTTTATGGCTGGTTTGTTCTCTGAAAGTGCCAGAGCCTGAATTAACCAATTCCTTTGAAGTTAGAGCAACGAAAAAGTTTAGAACCAGCAGCATGAATAAGCACACTAAGAAGGGAAAAAAGGCAATGAGCTATCATAAACTTTTTGTATCCCAGTCAAACGTTTTCAGCGGCTTCGAAAAACCCTTTGAAAAAGCAGACTACATAATTTTGGGAGTCCCATTCGACGTTACAAGCACATACAGGACCGGAGCAAGATTCGGGCCAAACGCAATTCGGCAAGCATCGCTTAACATAGAAACGTACAGTTTTCGCACAGGCATAGATGTTGAAGACCTGAAACTGCATGATTTGGGCGATTTACACATATCAACTGGCACGGAAAAAACTCTGGAAAGAATTGAGATGGTAATCAAAGACATTTTTGAAACTGGAAAAACTCCAGTAACCATTGGCGGAGAGCACACGATCACGTTGGGCGTTGTAAAAGCCTTAGGGGACAAAGCCTCAAAGACAGCGATAGTAAGTTTTGATGCACACCTTGACTTACGTAATGAGTTTATGGGCTTGAAACTTTCCCACACGACGTTCATGCGCAGAATAAACGAACAAATGAAACCGGCGAAAATTATAGAGGTGGGCACAAGGGCAATCTGCAAAGAAGAATTAGCCTATGCAAAAAAGGCTGGAGTAGAATTTTTCACAACGCAACAAATCAGAAGAGAAGGAAGCGAGAAAATTGCTAAGCAGTTAAGAGAAAAATTGGCGAAATACAAAAACATCTATTTATCCATAGATATGGATGTTCTTGACCCGGCTTATGCCCCTGCAGTGCAGAACCCAGAACCAGAAGGAATTGAAACGCATACGTTGTTTGACATTTTATATGGTGTATGCAATAAATGTGTGGTAGGTTTTGATGTCGTTGAGATTGCGCCAAACTATGACAATGGAACATCAGCGATTCAAGGTGCAAAAACAATTTTCGAAATCCTCTGCTGCCTGAAAAAATCTCGGAAAGATGGGGCAAAACGAAAATAAGTAAAAAATAGTACAATGAAAAATCAGGCGCTCTAGCTCTCGATGCTTCTTTTTATATTTTGCTTTTTAACAGTTTGGCAATGAAAAATCCGTTACACTGGTGAACGTGCGGATAAAGCCTTCGACATTCTTCCATTCCCCTTAAACCTGGCAAGCCTATTTTCGGCGTTATCTCAGTCAATGAAAATTCTGGATGCCATTTAAGAAAACGCTCAATAAGCATTTCGTTTTCTTCGATAATTATGCTACATGTTGAGTAGATGAGGCTTCCTCCAAGCTTCACGTTTTCGGCGCAACTGTTCATCATCAACCACTGAATATCAGCCATTCTATCAATGGAACGTCTCGTAAGCCTCCACTTGGCTGATGGCAATTTTCCAAAAGCTCCTGTGCTTGTACAAGGCGGGTCTAAAACTACAACGTCTGCTTGTGTAGTCAAAGGAAATGGTTTGCACGCGTCGGCAATTATTGGAACAGCGATTTCCACGCCCATGCGTTCAACTTCGCTTTTCCAGATAGCAATTCTACGCTTTGAATAATCTATGGAATAAATTGCGCCGCGATTTTGCATCAGCTGCGCCAAATATGTGGTTTTCGCTCCAGGCGCAGCACAAACATCCAAAACCGTCATTCCAAGCTTTGGGTCTGTTGCTTCTGCAGCGAAACAGCTTGCCTTGTCTTGAATGTGAAATAGACTTTCCAAGAAGCTTTTCGTTTTAGTTAATGGCTGCTTCGTGCCTATAACCTTGTACGCGTACTTTAATTCTTCAACCTTTTCAACTTTGATTCCGTCTTCTGCAAGTTTCTCCAGAATTTCATCTTCGTCCGCCTTAAGCGTGTTTAGCCTCACGTAGGTTGGCGGCGGCTGCATATTCGCCTCTAGCATGGTTATGGCTTCTCTTCTTCCAAATAGGTTGAAGCAATATTTTACAAACCATGCTGGATGAAAAGTCAAAAGCCCAATTCTTTCTTCGTCGCTTACTCCTTCAAGGATTATTGCTGGTTTTTGCATTAGTAATACGCCTAACACGTGCTCAACTTTTCGAAGAGTCCCCCATCCCAGAATGGAGCGGGCAAGCTTAGCAATGCTTTCAGCTTCTTCGATGTCGATTTTGGACCAGTCTTTGGCTATTCGTGTTTGGTAAACGTAAAGCCGCAGAAACGCTTGAACTCCAAGATTAAATTCGCTGATGAATTCGGGTTTAAGAGCGTTGTTTATGAAAATGTCTATGAAGTTTCGTCGCCTTACAGTCTCGCATACAAGCATGTGAGCAAGCCGCACGGCATTAGCATCTCTTATGCCCAATTGTTTAACCGTTTTCGCCAATGCTAGATGCTCGATTAATCTTTGCATCTCCATCCAGCTTAGGGT
>CAYVGZ010000065.1:0-7785 GCA_964450845.1 uncultured Candidatus Bathyarchaeia archaeon | reverse complement strand
AAGGAACAGACAAATCTTCAGCTATCTTTTTTCCTCCTCCAACCTTGAAAATGTCAATTTCCGCTCCACATTTTGGGCAGATGAAGCCGCTCATGTTTTCGATAACACCGATGACGGGGATGCCCAACTTCTTAGAGAAGGTCACCGCCTTCTTAACCACTATCTGCGAAACCTCTGAAGCGATGGTGACTATCACCACCCCATCCATTTCGGGGATAAGCTGCATTAAACTCAGCGGCTCATCGCCAGTTCCCGGCGGAAGATCTATAAAAAGAAATTCAAGTTCTCCCCAAACGATGTCCGATAAAAACTGGCTGATCGCCTTCATCTTTAGAGGACCGCGCCAAATGACTGGTGATTCTTCGCTTGGAAGCAGAAAGTCCATAGATACCACCTTGATTCCCAAAGGACCTAACGCTGGAAATATGCCAGCTGGACTGGCCTGAAGCCTCTGCCCGTGTAAGCCGAGCATTTTGGGCACGCATGGGCCGGTTATGTCGGCGTCAAGGATGCCAACTCGATTCGCATATCCATGCATTGCAAAAGCCATGGCTAGGTTCACTGTCACGGTGCTTTTGCCTACGCCACCTTTACCGCTTATAACTGCTATCTTACGCTTGATCTTACCCATCCTGATTTTGAGCCTCTGTTCTTCTTCATATCTCTCTTTTCTTGGGTCAGTGTGTTCATTAGTCTTTGAGTGAGAATCGTGTTTTTCTTTGTTTTCTTCATTCATGCTTATCCTCTCTTATCGTATTTGCGTGTTCTTTTCATCGTGGTTTGGAAAGGTAGTTTAATACACAAACTATATTAATACTTTTTGTTTAGAAAATAAACAGAGGACCAAGCTTTGGACCATATTGACAGAAAGATAATCGCTCAACTTCAGCTGGATGGGAGAGCAACTTTAGAAGAGCTAGCTAAAAATGTCGGCTTCACAAGTATGGGAGTCAAAAAAAGATTGCGGAAGCTCCTTCAGCAAGGCGCCATCCAAATATCAGCATCGCTAAATCCCTTCTTCTTTAAACTCTTCCCTGCAATAGTTTTACTTGAAATGGAAAGTGCTGAAGCAATGCAAAACCTGCTCGAACGATTTAAAGACTGTCCCAGAGTGATCCACATCTTCAAATCAATAGGAGGATACAACCTAATCGCCCTAGTCGTCGCCGAAAACCAAGATACCCTTGAAAGCATATCCGTGGAAAAATGCTCCTTACGAAGTAGTGCAGGCATACGCAGATCAGAATTCTACCCTATAGGCGACATTCATTTCTCACCATTCCTTGCAGTGAGAGAACATCTCACTCACAAAGAAATGGACATCGCCCCATGCAATGTCGATTGTAGACCTTGCACACGATACATAAACGAAAAATGTGTCGGATGCCCAGCAACAATCCATTATAGAGGAACACTTTGAGGGAGAGGATAGGCATATGAGTGACGGTGTCAGAAAATCTCTGAATCAATCCCTCAAAGAAGTTGAGAGTGTAGAAATAATCAGTTTAATGGACAACTCTGTGGATTTTCTATCCACAGTCGGAAGAGAAGAAGTCCAGAACGTCAGAGAATGGATAAAAGAACGGATGAATCGCGAGTGGATTGAGAAGCATTTTCGCCTTCCAATGGCTGAACATGGATTTTCAATGCTTGTCCGTGTCTTTGATGGAAACAAATTTCACAGCATACTATTTGATGTAGGCGGCAGTCCTAATGGGGTAGTAACAAACACAAAACGAATGGGAGTAAACCTCGCCGAAATAGAATACATAGTTCTTTCCCACGGACATTATGACCATTTTGGCGGATTAACAGCCACAGTCAAAGCCATAAAAAAAGGCAACTTGCCTATCATCATACATGAAGACATGCTTAAAACCAGAGGCGTAGCCAACCCCGATGGAACTGTAAGGAAGTATCCAGATTTCCCAGCAGAAAAAGATGTGAAACCAGCAAGTTACATCAAGACTAAACAGCCATACCTCATAGCCAATAATCTGATGCTTATCACGGGCGAAATTCCTCGAAAAACAAGCTTTGAAAAAGGATACCCACGACATAGAGTCCTCATAAATGGCAAATGGCATACAGACCCATGGATACGGGATGATCGTGCACTTATAATCAACGTTAAGCAAAAAGGTTTAGTCATCCTATCAGGTTGTGCACACGCAGGCATCATTAACACAGTGCTATACGCCAAAGAACTTACGAGAACGGGCACTATCTGCGCTATATTGGGAGGCTTTCACCTTGCTGGAAAAGAATACGAGCAGGTGATAGATAAAACAGTAGGGAAACTGAAAGAACTTAAGCCAGCTTTGGTTGCGCCTTCACATTGCACAGGATGGAAAGGCACTTTCGCAATCGCCAGAGCACTACCCAAAGCTTTCGTATGGAATAGCGTAGGAAACCTTTATCGATTCTGAATCAACTCTGACATGCCTTTCGCTCGAGGTCACTGTCCGCAGAAGAGATTTTTTAAGTAATATGAGCTGTATCGAAACCTAAGCGATACTTGAACCCCTTCGGCTATGGAGAAAAAAGTAAACTGTGACACCCTCAAGCCTATCGGTTTTCTCAGCATTATTTAGATAACCGTTAATATCAAGTTCTCTTGAAGTATTACTTTGGAGAGGGTTTGAGATCTCAAAGCATTAAGACGTTGTCCGACCCGTCGTACAGCTGAGAGGTTTCAGACCTCTCCAATTTAAGTTGACAAAAAATTTCTAGTATCTTTTCTTAATTGTGAATCAGAAATAGAAGTCTGAAACGAAAGTTGATGCATGCTAATTTTCAGAGATGCCTAAATGACCCTGCGAAGCTGATACATAAGCATTAGCAAGTGGACTTTGATTAGCTCGGTTCTTCTTGAATTGAGAATATCTTCATTTATTTTCCAACTCATTCATAGGTTCCCCTAAATAGGTATCGTATATCTTAATAAATCAGTTCCTTCAGCCATCGACATATATCAAAAATCGATACAAAATGAAAACGTGCACGCTGAGCCGCATGTATTCTGTCTTCTTGAAATCTTGGTTTCTAAAGCTAATTGACACTTATCTTGTATATAGATTCTGCTTTCATAAACTAGTTATTTTTGAGTTACATTGTAGGCTTTGATGATGTAATTTGAGTACATCAAAAGAACTTGAAGAACTACAAAATAAGCGGGCTAAGCTAGAGGAAGAATCATGTTCTTTGAAAGACAACCAGAAGAACTTGGAAGAAAGGGTTAAAGTGCTTGAGGAAAAAATTGCAGTTGAAGACTTGAAGAACAGCAACAAAGCAGCAAGAGAAGCCATATCTGATCTGGAATCCAAGATAAATGAACTGGAAGAGAGGTTAAAGAAAACCTCCCAGATACCGGAAACTCCTAAACCAGCAAAGGAAATCGTATCAGAATGGGATGAGACCCCCGAGCCGACAGAGGAAGTGGCCCCAGAAGCTGAGAAAGCAATGCCAGAAGAGCCAGAAGAAGAGACTGTTACAGTGACAGCACTTGATGATTCTGTTACGGCTCCCGAAGAAGTCGAAGATAAGAAACCAAGTGAAAAGAAGAAACGCAAATTCTTCTAGGCATTATACAAAAGCCCAATCAATTTTCTAGCCCACTCGCCCAAAATCCAGACAAGGCTTTTTCTAGTGGACACTTTGTGCTCAGAGCTCATCTCTTCTTAGCCTTTTAGTTCCTTCCAATTTTTCTGTTGATGAATCACTACTCAACGCTGTTACTGTTGTTATGTTATGGATTTTTATTGATTTTTGTTTGTCTATCAAAAGTTTCTAATTAGAGTCTGTTGCTCTGCGTTATTCTCCTTTACTAACGAGCAACTTTACTGATTGGTGAATAACAAAAATTATTAAGCATTAAAGAAAGATTAATGCTAGGGTGTCTAGAAATGGGTGGGCCTTCTGAACGTGAATATACAGATAAAGTAAGCAAAATAAAAGAAAAGATACTCAAGACTGAAAAAGACATCAAAAACGACTTCGCGAAAATAGAAAAAATCAAGCTGGATGCACTGAAGAAGACGGAGGAGATGAGACGCTCCGCAGAAAACGACTTGGAAAAAGTAGAGAAAGATATATTGAAATCTCAGGATTTGGCCACGGAATCAAGACAGCGGCTTAACTCAGAAATTGTTATTCTAAAAGGTGAAATCGGGCAAAGATACACTGCACTGAAAACCGAAATCTCTAAGGCAATCGAACCAAAATAAACACAAACTGTTTTCGGACATACATTCAGCTTTTTCTTTCTTAAATTTTGCTATATTCTGAACATTAAATACGCTAAAAAATGTTGACCAGTTTCTTTAAAGCCAATTAGTTCTCTGCAACCTCCGAAAATAGCAGTAATGTTTTTAAAGGATGTCAATAATGCCATAATACCTTTCGGTGGTTAAAATATGCCTAAAAGCAAGAAAGAGAAAGCTGCAGGTTTGGAACAGCATAGACAATTGCAAAGAGCTAAGGAAATGAAAAGGAAACAGAGAAAACAGGTTGCGCTCCCTACAAAGCATACTAAAGGCAAAAAATAGTCAATTAAACAACAAAGACCGCAATTGTCTACCCTCTTTTCAACCTCTTTGTTCTCTCAAGCCTTTCTGTTGCCAGATTACCTCTCAATTTTTGGATATTTTCCAGAAGGGCAAAGTGAAACTTCTCTGGCTATGTTTGTGAATTTTTCACCTTTGTTTAAACGCTCTAAAACAGCCTTAGCTTCTTGCTCCGTTTTAACGAGAATGTGAGCACAATGAACCTTGTCTGACATAAACTAAAATGATGGTTTCTTCCTCTATAATAGTTCTTCTAGATTTCATTTGTTTGCGGGAATTTTTTTCAATGTTCAACAACAAATAATTATCGGAAAAGGTAGATTGTGGTTGATGCCTCCAATAGATGGAGTTGAAAACTTTACTTATAGTAAATACGACAATTGAAAAAAGAAAGGGGCATCTGGAATGCGTGTGAGAACAAGAAGACTGGCTTTGACAGAAGGTATAACAGCCGGCGTCCTCTTTGGAGCAGCAGCCATTTTCATAAGGTTTCTGCAAAATTTGGATGCATTCTCCATAGCTTTCTGGCGGTTAATAATCGCTTGCTTAGCCTTGGCTATTATGTTGATAGTTCTTGGAAAACCGTTTTACCTTAACCTTGTTAGAAGAAATCTGAAAGAACTTTTCATCCTCAGTTTTTTTCTCAGCCTTCACTTCATATTTTTCGTATCCGCAGTAAAAGACACAACAATCCTAAATGCAACAGTCCTCGTTAACACAACTCCAATTTTCTCGATGTTCATCTCAAGTTTTATCTTCAAGCTTAAACCATCTCGTCTTGCAATTTTGGGCTTAACAATATCATTCATAGGCGTGGGCGTTATTGCTTATACTGAAACCATAACGACAAATACAAATACTCTTTTGAAAGGTTTTTCTCCAAGCTTAAAAGGCGATTTGGAAGCTGTTTTGGCTGCTTTGGTTGAATCTTTTTATCTTAATTATGGTAGGAAAATTAGGAATCAAATGACTATTTTTTCTACGATGTTTCCGATTTACATGCTGACAGCCCTTATTGTAGGAGTGTTAAGCATACCTGCCACGAACAAAATTCTAACATTGCCAACCGAAACAGCAATTATCCTTCCACTAGTAGGCTTAGGCATACTGCCAACCGCAATAGCACATACACTTTATTTTTCTTCTTTATCAAACCTGAAATCCTTCGAAACCGCAACAATGGCTTTGCTTGAACCCGTTGGCGCAACGTTTTTAGGCATGGTTCTATTCCAAGAAATACCTCAATACCTCTTCGTTTTCGGCGCTGCTTTAATTTTGTTGGGAATCATTTTTATTATTAAAGAGAGAAGCTAAAACGGGTTGAGACAATGGCGATTAATGAAAAAATATTGAAGGGTCTGAAATCCGCCACAACCCACTTAGAAAATTCAATTTTGGCGTTGAACAAAAAAGATGAAGACTCATTTGCTAGTTGCCTCTGGCATGTTGCAGCGGAACTGGAATACACGCTCTTCCTATTTTCAATAACATTCCAAAACGAAAGAGACCCATCGAGGTGGAAGCCAAATCCAGAACCCAAGATTGAAACTGTTTCAATGTTAATGGATGTGCAGAATTTGCTGAACGAAGCTGATAAGTTTGTTGTGAACGAGAAGTTGCTAGACGCCTACAAAAGTGCTTACATTGCAAGACATTACATACTTAAAGTTCAGGAAGACCTCGCTAAAAAGAAACGAAAGATGCTCAAAAAGAAACAGTGACTATTCTTCTTCAGCAATTTTCTTTTCCTTAACCATCAAAGTGTTTTCTTCTTTGCCTATTACTCTGAAATAATCTCTTAGTCCGTTTTTGTGTAGAAATTTTCTTAGAAGCACTCGTAGATATTTTTTGGAAACATTTGCCTCCTCACCTTTTACGGTTATTATGTCTGTTGCTGTTTCAACTTCCGCCTTCGTTTTTTCTTCTAAGAACGCAGTCAACTCTTTAATTAGGTCGCTTCCTTCACTTTTCAATTCAGCTATGTTGATTCTCGTTTCCGCCATACATATTCACCTTATTTTCGAATCATTATAACTCTCACTTGGTCACCTGTGTCTTCGCATGCGTCTGCAATCATTTCGATGGCTTCAAAGAGTTGGCTTACTAAAACTGCTACCCCGGCTTTAGGTAAGTCTTCCTTTCCAAGCAGCGTTCTGGCTTTTTCGTGTATATCGTCAACTTTTTCTTCTTCTCGTTCCACATCGTCCGCAGCTTTGAGAGCTTCTTCAGGTTTCGTCATCATTTTATTCACACATTTTTGAAGCGAAGTTACACATTCTTTAACGCTTTTAACCATTTCTATAAATTCATCTTTGATTGATCGAGGCACATGTTCCATTGGTATGGCTCCTAGTACACGTGTGGATTCTCTGCTCCAATCTGCAACCATATCTAGTCTCTTCACAAGATCCATTAAGTCTGCCCTATCCACTGGTGAAAGCTCTCCTTTCGAAACGTCGTCCATAACTTTTCTCCGCAGTGCGTCTGCTTCTTTTTCGCTGTTTGCCACTCTTCCAATATACACGTGCATTTCCTTCTCTTCGCTTTTTATTGCTGCCGTTATTGCTTTTTCCAAATCATCAACGATTCCAGTTGTCAAAGCTAGGTGTCGCTGTATGGTTGCTAACGCTTTTGTCTCCCTTCTCTTTTCAAACCATCTTATCAGTTCACTCAACAGCTATTTCCTCCCTCAATCCCGCTTTTGGATATGCAAACACATGAGCTCTTTCAAGTGGAAAACTCACAGTAACCTTTTCCCCCATATTAAACCATTCCTCAGTTAAAGAAGGCTTAACAATCACTATCAAATCCTGATTTTCAAGTCTGATCTCATACCGCATGTTTGTTCCCTCAAAGGTTACTCTTTCTATCGTGCCTAAAAAAGAGTTTTTACTATTCTTTACTCCCTTTTCAACAATGAAGGTTTCTGGTCTCACGGCCAAAATCACTCTTTCACCAATTTTCGCGCTTTTATCAACCGTTTGAACTTTTGCTTCGCCACGGAGCTCTACGATTGCCCCCTTAACGCTTATGCTTGAAACGTAGCCTTCTAGGAAGTTTGATTCTCCTATAAAGTGTGCCACAAACACGCTTTCCGGGTTCATGTAAAGCTCCTCTGGGGTTCCGACCTGCAAGACCTTTCCTTTCTTCATTACCGCGATTCTATCTGAAATCGCCATGGCTTCAGATTGGTCGTGGGTTACATGTATAGCCGTTAAAC
>CAYVGZ010000064.1:0-8038 GCA_964450845.1 uncultured Candidatus Bathyarchaeia archaeon | reverse complement strand
CGTTATTGGAGACTTAGAGGAGAAGCGGACGAATTATATCAGAGACGAATGAGAGAGATCAAGCAAAAGATTAACGAGGAAATGAGAAAGTCTGTACAAAAAGAACTTGATGCTTTGGAAGGTGCTATAGAAAGAGCAGACTTAGTTGAGGTTTTGCGTCACAAACTGATATTGGAAGTCCTACTAGGATAGCAATCCTCACTAAACTCACGCATTTCCATTTTCTTTTTGATCTCAGGTTTCAAATCTACAGAAGTAGCAGATATTTTCACGAGAACTTGAACTTGATTTTAGAAGAGATCTTATTGAACTGGGCGAAATAGGCGCTGTGTTTACTCGAGTTTCATGGTGGCTCTGAGAGATTCGAACTATCAGAAGTGCGCTTTGCTGATGGTTTAGAGCTGATCCTTTGTCGAATTGTAAAATTTAAACGTAAACTTACCTATACGGCTCCACCAAAAGCAATCTGTACACGTTATTTGAAGAAACTCTTCTGAAACAACCATATTGCCGGCGCCAGAAGTAAGAATACGGATTGAGCAAATATATATGAGTGGACCATTTTAGAATTCTTTTAAATAAGGGCAACCAAAATCGAAAGAGATAATGGAGAAACTTGTCTTGGAAGATGAGAAGAATCCCTACGAAGAAATTTAATCGAGGCAGAGGTGCATCTGTGACAAGCGATAGCGAACATCGATCTGGTACATCAATTCCAGCTTTTGCAACCTTCAGTCCATTTGGCACTCTTCTGATTTACCATTTTTATCCCATTATGCCTTTAAGATGGGTTTCTCTTGTTACTTTGCTTAAGTCGATTTCCTTGCTCTCAATATACGTAAACATAACAGCGAATGACCCCTTGTGGACTGTGCTGGGAATTTGGACTTACATTATTGTCTGCACGCCGTTATACTTGAACGTTGTTAAGGCACAGCGTGTGATGGATGCTGAGAAAAACTGTGACAGAATCAGCTTCACAAACCTCTTTAAGATGTGTTCAAACGCCGTTTTCTCAGATTACAGAATCTCCTTAACAGCAAAAATTCCATTAGTGACGCAGGTGCTTGTTGGAGGTTCCATACTTTACAAGGTTTTTGCAGCTGACTGGATAATACACGCCCTAGCAGGATTCGGAATAGGAGCCATAGCTTTAAAAGCCTACAAAACGGCTGTGAACAATTACGGATACAGCCCCTTAGTTTCATATTTCCATCTAGATACACTTCGCATTTCTGGGGTTGAGAAACAAACAGGCTCGATAGGGTTCGCTCTTTTCAGTGTTATAGTTGTTGCATCAATATGGGAGATTTTTGAAAGAGCCGTTTATCTCACGTCACCAATCAATGCGTTTAGGATAGAAATTGAACCCTCTTGGAACATTATTGGCGATATAGTTTCCGCAATCATGGGTGGAATGGCAGCGTGGTACCTCGTTAAATGTAAGCTCAAATGGCTGTAGGCTATGGGTGCGATGGGATAAACTGGTCAACGTTTCTGACCAAAACGAATGGAAAGAGGACTGCCTTTCGGTTTTAAGAGAAAGTTCGAATCCACCAAAATAAAATTCAAATAGCACGATGACCGTTTGGGTTAATCAACGTGCGGTTCCATACACGGTAATATGCAGAAAGAGAGATAATTATCTCAGGATCTGCCTGTTTTCTTTGGGTTTTCTTGTACTCTGACTATGTCAGCCAGCTGTGGAGTCGATACCTCAAATGGTATTGAATCCTTTTTTCCTACTATACTGTGCATAGTCTTTGGAAAAAGTGTTATGTCATCGCCCTCTTTCAGCGTAACTATTTTGTCGGCTAATATAATGTCCACTAAGCCTTTGAAACAGTATATTGTTTCTTTCTTATCCTTATGATAATGCTGGGATGTACTCTTGTTTTCTTTTATGATCAAGATTTTTCCGCCATATTCTGCTTCTTCGGCTATCCAAAGTTCTTTGCCCCAACTCTTCAAAATCTCTTTCAAGCACAGCCCTCAATCAACTAATATTATAGTTAACGTATCTTAAAAACCTCGCCCGCAAAAAGGATTATTACTGTTTTACTCATGTGGCTCGCGCGCTCAGCACAATCGTAAAAGTTATGTGAGTTCAGATTAATTCGAGCCGAGCCGATAAAAAAATCAGGGTTTGAGGGAGTGCTGAGGGGTAAGTTTTTAAAGTATATGAATCGTTTAGGTCTTCGGTGTCTGATAGTTGAGCTCAACTGTTGAAGTCATAGACGTTGTTAAAGTCTTCGGCGATATTCATGCACTAGATGGATTAAGCTTTAGCGTCAAGCCTACGGAAATCTTTGGACTTATTGGTCCGAATGGAGCTGGAAAAACAACAGCCCTGCGAGTTGTTTCAACACTACTATTACCCACATCTGGCACTGTGAAAATTTTCGGCTTAGATGTTGTTCAGGAAGCTGCTAAAGTTCGTAAGATTATATCCTACCTTCCTGAGGAAGCTGGGGCTTACCGAAACCTTTCTGGCTGGGAATATCTGGAGTTTATGGCTAGATTTAACACCAAAGACAAGAATGAAACTCGTGAAATGGCTAAAGAAGCAGCTGAAATTACCGGTTTAGGTGAGCGTTTGAAGGATAAGACCAAAGCTTACAGTAAAGGAATGAAAAGAAGGCTTCTTGTTGCAAGGGCATTAATGAATAAACCTAAATTAGCCATTTTAGATGAACCCACAAGTGGGTTAGACGTTTTGCATGCTTATCATGTGAGAGAAATAATCAAACAATACGTGAAACAACAAGGCGTAACGGTGCTGCTTTCAAGCCACAACATGCTTGAAGTCGAACACTTATGCGACAGAGTTGCGTTGATCAATACGGGTAAAATTGTTGCTGAAGGAAAACCGCAAGAACTGAAACAAAAGTTTGGAAGCACAAACTTGGAAGAGGTTTTTGCGAAGGTGGTTGGGCTTGCTTAAAGGCTTCGGAAACTTTTTGGTTAAAGAGCTTAAGGAATTAATCAGAGACCCTAAGATACTGTTAGGAATGATAATTCTTCCATTAATAATGTTCCCTGTAATAGGCGGTATAATGAACTACTCAATACAGTCAGCACAAGAACAGGCTCAAAAGACTCCGCTTTTGGTTTTGAACAATGATGGAGAAGATTGGTCTGAAACCTTCATAGATTTCCTCAAACCTTGGGTGAACGTTTTTGTTGTAAATTATACGACTCCAGAAGAAGCCATAACTCAAGGTTTGTTGTCAAGTTATAACACCACACACTTTATAGAAATTCCAGAAGGTTTCAGTGCAAACCTAACAGCACACAGTGAAGAAAATCCGAAAATTACTGCCTCAGTGAATTTCTACGGAGTCTTCTCTGGATCAGGCATATTTGAAAGTGTTGGCTCTTCAGTGATTGACAACTTAATATACTTATTTAACAGAAAGCAAGCTCCAGATTTTGTGGAAACGACAAAGTCAAGCATTATCAAGGGAAATATTACGAAAAATGTTGACCCTAGCACGCTTTCTGGCTTGATGATTTCTCAGTCGATTGCCTTGCCAATCACCATCATGATTTTGCTCACTTATTCAATGCAAATAGCCGCAACCTCCGTAGCTATGGAGAAAGAAGAAAAAACCTTGGAAACATTGTTAACTTTGCCCATGGACCGTCTTGCGATTCTTATGGGAAAACTGTCCAGTTCAATTTTTGTCGCTGGCGTTGGCGCTTTAGCATATATGATTGGCTACAATTTCATGTTAGGTTCTATAATGACAGGTGTCTCTACAGGCGTTTCTATAGATTTGGCTTCTTTAGGGCTTGTTCCCTCACTTTTTGGCTATTTGCTTCTGGGAATATCGCTTTTCGTTGCTTTGCTTTCAGCCTTGGCATTAGCCGTTATTATGTCTGCTTTTTCAGAAGATGTTAGAGGTGCGCAGTCCCTCATCGGTTATATTTATCCTCTTATATTTATCCCATCGTTCGCTTTGATGTATTTGGATGTTAACACGCTGCCATTTGCATTAAAAATCGTGATGTACGCAATTCCTTACAGTCATCCAATTATAGCCTCTAAAGCAGTCATAATGGGCGACTACTGGACAGCTATACTGGGCATCATCTACGTTACTGTTTTTACAATAGTTGTCATGTATGCCGCATCACGGTTGTTTGCAACTGAGAAAATCTTAACGGCAAAATTGAAGTTTAGATGGTTAAGAAAACATGCGAAAAAACCCATTAGAGTTTCAGTAAAGTTTTTCCATTAGAAACATGCAAACTTGTTTCTGGTGCTTAATATGGGCATTCAACAGATTGAGGTTTACCCTGTTACTTTAGCCTATAAGGAACCTTTCAGAATCGCCTCTGGAGCAAGCACTGAAAGCCACAATGTCATAGTGAAAATAGTTACGGATTATGGCGTAGTTGGGTGGGGTGAATCTTCACCATCGAAGAGGGTGACTGGCGAAACTGCAGAGACTGTCATCAAAATTCTTGATAAGATTGCGCCGAAACTGATTGGCCTTTGTCCCTTAAGAATCGAACAAGACATTGAGGTAATGGATTCCATCGTGGAAGGAAATCCCGCTGCAAAAGTAGCCATAGACATAGCATTGCATGATATTTTAGGAAAGACAGGTCGTAAACCCCTCTTCATGTTAATGGGTGGTTACCGCACAAAAGTTCTGACGGACATAACGTTAGGCATCAAATCTCCAAAAGAAATGGCTGAAGACGCTGTAAAAGCCATCAAGAAAGGGTTTAAAGCCTTAAAAGTTAAGGTTGGAGTCCATCCCATTGAAGATTTTGAACGTATAAAGAAAGTTCGTGAAGCAATTGACGACAATATACAAATAAGAATTGATGCAAATCAAGGATGGACGCCTAAACAAGCCATAGAAGTCCTCAACAAGATCGAAAAATTCAACATTCAATTTGCCGAGCAACCAGTTCCATCAGAAAACATGAAGGGCTTAGTAGAGGTTAGGAAAAAATCACCAATACCAATAATGGCTGATGAGAGTGTACATTCGCCTGAAGATGCCTTACGCTTAATACAAGCCGAAGCCGTAGACTTCATAAACATCAAGCTCATGAAAAGCGGGGGAATACTGAAAGGCAGAAAAATTGCTGCTATCGCTGAAGCTGCTGGAATACCGTGCATGATTGGGTGCATGGGCGAGTCTGGAATAGGCATAGCCGCTGGAGCTCACCTAGCCGCAGCAGTCAAAAACATACAATACGCAGACCTAGACTCTGACCTTCTCCTAAAGAACAATCTTGTTAAAGAGGGCGGAACAAAGGTCAAAGACTCGATGCGAGTGTTTCCAAAACAAGTTGGATTAGGTATAAAAGAGTTGAATCAACAAACATTGGGGAAGCCGAAAAATATTTACAAGTAGCCTTAAGCTAGTAACGTGTTAGGAGCGTATGTCTTTGGTTTCTCTTAGGGCTTTGGCGCCTTCGTTAACTCGTATCACCGTTGCTGCAGCCGTTGGAGCAGCAATGCACATTGGTCAAGGCAATCCTGACTTAATAGATGCAAAGGCTGTTGAATTTTCAAGGGCTGTGTTGGCTCAAACAGATGTAGAAGGAGAAGTTATTTCATGCGAAGGCCCTAAAGACAATGCACCCGCATTTATGCGTAAGGAGAATGTTGGAACGAGGAGAGGTCCCAAAGTCGAGTTTGTCGTAGATCCTGTTGACGGGACCACGGCTGCTTCGAAGGGAAGGAAAGACGCTATTTCTGCTCTTGCTTGTGCACCTGCTGGTTGTTTTCAAGTTCTTCCAGACGACGGATACTATTTCAAAGTAGCAACAGACTATCACTCCATTGGCAAGATTTCTTTAGACATGTCCATTGAAGAGGTTGTGCGCACAGTTGCCCAAGAAAAGAATTTATCTCTTGAAAACTTCACCGTCATAATGTTGGAACGAGAAAGGCACTTAGAAATTCTAAACACCCTTAGAAAACTTGGAACAAGGATTATCTTAATTCCAGATGGTGACATTGCTGGCGCAGTTGTCACATGCATCCCAAGTTCAGGCGTTGACCTTCTTGTAGGCGCAGGCGCTGGACCAGAAGCAACCATTGCAGCAACCGCTGTAAAATGTTTAGGCGGAACCATGCTTGTGAAAGTATGGAAAGACAAAAAAGATGACCCTGCGAGGGTGGATAGGCTTATAAATGAAGGAGTTGACGTAGACAAAATTTACAATGAAAACGATTTGGCCAAGGGCAACGAATTAGTCTTCGTAGCCTCTGGTGTGACAAAAGGCGAGCTTCTAGACGGCGTGCGTTTTATCCCAAACGGAGCAGTTGTAAATTCAATTTGCATGAGGCTACCGAGCGGAACCGTGGAAAAATCGGAAACAACCTTACGATTTAAAGGACACCCTATTTACAAGCAGTTTTTAACGTGAACCATTTGCGCATAGATTTCATGATTGATGGGGCTGACCGTCCCCATACCCAAACGGGTTCAAGTCCGCCTATTGTAGTAAGCGCATGCATCTTTTTTTTGTGGAAAGTAAAGTATTTCCTTAGCATAGGTTTCATCGGTTCGAATCACACTCTCTCATCACAATTTCAGCTCTATTTCGAGCTTATTTCAGCTAAAAGAAACCAGAATTAAATGCTGTGAGCGAGGAGTTGAGAATTGAACTTATGTTTACCAGTAAAATGCAATTGTGAGCAGAGATTGCCAAAACTCCACTCTATATGTTCTTTGAAAGTTTAAATTGACCCTTTTACTACTCTACCAAAAATATGGAGTTAAGGCGAGATGGCAAAGAAGTTGCTATTGATCAACCCTGTTAACCCTAGTCGAGTAGGGTTGACAGTGAACCCAAGCTCCCGCTTTCAACCCTTAGGGCTAGGAATAATTGCGGCACTAACGCCTCACGATTGGAAGGTCGAGATTATTGATGAAAATTTTGTGCCTTTTAGATTTCAAGAAGCTGATCTGGTAGGTTTAACTGCATTTACAGCAAACGTCACAAGAGCGTACGAAATTTCTGACCTTTATAGAAAAAGAGGAACACCGACTGTGTTAGGTGGAATCCACGCTTCAATGTGCTCAGAGGAAGCTTTGCAGTATGCAGATGCCATAGTTGTCGGTGAAGCGGAGAGTGTTTGGGCTGATGTCATTTCTGATTTTGAAGTAGGCAAAATGCAAGAAGTCTACAAAGGGGATTGGTTGGGTTTGCAAGAAATGCCCAAGCCTCGACGTGATTTATTTCACCCAAGTTATATGTTTGGTTCTGTTCAGACTTCACGAGGATGTCCAATGAATTGCGAGTTCTGTTCTGTCACAGTCTTCAATGGTCATAAATATCGCAAGCGCCCCGTAGAAATGGTTCTGGATGAGCTTCAAACTATTCCTCAAAAGATGGTTTTCTTTGTAGATGACAACATCATTGGTTTTGGCAAAGAGGATGAGGAACGAGCTATCGCTCTGTTCAAGGGGATAATTGAACGTGGAATTAAGAAGGATTGGTTCTGCCAAGCGTCTATCAACTTCGCCAACAATGAGGAAGTGCTGGAATACGCAGCGAAAAGCGGTTGCCGAATGGTGTTCCTTGGATTAGAAGCCGAGAGTCCATCTGCACTGGAAGAAGTGAACAAAAGAATGAATCTGAAAATTGGAGTAGACGCCTATGAAGAAACTTTTCGCCGCATCAATCGATACGGCATCGCCGTACTCGGAGCTTTCATCTATGGAATGGATAACGACACATCTGAAAAGTTACATCAGCGTACCAACTACATTCTAAACTCCGGTATTGATGTGATACAAGTAACCTATTTAACGCCATTGCCTGGAACCAAAACATTCAACAAACTTAAAGATGAAGGGCGACTGCTTTTCACCAATTTCCCCTCCGACTGGGTTCACTACGACATGACAGAAGTCACATATAAACCTCTCTCGATGAGCCCAGAAGAACTCTCAAAGGCTATGCAAGAAAGCACTCGCAGGCTTTACAGTCGCTGGACAATTCACAGGAAGTTCATGAAGACATGGCGTGCTACTAAAAGCTTTACGACTGCGATGTGGGC
>CAYVGZ010000063.1:0-8108 GCA_964450845.1 uncultured Candidatus Bathyarchaeia archaeon | reverse complement strand
TCCAAAATGAGTGGAACCTGATAAATTGACTCGACAGTGTAAGAGCAGAAAACAGCGTTTTCAGGAATTGTGCCAAACAAAGCTATTTTCCTTAAAGATTCGGAATCTATCATTTCAGGGCATCTTGCAACGATGGTGTCTGGTTGAATACCGATGCGCCTTAGCTCGTTAACGCTGTGTTGAAGAGGCTTCGTTTTCATCTCTTTCGTAACATCCAAAATTGGGACTAGGGCAACATGCACATACAAGGTGTTTTCGAAACCCTCTTCCAAACGCATCTGGCGAATAGCTTCTAGGAAAGGCAAGCCTTCAATGTCGCCAACAGTGCCGCCAACTTCAGTTAAAACAACATCAACATTAGATTGCTTTGCAACGGAGCGAATGCGACTTTTAATTTCGTTAGTCACATGTGGCACAATCTGGACACATCTTCCTAGAAAATCGCCTCGGCGTTCCTTTTCAATAACCGCCTTAAAAACTAGACCAGTAGTGATATTATTCTCCATTTGCAGGTCTAAATCGAGAAAACGCTCATACCAACCCAAGTCAAGATCCGTCTCGCCTCCATCATCTGTAACATAAACTTCGCCATGCATGTAAGGATTCATAGTCCCAGCATCAACATTCACATACGGGTCAATTTTTATAACAGTAACTTTCAAGCCCCTTGCCTGAAGCATCTTACCCATCGAAGAAGTTACAATACCCTTTCCAACAGAGCTTAACACACCCCCCGTAACAAAAACATACTTAACCATACCTTTCAGCCACCCGCAATAAACACAGCATAAACTTGAATCGGCATTTAAGCTTATTCTAAAAGCCTTCTTCACTGAGACAAATAAAACAGATATGACTCGGCAACGCTAAGACACAGCTTTTTTGTTGCATTACCCAAAATGTTAAAAGAACGCTCAAACTGAAATGATGATAGGAGTTTATGCGCATGCCTATTTGTCCAAAATGTGGCGCAGAAACAGAAAAAAACGACGAATTCTGCCGCATTTGTGGAACGCATTTGGTAACAGAAACTAGTGAATCAGCGGAAAGGAAAACGTCCTCTCAAGACAGAGAAGTGTGTTTCGGTGAAGGTGAACGTTACAAAGATTACTCAGGCTTGGTTTCTTTCGGCGTTTTTCTTCTAATAGTGGGCATCATTTTTCTGGCAAACCCAAACCTGATATCCGATTTTCGCCTATGGATTGAAAAAATGACGACTCAAGAAACTTTGTTACGACCAACTCAAGGACTGATTGATAGCGCCGCATTATTTTTCGCCTTAATAGGGATATCTGACTTCTTCTTAGCAAGCGTTCGGTTCATGGCATATCAGCGTTTGAGACGAGTCTTGAGCAACATATTATCTGGGGTTGCCTTAGTATCATTCTCTTACTTCATATACCTCTATGGCAGACATGCACTTACATGGCAGATGACTTTGGCAGCAGAAGCAGTAGTTTGCGGACTACTCATAATCCTATATAGTGTGTTACGCTATCTGTTTCCGAAGAAACTTTAATCTCTCAACTTTACAACTTGTTTAACCAAATTTGACTGAGGAAGAAACAGAATGAAAGTTCTCTTCATAGAACCTCCAAAGGACATATGGTTTGTAATGGGGGAATATTTGCCTCCACCTTTCGGAATAATTCAGCTCGCTGTTTATCTTGAAAGAGAAGCTAAAGACATAGACATCGAAATATTGGACTGTAACGCTCAGCAAGTAGATTGGAAAGAAATGAAGAAGAGAATCGAATCCTTCAATCCAGACATCGTAGCCTCAAGCGCACTAGCCACATGCAACACTTACGTAGTTTCGAGGACATTGGAAACTGCAAAACAAGTAAATCCGAAAATCCTCACAGTCGCCGGAGGACAACACTTTACGGCAACAGCCCAAGAAAGCTTGGAAGCATATCCTGAAATTGACGTAATCGTTCGAGGAGAAGGCGAACAAACCTTTACAGAACTTGCCAAAAATGCAAATAGGAAAACATCTTTTTCACGGATTAAGGGAATATCATTTAGACACAATGGAGAAATCACCCATAACCCTTCAAGGCCTCTTATTGAAAATTTGGATGAACTACCATATCCTGGATACCATTTCGTCAAAGACATCGTTCACAAGTATCACTTTGCTGCGATGACTGGACACAATGCTCCTTACGCCCTCATAGAGGGTTCAAGAGGCTGCCCTCATAAATGCACATTTTGTTCTCAATGGAGACATTGGCAGGGAACATGGAGAATAAAAACGTCTCAGCGCATTGTAGACGAATTCGAATTTTGCCATCAGAACTATGGAAGTCGATTCATTTGGTTGACAGATGACAACTTCGGCTTTGGCAAGCGAGCCGATGAACTTGCTGACGGAATCATCCAACGAAAAATCTGTGAAGATCTGATGTGGTTTACGCAGGCAAGATGCGACGACGTCGTAAGGAATAGTAATGTTCTCCCCAAGTTGCGGAAGTCTGGTCTTCGTTGGGTTCTTCTGGGCGTAGAGAATCCAAAAGAATCCACTCTAGAAACTTTCAGGAAAAACATAACTGCAAAAGATGCAAAGGAAGCAGTGAAATTGCTGAAACAAAACGACATTTTTGCCCATGCAATGTTTATAATCGGCGAACGCAAGGACACGGCTAAATCAATTGCGGAATTGAGAGAGTTTGCAAACGAGTTAGACCCTGACTTCGTCATATTTGCCATCCTCACACCGTTTCCTGGAACAGAACTCTATGATAAGGCAAAGAAAAACGGATGGATAGAGGACTTTAACTGGGCAAACTATGACATGGTTCACGCCATAATGCCAACAGAAACATTGTCAAGAAAAGAAGTGCAAGAAGAACTCTACAATTGCTACAGAAGCTTCTACGGTTCTTTTGGGAGAAGAATACAAGGATTGTTTTCAGGAAATGAGATGAAAAGAAGAATCTATTGGTACATGGCTTTTAGAGGTATTCTAAAGCAGCTTAAACAATTGTTTTAGGCGGCATTAAATGCCAAACATGCGAGATTATCCTTTTCCAATTTTCGCAATAAGCATTTCCATTTTTGGATTATTCACAATGCTTGTAATTGCGATTAACCCGCCAACAATTTATGAAAAGTTTCTCTGGCGCAAACCCTTGATTGGATCAGTTTTCAGTCTTATTTGCATATTAGGAACTATTGCAGCGTTGTTTCCAACGCAGTGCTCGAAAACGTTTCATTTCCGAAAAGAAAACATGAATCTAACTTCTCAAATCCATCGCAGCTCACATCACCCTGACTGCGGAAGATTTTCAGCCCACGTGATACGGGTAGGCAATTACACGCTTTGCGCAGCATGTACTGGCTTATTTCTCGGCGCCATTATAGCCCTTGTTGGAACAACCTTCTATTTTTTTAACGGATGGATTGTCGAAGAAGTGAGTTTTCCAGTAGTTTTGATTGGAACAGCAGGCATAACCCTTGGATTTCTTCAATTAAAATTCCGAGGATTCTTCCGTTTGCTATTAAACACGTTCTTTGTTCTTGGAGCTTTTCTAATTCTGGTAGGAATTGACGAACTGGTTGAAAGCTTGTTCGCTGACTTCTTTCTGATAGCCCTGATTGTTTTTTGGATCTTGACTAGAATACAGCTTTCACAGTGGGATCATTGGAGGATTTGCAGCAATTGCGAATCTCAGTGCGAAGTTTGGGAAGCAAAGAACAATCGGATTAATGTCTACGGCGCATCCCAAAAAGAGCGCCTATAACTATTAGTATGCCAAAGATTATTGCTGCAAACGGCAAGACGCTCACTTCGGAAGAAATAAGTTTTGCTTGTTGGAAAAACCATATCAAACCTGCGATTACAATTATAAATCCAATAGCTAAGCCTAAGACTGCGCCACCGCCTGGAATTCCAAAACATTCATATTCATATTTTCTGTAATATCGCTCGCGTTCTTCTCTAACTGGGTAAAGAGATGCTCCGCATTGAGAACAGACCTTTGCGTCGTCTGGATTTTTCGCACCACATTTAACGCAGTAAACCATTCTATGTTCGCTCCGCACTACATTTCGCATGTAACATTCTTAAGAGTTTTGGTGAGGAAGTTTTCTGAGGTTGCAACTGTTCAGCGTGACTTATAGTCAAATTTATTTGCTCTTTGTTAAGCGGAAAACCATGGAGAGACCTGCCGCGAAGTTTCGAACCTTTAAGAAACGTTTTCTTTATTTGTAAGGGTTTGTCAAATCTTATGATGTATTTGAATTCTATGGCTTTTTTCCATCCCCATTTTTCACATTCGTGCCTTTCCTCTTCGGAAAGTTCTTCCGAAGCGTAGATGTTTCCTATTTCACCATAGCCTATGATGGCGTCGCCTATGTTGGTCTTGTGCACAAATACTATGGTTTGTCCCCTGTTCCATTTTCTGCGGGTACTGGTGTAGTAAATTGCGAGGTTGAAAACTTGGTCAACCCACTCTTTTGTGGATATTCTTAGAATGTACCCGTTAGCTTCAACCATTGAAGTAGTCCCTATCGTTGCTGTTTATGGGTTTATGGCTATTTTAATTTCGCTTTTTGATGTGGTGAGTATTTCAAAAGCTTCTTTGATATTTTCCAAACTCATTTTTCTAGTTACGAGCGGTCTGACATCAATTGTTCTTGACGCTATCAGGTTTAGAGCCTTTCTAAAGTGTAACGGAGTTGTGTGAAAAGTGCCTAAAACCGTTACCTCTCCATAATGAAGCTGTTCCGCATTAAGCCTAATCTCTGTTCCAAGTGGACACCCGCCAAATTCTAGGACTGTTCCGCCTTTTCTGACAAGCTTTAGGGCTTGCTCCCAAGTAGAAGGTAACCCTATGGCTTCAATCGCAACATCTACGCCGTAACCGCCTGTAAGTTGCCTAACCCTTTCTGCACTATCTACTTTTCCAGCGTTAACTGTTTCATCTGCGCCTAGCTTTTTTGCAAAGCCTAGCCTTTCATCCACAAGATCTATGACTATCACTTTTTCAGCGCCCATTTTCTTAACAGTTAACAGATGCAGCAAACCTATTGGTCCAGCACCAACAATTGCCACAGCATCGCCTAGTTTCACTCTTGCCTCTTCAACTCCATGCAAAACACACGCCAAAGGCTCTGTGATTGCAGCTTCCTCAAAAGAAACATGTTGTGGAACTTCTTGCATGTTCACCAAAACCATACGCGCTGGAACCTTTATGTACTCTGCGTAGGCTCCCCAAAGCCAAATCATGTTTTCGCAAAGATTGTACTTGCCTTTCTGGCACATTGTACAATGCAAGCATGGGGCACTGTTGCCGGCACGGACGCGCATGCTCTTTTCAGGCCATTCTAAACCTTCACCAACTTGAACAACTTCGCCTGCCCATTCATGCCCGAAGATTGTTGGAAGTTTTATGACCTTTTCAACATAACCTCTTTGAAAAATCTTCAAGTCTGTGCCACATGTTGTAGCTGCTTTAACCTTAACAAGAACCTCGCCAGCCTCAGCCTTTGGCACTGGAACGTCTTCAATTTTCAGGTCTTTTACGCCGTAAAGCATGGCTGCCTTCATTTCTATCACTCGTTTAAGACTATGACTTTCAAGCTTTCCTTGCTTTCTGAAGCTGTTTTGAACGCTTTTGCTGCATCTGCAAGCTTAAAACGGTGGGTTATCAATTCTTTCACAGTTATCTTTCCAGAGTTTATCAGTTTTAATGCGGTTCTTGTTTCTAAATGTGAGGTTGAGTAGGAAGGGATTATCTGGATTTCCGAGAAAAACAGTTCTTTTGGGCTTATCTGCAAATATTTGCTAGGCTCAATGGGTGCGAAAACGCAGAGTTTTCCGCCTTTGCGGCAAACACTTAAACCAGCTTTATAAGCCTCTAAACTTGGCGCAGTAACAACTGCAATGTCTACGCCTCTGCGATCAGTTTCAGACTTAACAACAGTAGCCAAATCTTCCTCTACAGGATTAACTGCAACGTCTGCCCCAAACTGTTTCGCCACATTCAACCGATAATCAATTAGGTCGCTCACAAATGTTTTTTCAGCTCCAAAAATTTTCGACAAGGCTACGTGAATGATTCCAATTGCTCCAGCACCAATGATTGCCAATGAATCGCCTGCTTGGATGTTACATTTCTTCAGCGCTCTTAAACAGCAACCGATTGGCTCAATAAAAGTGGCTTCTTCAAAGGACACGTTTTCTGGAATTTTCAACGTGTCAATTTGGAGGTTTGGAGCAGGAACCTTGAAGTACTCCGCAAAACCGCCTGGTTCAATGTGCGTTTTGTGGAATTGCTCGCACAAAGTGTAATCGCCGCGTATGCAGTAGTGGCATGTCATACAGGCAACGTGATGGTGAACAAAAACTCTGTCACCAATGTTGAAATCTTTCGCTTTGCATCCTTCTTTTGCAATTACTCCTGCAGGTTCGTGTCCGAGAACCAGCGGAGTTCGGCTTTTTAAATACCAATCCATAAGGTCTGAGCCGCATATTCCACAAGCCTTCATTTCAACTAGAACTTCGTCTTCGCCTGTTTCTGGCGTAGCCATTTCCTCTATTCGTGTGTCGTCTTTGCCGTAGTACATTGCGACCTTCATTTCGGTTCAATCGTTCTCTTATAGAGGAAACTTCTATAAACCTTTTTATAAACAGAAAAGAAGTATTTTTTACATGAAACCAGAAACGAAAGCAGAGAAAATAAGTGGTTATGCGGTGCTAGTGGTTGGGTTAATTTTGATAATCCTCCCAGCGTTGCTAGCGTTTTGGGTGTTTTTAAGTGGGTCACAAATCCCTCAACTTGTTCCATTTCCAGCAGGAGAAACAGGCGACTACATCAAATCCATGGTTATATTCGCCAATACCTGCGTAGTGATATTCGTCTTTATCGTCATAGTTTGGGCAGGTTCCATAATTTCCAGCCGCGGCTTAACGCTAATAAAAGATGTGAAGCTTAAGTTGGTCGGAAGAAGCCTTCGAGAAGCAGCTGAAGTCGCCGAAAAAGTGAAAGACTAGAACCAGAAATCTTCGCCTAACCTTCAAGCTCTGTTGTGTTTTCAATTTTCTCTTTAACTTTTAGCAAAAATGCCGCTGCTGGTGCTCCGTCCACGATTCTGTGGTCATAAGAAAGGCTTAGCATTACTATCGGTTTAACTTCAACCTTTCCATTGATTACAACGGGTTTCTCAGTTATCTTCCCTACGCCGACTATGGCGGCTTCTGGCGGATTTATTATCGGCGTAAAAAATTCAACTCCATACATGCCTAGGTTTGTAAGTGTGAAAGTTCCTCCAGTTAATTCTTCCTTGGCTAGTTTTCCCTGTCTTGCCTTTTCTGTCAACTCTTTAATGGCAGTGTCAATTTCTTTTAAGGATTTTCTGTCAGCATTATGTATAACTGGAACAACTAAGCCGTATTCTGTAGCAACAGCCAATCCCACATTTACGTCGTCAAAAACTTTTATCTGATCTCCATCCAACGTTGAGTTTATTATGGCATGTTCAACCAGAGCCTTTGCAACAGCTTCAACGAGAATGGCTGTGTATGAAACTTGGAGTTTCTCGTGTAATCCTCCAGCTTTAGAAACGTCAACTTCCATCATTATCGTGCTGTGTGGAGCTGTTCTAAAGCTTGCAGAGACTCGTTCGGCGGATGTCTTTTTAAAACCAGTTAAAGGAATAATTTCTTTAATTTTTGGCAAAGTTCCATGGGCTTCTTCCATGAATCTTCTGACGTCTTCTTCAACTATTCTTCCTTCAGGTCCGCTTCCCTTAACAAGTGACAAGTCTATTTCATACACTCTTGCCAAACGCTTTGCAGATGGCGAAGCCAAAACTCTCTTTTCTATTTCCTCAACTGCTTTGGGAACTTCAAGTATTTCACTCTCTGAAAATGCTTCATCGGGAGATGTTATGACGGCTAAAACTGCGTTGACAGAAGCCTCAACGCCTTCGTCTACCAGAATTTTTCGAAGTATTCCAGAACTTGGCGCTTCCAAGTCATATGTGGCTTTTTCCGAGATTATTTCCACTATTGGTTCGTCCTTCTCAACAGTTTCGCCTTCCTTTTTGTACCATTTGCCAACTGTGCCTTCCTTCATTGTTAGGCTAAGTTTTGGCATAAC
>CAYVGZ010000062.1:0-8349 GCA_964450845.1 uncultured Candidatus Bathyarchaeia archaeon | reverse complement strand
AGGCTTGGGGCTTCAAAAAGGTTGTTATTCCTCAAAAGAATTTTGAACATTCCATTGACGTTAGAGACTACAAAATAGATGTTGTGCCAGCAGCCACTCTAGACGACTATTTGAAAGAATGCTTGGTTGAAAAGCCAACACTCAAGATTCCGATTCAAACTTATAAGCGTAGAAAACTCTAAAACTTTCTAGGTCTAAAGAAAATCGATTAAAATTTAATTCTAAAGCTTCTGAACTAGGAGAATCATTAATGGTTAGGGAAGTTGACAAAGCTGAAATTCGCCGATGGCGTAAGAGAGGTTTTTACAGCGAAAATGCCCTTGTAAAACTTCTGATTAAAAATGGATACAACGCAGTTCGTGTTCCAGTCAGCAACCCAAGTCTCAACCCGTTGCCCGACGTTATTGCAAGAAAAAATTTGGATGTTTACGCCTTTGAGGTTAAGAATGCTAGATATTACGCTTATTTTCCAAAACAGCAGATCGAAAAACTTTTCGGATTTCTGCACGAATTTATTCCCATGGAAAAACAGTATAAACATGCTGTGCTTGCTGCACATTTGGGTAAGAAATGGATTTTCAAAGAAATAGGCTGGAAGGATTGGGAGAAAAATAAACTTCTTGAAAAAGCAAGAATTTTAAAGCGGGATAGAGGGAATTTTGATTTGAAAAAAGGAAGCTAGCAGCTATGAAAGCTGATAAAACAGTGGTTTTAGCCTCTGATTTATGCAAGACCTATGAAATAGGCGACGCTAAAGTTGAAGTCTTAAAAGGAGCCAACTTTAAGGTTGGAAAAGGCGAGTTTACTGTCATAAGCGGTCCTTCCGGTTCTGGAAAAACAACACTTTTAAACATAGTCGGCGGCATCGATAAGCCTACAAGTGGAAAAATCGTTGTTTTTGGAGATGATTTAGGCGTTAAAGATGAAGATTTTTTGGCAAGTTTCCGATGCAGCAAAGTTGGCTTCGTATTCCAATCCTACAATCTTGTATCCACTTTGAGCGTGGCTGAAAATGTTGCGTTTCCAATGGAATGGGCTCGAAAACCAGAAAATTACATAAAAGAGCGGGTTGAAGAATTGTTGGGAGTTGTTGGTTTACAGCATAGGACAGAACATTTTCCTTTTCAACTAAGCGGTGGAGAACAACAACGTGTAGCCTTCGCCCGCGCATTGGCAAATGACCCCCCGTTTCTTCTTGTTGACGAGCCGACTGGAAATTTAGACACAAAAACAAGCCTGAAAATCATTCAGATACTTGAGAAATTAAAAGGTGACAGAAAAACCGTCATTGTTGCCACGCATGATGAGCGGATAATCCAGTTGGCAGATCAAAAACTGTATCTGGAAGATGGAAAGCTGGTAAGCCTGAATGAGTGAGACCTCTTTTCCAATGAACGATTTGCTACGGAAAAAACTTCAAACAAGCCTAATCATCATTAGCCTAACGTTATGTGTGGCTTCAACGCTTTTTCTGCTTCTTTTCAGCGAAAAAATAGGTTTCGGAATCTCGTTTATGGCTGAAAGCAAACTTACCACTGGTTTTTCAATAATCTTTTCCCGCTTCATAATCTTCACTGGGCTTTTGATCTTTATTGTTGGTGCAGCAATAATGTCTTTCATGGTTTTTGTAATGATGTCCCAAAAAGTTAGGGATATTGGGTTAATGAAAGCAGCGGGATGCCCAAACGATTTGGTTTTTGGCTATTTCATGATCGAGCTTCTAGTAGTAACGGTTTTTGGCTGTTTTCTTGGCGTGGTTTTGGGGATACTTGCAGACTTTGCCTCAACCAGCCTGTTCAGCAGTTTTGGTTTTCAAATATCGCAAAAACCGATTAATTTCTGGCTTGTTCTTCTAGTTTTTGGGCTGTTCTTCGCGCTGGCATTAATTTTTGGAGCAAAACCAATTCTTGACACGACTAAGGTTAATCCAGCAAAGGCGCTTTCACCGTCATATCACCTCGGAGTGAGCAAAGAGTCTGGATTTAGGGTTACTTCAAAATCAGGTTTAACATTGAAACTAGCGTTAAGAAGCCTTTTCCGCCATAAATCTGCGACAATAAGAATTATCATATGCTTGGTAGCGGTTTTCTTATTAGCCACAGTGGGCATTGCTGGTGGAATAATTGCCGACCAAACCACGAAAAGCTGGATTGAAAAAGCCGTTGGAAGAGACATCGTTTTAATAGCGCATGAAGACATGTGCAAGCAATACAGGCTGTTGCTATCAAAATTCTACGAAACAAACGCGATCCCACGCATCATCTACACTGATGCAAAGTATTCAATATCAGAAGACGTTCTCGACCGACTTAGTTCAATGTCCACAAATATTAGCGGGATTGACCCACGTTTAGTTTTGGAAATGCACGTTAAGGAACTTGTAGGATATATAATCGAGGAATATGAAGAGGTTGGGGACAGTCGCGAAGGCGATTCGCTGGTTATTGGTGTTGAACCTGAAAAGGTGTTAAGTGAAAGTTTCGTAGAAGGAGAATTTCTGAAAGAAAACCAATCATGGGAAGCCGTAATCGGAGACTCTTTAGCTGTGGGAATGTTTACAGCGCCTCTAAATCAAAGCATAAGCCTGAGCGGTGAGGCTTTCGATATAGTTGGTGTTTGCTTAGACCCGATTAACAATGGAAATGTAACATATGTGCCGCTGGAAAATTTGCAAACCATTACTGGCGTGTCAAAACCAAACATTGTATTGGTTAAAATAAATCCTTCAGTTAATCGCACTGCGGTTTTAGACTGTATACAAGCAGAAGTTAAAAGTTTAAACTCGGATTTTGATGTTTTAGACCTTAATGAAGTGTTGGATAAGAATCTCAGTTTTCTCGGTTATATATGGTCCACAATAATGTTTTTACCGTTAATATCCTTATTTTCAGCGTCTCTATGCCTAATAGCCTATGTTATGCTTACAATTACTGAGCAACGTCAAGAATTTGGTGTTTTAAGGGCTTTAGGAGCCAATCCGAAGACCATTGTTAAGATTGTTTCGGGACAGAGCCTCGTAGTTTTGCTTTTAAGTTGCGCTGCTGGAATAGCGTTTGGGATAATGGTAACCTTGTTAATTTTGGTTCCAGAACCCGTTGTTACAGGTTTTACTGTTGCCGAAATCAGTGCGTGGCTGCTGACGGCTTTGGCTGTAACATTCATCTTCAGCCTATATCCCGCCATAAAATTCGCAAGAAAACCAATTCTTGAAGTTATGAATTAGATGGAAAAGTGGGTTCATGCTCTGCTTGTCTCTTACACTTTCGCATGATTTGATGCTACACTATTCTTTTGTGAAATGTTTTAGCGAGTCAACGTAGGCTGGAAGTTGACCTAGAAAATCTTGCAATTGAAGCACAGCAACGACGGGCACATTATCATAAAATTTGAATCTTCCCGTTACAAGGGATAAAACTGCTGGAATTAGCTTTATGTTATCCCAAGTAGCACATTCGATTTTGCCCGTAAGGCTTGGCATTGATTCAGATAGAGCGAATGTTCTTTCCACTTGTTCCTCAACAATTCTCTTTAACGCAGAAGGGGACAATCCGCGATGCCAATGTTTGCAGTCTACGCATATGGCTATGGGTTTTCTGCATCCAACAATGTCTATTTCCAATCTTCGCTTATCATGTTTGAATCTCAAATTTTTCTCGACTCTGTAACTGTTTTGCTCAAAGGCAACTGCAGCCATGTTTTCAAACTCTTGCCATTGGAGAAAACTGCTTATATTTTCGATGTCGGCGCCTAAATGAATGGCGTGAACAGCCAATTTAAGCCGTTGCAAGCTATTCGCTTCTAAAACGTTTCTCTGCACATAAATTAACGTGTCATTTTGCAGTTTTCTAAGCAATTTTTCAGCAATTTGCTGTGGAATTTTTGCATCTTTATTAACTAGTTTGTTTGAAACTGGTCCATCTTTGGTTAATTTTAGAATGGAGATAATCAAGTTTCTTTCAATACTCATCTAAAGAATTCTCCAAATTATACACAAGAGTGCCCAAAAATAGTGGCTTTTGGCAAGAGCTTAAAAGCTTTTCTATAGAAATAAATGAACGCAGCTTGAAGCTTATGGTTACGAAGTGAGTCAAGTGGCTAACATAAAGGCTGTATTATTTGATTTGCACGGCACATTGGCTTATGTAAAGAATCCATTGACTGAGACAGAAATCCCGGAATACCTCTTCAGCAAGGGTTATGAGGTTTCACCACAACAACTTAAGGCAGCATGGGCTTTCGTCTCATTCATAGACTATCCGAAGTATGGATACAAAAATTGGCATTCTTATTTTTCGAGGATTTTCTGGAGGCTAAAAGTTAAAGTTAACGAAAAAACATTGAGTGCCATCGTTAAACTTCTTGAAAGCAAGACATATCAACTATATCCAGATGCTGCCGAAGCGGTAATAAGAGCAAAGGAAAAAGGATTCAAAACGTCCGTAGTTACAACAATCGCTTACTTTCAATTCAAAAAGGCAATTCAACCAATTAGGAATTATTTTGACTTCATCATGACGGGTTATGAAGCAGGATGCGACAAGACAAACCCCAAAATGTATAGAAAGGTCCTAGAAATTCTGAATGTGAGACCAGAAGAAGCAGTTATGATAGGAGACAATGTGCCGATAGATATAGTCTTGCCTAAAAAATTGGGCATAAACGCCATACTTTTGAACAGAGAAGGAAAAAATGTAGAATGTTCACGCGCAGACACAGTTATAAACAGTTTAAATGAAGCTGTAGAAACTATAATAAGAAAATTCGGCGAAGAGTGAAGAATAGGGAAAGGGCTTCGCATGTTTGAAGAATATGTTTCTAAAACCTCCAAATCTAAGGCTTTATACGAGCGGGCTAGAAAAGTTCTTCCAGCAGGAGTTTCCTATGGGATAAGATACTTTGAACCGTATCCTTTTTACACTGCAAAAGCGAAGGGAAGCAAACTTTATGACGTTGACGGAAACGAATACATCGACTTCTGGCTTGGACACACCGCACGTATACTTGGCCATAGCCCTCCAGCCGTGATTGAGGCTGTTAAGAGGCAACTCGAAAATGGCACACATTACGGAACATCACACGAATTAGAAATCGAGTTAGCTGAGAAAATTGTGAAAATGGTTTCAGGCGCAGAAATGGTGCGCTTCACAAATTCAGGAACGGAGGCGAACATGTATGCAACACGTTTAGCCCGTGCATACAATGGCAGAAGCAAAGTCGCCAAGTTCGAGGGAGGATGGCACGGAGGCTACGATGCACTCCACATAGGCGTTCATTACCCCTTTGACTTACCCGAATCGGCTGGCTTAACAGCCGGTACCCTTCAAGATACAATCGTTTTGCCCTTCAATGACCTTGAGGGAGTTGAAGAAAAACTGAAAGATGAAAAAGTGTCTTTCATTGTAATTGAGCCAGTTCTCGGCGCTGGTGGAGGCATCCCAGCAGAAAAGGAATTTTTGAAAGGACTTAGGGAATTTTGTGATGAGAAAGAGATTTTGCTGATTTTCGATGAGGTAATCACTGGTTTTCGATTGGCTCCTGGTGGAGCCCAACAATTTTATGGTGTGAAGCCAGACATAACTATTTTTGGAAAAATTTTGGGAGGGGGCTTCCCCATAGGCGCCTTCTGCGGACACAGAAAAATCATGGAAAAACTAGACACGCTTCTTCATAAACGCCCACATTACTCGTTTCACGGCGGAACCTTCGCAGCAAACCCAATAACGATGACTGCGGGGTTGGCAACGTTGAAAACATTGGAAGATGGTCAATTGATAAGCAAGCTGAATAGGCTTGGAGACAAGATAAGAGAGCAATTAAGAGAGATTTTCGAAGCAAATGATGTTGATGTGCAGGTTACTGGAACAGGCTCTCTTTTCAACACTCATTTTACAAAAGAAGAGGTTAAGGATGTAAATGCAGCCTTTAAAGCTGACAGAAAGAAACTTGTTGAGTATAATCTGAAATTGATAGAGAATGGAGTCTTCTTTTTACCAACCCATACTGGAGCTTTATGCACTGCGCACTCTAGAGCTGACATAGAAAAACTGTTTTCAGAAACAGAAAAATACGCTAAACAATGCAAGGTAGCATAACACGAAGCCAGACGCAAGTTCAACCTGTATCCTGAACCCAAACTGATTCCATATGCGTGCGCTTGGTTTAGGCTTCTGAAATCTGAAATAGAAGGAGTGCAGTTGCCACTGCGCCAGCAGCATAAAGCCATCCAGCAAGCATCAACCACCACTCAATATCCCAATAAATGATTACCGGATAAAGGAAGATTCCAATCAGACCAGCTACCATGAAAAGGGTGCCAGCCAAGCCGGCATGGCTAAGCCTGCAATATAAACCGGGTGTAGACTGAGAGGGCTTTCGCACAACTAAAAGCGTCTCGCCCCACATTAACATTCCAATGAATAAGGCGGTTGACCCGTAAAAGCGTATTGGAACGTAATCTGCAAGAAAATACAAGCTTGAAAGCGAGTAAACAAGAATCGCAGCAACAATTACGTAGATGATTCCACAAACCAGCGCCAAGTTTGAACCGTACTTCTTTTTCAAGCCAAAACATCCAAAGCTACCGAGCGCAAATGAAACTGAAAATAGAAAAGTATCCATCATAAGATAGGCTTTTGATTGAAAAAATATTCCACTCATGATACTTAGATTACCATGCCAATCAATGACAAGATTTGCGATAACTAGAATAAGCCAAAAAAGCCAAGCGAGAAAGCCTACCATATAACCAATGCTACCAATCCGAAAGAATGTGGCGACTCTAGAATCTTTCAGAGTCAACTCATTCACTATCAAACGACATAAGTGTAAACAGATAAAACTTTTGCTAAACCAGATATCCACCGCACTTTTTGGGTTCAACCTATATATAAGGGGGGTCTAGTCACACAGAGAGCAACAGAGAGATAACTCAAATTATCAAAGAGAATAACCCAATTTTTCAAGAGTTTACTTTTCCTTTACGCTTAAACATAAGCTCAGCCTTTTTCAAGTCCAAAGGCATATTAACGTTAAAGAAAGTCTTAAGCTCTGGGTCTAATTGTTGCAAAACAAGCGTAGAAACATAACGGACACCACGCATCCTATCTACCATAGACTGCATGTTCAATTTTCCCTCACTTAAAGCATTTTCAGCAGCCTCATAAGTTGGTTTTGCACAGTAAACAGCCTGCAAAGGCTCTATGTAGCCATTTGGCCAACGTGGAATAACTGCATATCGATTTATGCACAATTCAAACAGAAGCGAAACAACATCCCTTGAGACAAAAGGCGTATCACATGAAAGGAGAAGTGCATATGTTCCATGTGTTTCTTTGAAACCAGTCAAAGCGCCTACAAGTGGACTTTGAGCATCACCCGCATCAACAAGGACATTGACGTCTGAATCTAAGACTTTTGCATAATTTTCAGCTTGAACCTTTGAACTAGCAACAACAACTTTTTCGTCAACAAGAGTGCTAACTGCAGCTAAAATATGTTTTATGAGAGGCTTATTTGCCAATTGCAGTAACCCCTTATCTTGTCCAAACCTGCTTGAAAATCCACCTGCAAGTATAATTACTGACTTATCCAAATGACAATCTCCAGTTTTGCCGAAGTATTAAACTTACCAAGATTTTGTTAGCGATCTTGCTGCTTCTGCAATTATGAAAAGCCCTATCAACACTATTATCGTTTCAAACAAAGGCAACTCGTAACCTATCAATGCTGCTCCGCCAAAAGCAAATGCCACTATTCCAATGAACAAGCTTAACTTGCTTAACCTCATCCCTAAACCAGTGCGCGTAAGATTTAGCCCAATCAAAATAATGCCAGCTCCTAAAGCAACATATGGCACAATAGATACTTCATAATACTCGCTTGCAATCCAGCTTACGCCGATTAAAACAAAAAACATTCCCCATGCCAACGAGGTTAAAGCTACACTTTTGTTCACGCCAAACCACCACAAACAAGACTTTACAATCGCAAACCAATATAAAATTATCGCGTGTTATAAAGAAGAAACTGCTTAGCTCTGTTCTTCAACTTCTTTCAAGTTCACCCTTAACATGGGTAAGCTTCCGTAAATATTACGAAACTGGAATATAGCATATACAAGGAACTCGACAGAGTTCTTTTTCCAAAAGAGGATAAGAAATGACCAACGAAATTAAGGAATTAAACCGCATAATATGCAATCAATGCGAAGAAAAAGATTACGAAAAATGCAGAACATGCAAAGTCTATCAGCTAGTAAATAAAATTGCAACGCAATAAGAACTTATATTTCATTTTTATCTATCTTGTCTGCTATTTCATCTAAAATCTTTGCGAACGGATGCTCCGGTC
>CAYVGZ010000061.1:0-8369 GCA_964450845.1 uncultured Candidatus Bathyarchaeia archaeon | reverse complement strand
TGGTGCGGCCGCCGAGATTTGAACCCGGGTCGTCAGCGTGGCAGGCTGATGTCCTAGACCAAACTAGACTACGGCCGCACGTATCCAATGCTAAAGGACATTTTGCAGAGGTTCCTATTTTCCTTTTCTAAACACCACATCTAAAACATAAAATCTTACGTCAAAACTCACGCTTAAGCAAATCTTCAAGCTCTTCAATTCCTTTCAAAATGACATCTGAATGAAGTATTATCCATGGACTTGGATTTTCGATTTGACATATGCAAACAGTCTTTTTGCCCTTAAGCTTAGCATAGAAAAGCTCCATGCACGTTCCAGCCGAAAACCGTGGAAAATACGCAATTAAAACATCGCATTTTTCAATGTCTTCTAAGTCTCTTCTTATAAAATCAGCCGCTGGAACGCTATTCCACCAGCCATGCTCAGTTCCTTTATACATGATTTTTTCACGTTCCCAAGGGTCAACAGCCCCAAAACCGCAACGAACACAGATTTCACGGATAACCTGCCTATACACTTGCTCAGTTTCCATTCCCTGTATGGGACCTGAAATGAAAGCCTTCTTCATGCCTAACACCTTGTTCAAGTTTAAGTCTATTTATGCGATTTCTTTATTTAAAAGGAAAAGAATTAAGAGTTTGACCGTATCTTCTGGTTTCTCTGAACATTTAAAAAGGAAGCTTAGCATTGGGACTAATCAACCCGCTGGCTGCAGTTATCGTTTCGTTCTGTCTTCTTGGACTAATGCTGTACAAACGTGTAAACCTCGGAATAACATTGAACGCAACAGCCTTGTTTTTGGCTTTGCTGTCAATTGACTGGCAGGAAATTCCGACAATAATTTTCAAAACCACAACTGATTTGCTCACAATTTCAGTTGTACTTGCAACATTTGGGATAATGCTACTGAGCCAACTTTACAAGGAAACGGGATTTATCAACCGTCTAAGCGAAAGCTTCAGCAGAATCATCAAAAACTCGAAAGTAGTTTTAAGCGTGCTTCCAGCTATCATAGGATTTCTTCCAGTTGCAGGTGGAGCATTAATGTCAGCTCCTCTTGTAGATTCTGAAGCAGAAAAATTAAAACTCAAACCAGAAAAGAAATCCTATGTAAACTTGTGGTTTAGACACACTATTTTTCCTATTTATCCACTAAATCAAGTGCTCATAACAACCGCAGCAATCACAGGAACAACCGTAGCATCCCTAATTTTACGCCAACTTCCAGTAGTTACAGTCATGGTAATTATCGGCTATCTAATAGGTTTCTGGAAAGTTTCTAACCCAAAAAATAAAGAAAACACAAAAGAAAAGGGCAAAATAAACTCAGATTTAAAAAATTTTTTTATCGCTTTCTCTCCCGTTCTAACGACGATATTCATGGCTATTAGTTTAGGATTAGTTGGTTTAGGCTTATCTACACGAGGTCTTGATGTGCTTATAGCGACCTTCGTTGGAATAATCGTTTTAATCGGAATTTCTAAGCTAAGCATCCAAGTTTTTGTAAAACCTCTCAAAAACTGGGGAATTTATGGAATAACGTTTGCAGCTTACGGTGCATTTTTACTGGGAAATATAATGAAATCTGGAGAAATCCCCGAAATTTTCGAGGCGTTCGCAGCAAACGGAAACATCGACAGCACCTTGCTGTTAACGGTCATTCCAGCCGTTTTCGGGATTCTCACAGCGTCAGCCTTAGGAGGAGTATCCATAAGTGTCCCGATTTTGAGTGGAATTATAGCTCTTTCAAATAACACGCCCACAACGGCTTCTCTGATCTACATGAGCTCCTATCTAGGTTACGTAATTGCACCAACACACCTATGTTTTGTATTTACTGCAGATTATTTCAAGTGCTCACTTGGAAAAATGTACAAGTATGTTATTCCTTCATTTTTGGTAACATTCATAACTGCGCTTCTAATCTATTTACTAGTTTAAAATGTTTTTAAAAAAGCAAATAAATTTCAAAGGCTGCTGACCTACATAAGTTCCCACGTTAGGTACAAGGCAATTTGCATTTCACGTTTAGAATTTTAGTTAGTTTTTTGAAATCTTCGTCGCTCATCCACTCGGTTTTGAGATATTGGCAAATTCTTTGCTCACTCAATCCCAATCTATGCGCCTCCTCCACCGCACAGCAGTAAGCTTCAACTTCAGTCGGCCTCTCAATGTACCTGTAATAGCTGTCGAAGAGCTCCTTTCCCTCCATGAATTGCCTGACATGGACAAGCTCGTGGATTATGTCAAGATATATGTCAACCACGTCGCCCTTCTTCAAATAATACGCGTTGACTATGAGATGCCCATCTACGTCGCTGACTCCCATATATCCCCTTGTTCCAATGAATTCGACTTTGAGATTGTTGAGAACCTCTTCTGTCTTTTCGCCAAAGATTCGCTTGACAGCCTCAACCTTCTCAAAACCCTTAAAGTAATCAGTAAATGGATACGTTGTTACTTTGGCGTTCCGCAGTATCTTAACGTTCAATTTGGACTCTATGATTGTTGAGCCCCCCCTTTTTAGATTGTTATTCATTGGAGATATAAAGTAGTAAAGTTTATCCTTTTGTGCAAGTTCTGGATAGACGAATCACCCTAGATTGATGCTAACCGATCTCGACCTTGAAGAGAGACTGCAAGCGTATGTTTAATGTGAAGAACATGTCAAAAGAAGATATCCCATTCGCAGTTCGCTTAGCCGACACGATGGACTGGAACCAAGCGGAAGAAGACTTCAAGTTCATGATGAAGCTGGAATCTAAAGGCTGTTTTGTACTCTTTCGCGATTCAGAAAGAGTTGGCATTGTAACAACCATAAGTTTTGGCAACATAGGCTGGTTCGGAAACCTGATTGTCACCGAACAACACCGAAAAAAGGGAGCAGGATCGTTGCTGGCCAGCCACGCCGTTAAGTACTTGAAACACAATAATGTGGAAACTGTGGGATTATACGCTTATACTGACAAGGTTCCTTTTTACGAGAGATTCGGTTTCAAATACGACTCACACTTCATAGTTCTGAGTGGAAATGGCTTCTCCTCACAGATTGATTCGCACATAAGAGAAGGAGGAAAAGCGGATATACAGAAAATTATCGACTACGACTGTTCTTGTTTAGGTTTCTCTCGAAGAAAACTGCTGGAACCTATTCTCTTAGACTCAGATAACCTATGTCACATTTATGAAAATCGAAAGATGGCGGGTTATGCAATCGCGAAGGTATATCAGAGAATGGCAGAAGTAGGCCCTATGGTATGCCATCAAGGATGCAACGAAATTGCCATCAAACTTTTAAAGGCAATCCTCAACGGTTTAAATGGTCTAGCCATCTCTATGTGCATTTCTAAAAAGCAAGCAGCACTTCTCAGCATTTTAAAGTGGCATGGTTTCGGTGAGAAGTTTCGCGTAGCCAGAATGTTTCACGGACCACCTTTTAACGATAAGTGCATCTGCCTAGCAGAATCTTTAGAAAGAGGTTGATTCTTTGTCATTTGATTTGAGCAGAATAATCGTTGAAGATTTCCTCAAGTATTCATGGCCATGTGTCGAAGCAATTGTAAGGAGACTGGCTACTTTTAAAGAAAGCAGAAGATCGAAGGTTTCTCTATTTTATTTTAAAGATGGGCGGAGAAATGATGTCACGTTTGACGGCGGACAATTCTTTCTAAGATCCTCAGTCGAGTACTCAAACCCGCAAGTGACGGTAGAAGAACTTCAAGGAATTATTGCTGCACGTGTACTCGAAGTTTGCGGCAACTATTTTCACCAATACGGATTGCACCAAGCTAACGAAAAAGGCATTGGTGAAATATGTGAAATGTTAAAGAAACCTCCGCAGGGGACAGTCGTCTCTTTCCTTCTCAACACGGATGACATCGAAGCCGACAGATATTCGATGAATCCGCTGAAAGAGTCTATTGTGAGCAGCGGGCAAAGCGCTTTTCCATGTGGAACTGTGAAGACAGAAAAACTAGAGATTGACCAAAAGTTTGCGCATAAATATGAAGGGTCAATCATATGCAAGAGTGAAGTCGAACGGATATCTCGCCATCTTGAAAGCTGCAACAACAATTACATGGACATGGTGGATGCTGTGAAATATGAGCATTTAGAAAGTCTCTCAGAATCTTTCGGAATCAACCTCTGTCTTTATTCGATGCGTATGCCGTTAGCAATCATGGAAAAGGAAACAACCGACGACTTGTTACACTACATCATAAGGAAAACCCACACTGACTATCAGTCGATTGAATGTGTTTACAAATGCATGGGTAGAAGCATGAAAAGCCTGACCACTCTTCTAACCGTGCTGCATTCAGAAAAGGGTTATGGTTCGAAACGTGCGGTTAGAGGAAGAATCTATTTTGAAGGGACAAAACTGAAAAGTGTCAAAGTAGATTATCGAACGGCATTGCTTTATCCGAATGCAATCGACCCCGGTGATGTTAGCGTTGCAAGGGCTGATGACAGTTTCACAGTTGAAGGAGACAGACTTGTGAACTACGATTTTAAACAGACCCCCTCTTCGCCACAATTTTTTTTGTACTCTTTAGCGTCTCCAGAAAATGCAGTTTTATGGCATGGTATTGGTGCGTTCGGCGCCTCAGAGTTGTTAAAGAGCTATACGACGACACGTTTGGCCTGTGCCAAAAATTTGTTGGTAGCAGGTTTGAATGAGAAATATGGAATTGCCTCGGAAATTCCTTTACAGTTTAACCTAGTGCCAAAATTTATGTGGTTCCACCCTATACACCGCAATATAGATGCGAGCGTAGGATGCGTTGAGAACTTGAGAGACCTAGCCAATCTGGGCATGAAAATGGAACACTTATCAACTGATCAATACATTCGCAAAATGAATTGAGATGGAAAACTATGAGATGGAAAACTATGTTTTTTAAACAAGTCATGCAACGAGGCGATAACTTCTCTTACATTATCGCAGACGATTCGACAAAAGAAGCTGCCGTTGTTGATCCCAACTTCAATGCCGATGCAATAATCCGAATAGTGAGAGATCAGAACCTGAACGTAAAATACGTTATTGATACCCACGATCACTTTGATCATACCGCAAGCAACGAAGACTTTAAGTCAAACTTTGGCGCAAAGGTCGTTGCACACAAGTTGGCCAATGTAAACAAGGATGTCAGTGTGGTTGATGGTGATGTTATTAGGGTCGGCAATATAATCATCAAGGTGATCCATACACCAGGGCATACGCGGGACAGTGTCTGCTTGCTGATAGATGATAAACTGCTCACTGGAGACACCCTGTTCGTAGGAGGATGTGGCAGAACAGACTTGCCCGGTGGAAGTGCTGAAGACCTGTACCACAGCCTTTTTGACAAGTTGATTAAGCTTGATGACAACATAAAGGTCTATCCGGGTCACGACTACGGACCGAAACCTTACTCAACTATTGGCGTGGAGAAAAGGACAAACTATGTATTGCAAAAGCGAACTGTCGAAGAATTCATCGCTTTTATGAATGGGCAATAAGCGAAAGTCCACTGATGGTGCGTGCGCTTGCCCGTTTGTTTCGTACAATTGTGTTCTTTACGAGTCTAGCTGATTCTGACGAGTTTTTCTTAGTTCATTTAGAGTTATTGCCGCTGGGATTATTGAACCTATTCCCACCATTAGATATGTTATGTGGGGCAGAAGATGAACGGCACAACTGTGGAGAAGAATGATCGTAATAATGAGAAACGCCAATGAAACGTCTTTTCTATAATCAAAGACAACTTTTCCAACAAGGGGTCTTATCGGGACAAGTGAGAAACATACAGTCATTAGAGTCAGGAACAACCCGGCATCGCCTACTATCTCAAAGCCTAGCATGTATAAACCTGCAAATGGAATCGTCAGCGTCAGAAGCACAAACATTTTTGATAGAACGATTAGTGCTTTGGTCTTGTTGGAGATTTCGCCGCTCTGGTATCTTGCGATCCCAGGGGATGAGAAGGGAAAGAGAAATACGAAGCCGGAGATGAGAAAAACTGCAGATCCGTACAACCAGAGGCTAAAACGTCTATAAACTCTGCAGCTCCTTGTGCAAAAAGCCTCAAAAAGTTCGCTAGTAACTTTCACTATGCATACGGAAAGTAAGGTTGATGGAATGACTGTGGCAAGTACTGAGGGGTCTAGGAAGCGTGGTAAGCCATTTGCTTCAACAAAACTTAAAACAATAGTTACAACTGAAGTTGAAATTCCAAGAGCTGCAAGTTCTCCCTTTGTAATGAAGGATGCCTTTTGTAAGGCTGCCAATTTTGCTTTGTCAACCGTTTCGAAAATTTTTTCACCATAAAACTTCAGGAATTGTTTAATCTCATCAGGGAACGGTAGCTTTGAAACAGCCGAATTGAAGGATTGACCTACACCAGAACCTAATACTGTTGCAGTTGTAGTCACTGCTGCCGCTATGGCTACTACTTCAGCGACAACTTCTACGGATCTAGGCTCTAGGGCTGTTTCTGCAGGAAGAACCGTTACGTTAATGAAATGTTTGTCTTCGTTTCCAGCAGCGTCTCTAACAGTCAGAGTTACAGTGTAATTTCCAGGCTCCGCGTATGTGTGATTAACCGATAGACCTGTTTCATTGGTTCCGTCGCCAAAATCCCATTCATAGCTGACGATGCCGACGTTGTCGCTGGAGTTTGCAGCGTCGAAGCTCACGGTTTTTTCTTGAACCACAACTTGATCGATGTTTGCTTCAGCTTTTGGATCTGTTACGTCTAAAACTGCGATGACAACTGTGTCTGTGTTCCAGTTTCCTGTTGCGTCTGTGACGTTCAGTGTGACCGAAAAGGTGCCGGGGGTGGTGAAGTTGTAAGTTGGGTTGATGCCAGTCAGAGTCCTTGGAGCACCATCAGTGAATGTCCAAACATAGCTCATATTACCGATGCTACTGGACGAGTTTGAACCGTTGAAAGTTACTGTGGTGTCTTCGTTGACTGTTTGGTCTGGACCCGCATCAGCCACAGGTTTTATGGCACCAACTTCTTGCCATGTTGCTGTGGCGCTTGAACCGACGGCTTCGTATTGGTCTGCTGGTGTCACTTCTACTCTCCAGGTGTCACCTACTACGGTGTCTGCCGCAGGAACTATGCTTCCAGTATGGTTTCCTCTACCTGCAAGTTCGTCGTCCAGAAATTGTCCAGTTCCAGTGTCTACAAACCATTTGTATGTGTAGGTGACTGTGTCGTTGTCTGGATCTGCCGGTGTCGGTCCAATTACAGTGACGATCAAATCGTCATCATCCTCAACTGCAAGGCTTGGCATAATCAATAGTTGAGGCTGATGGGGTGGGTTGTTCTCAACAGGGCCCGTAGCCCCGCTGAGGAATATGCTATAGTCTCCAGTACCAGTTCCAAAATGATCGAAAGCCAGAACTGAGTGCTCTCCAGTGTCAGTTAATGTGTAGGAGATTTCAGCAACATCGTAAGCCCAACTTCTCGTGAATTCAGTTCCATTAGGCGAGTACAGCCTTATCTCTGGGTCTAAGGCGCCTGAAGTTAGGCTGACCCTAGTGAAAACGACGTCGCCAGCACTGGCTGAAAAAGTGTACGTATCTGCATCACCAGCCTGATTAATAGAATCAAAAACAGTCTCACCAAACCCTACGAGCATTGTGTTTCCCGGATTATTGAGTCTTTGAATGAACATGCTATAATTTCCTGTGTAGTTGCCGCCATAATGATTGAAAGCCAGACCCGTGTATTCTCCGTTGTATGGTAATGTATACCAGATTTCAGCGACATCATAAGCCCAATTCATGTCGAGTTCAGTCCCATTGGGTGCACGCAGCCTTATTTCAGGGTCTAAGCTACCCGAAGTATCTGTCATCCTGACAAAGATGGCGTCTCCAGCATTAGCTGAAAAGGTATAAGTGTCGACTTCGCCAGCAGGATCAATAGACGCAAAAACAATATCACCAAAATTTACTGGGTAGGTTTCTGTTTTGGCTAGTTGAATGTTGGATGCCAACGTTAACACGCTCACAAACAGGAGAGCCAACAGCAAAAAGATCCTACGAAATACTCTTTCCTTTAGAATTTTCATCGCCCTCTCCCTCTACCTCAGCAAAAGCCATCTAGGCATAAAGATTATTTAAACATGACCATTAAAACATTCTAGAATTAGCTTCTATTCACCATCTCCTTAGCGCGCGCCTAAATCGGTATTAGCCCAGAAGAAGCATGTAAACTTGTTAAAGCAGAGTAGGGTTTGAATGTATCTGCGACATGGAAGATCCCAAGTTCTTTAGGAAAGAAACTGATGCGTCGCTGGCTTATTCCAAAAGTTCATTAAAGTGCCGAGGGCCGGGTTTGAACCGGCGACAACCCGGTCTTCAGCCGGGCGCT
>CAYVGZ010000060.1:0-8584 GCA_964450845.1 uncultured Candidatus Bathyarchaeia archaeon | reverse complement strand
ATAATCCCAGGACCAGCCTCCAAACAGTTAGGAGAAAAAGTAGCAGAGTTATTAGGCATAGAAACAGTGCCGCTGGTTTTCAAAACCTATCCAGATGGAGAATCCTACGTAAGACTCGAAGGCACGGTACAAAACGAGGAAGTAGCCATAATGCAAACTACAAGCCCGCCACAGGACACAAGACTAATACAATTAGCATTAATCGCTGATGCAGCCAAACGACGTGGCGCAGAAAAAATAACGGCAGTCGTGCCCTATCTAGCTTATGCACGCCAAGATAAGGTGTTCCTTCAAGGCGAAGCCATAAGCATAGAAACCGTTGCACGAATGCTTAAGGTAGCTGGTGTTGACAGCCTAATAACAGTTAACGTTCATCAAGCAAAGGTTCTGTCAAAGTTTCCGTTTCCAGCAAAAACAATCTCAGCAATTCCCCCATTAGCTGAACACTTCAAAAAGAAAGGTCTTGAAAAGGCGTTTGCACTTGCGCCAGATGACGGTGCACTATGGCTCGTTGAAGAAGCAAAGGCGATTCTCGGCGATGAATGTGGCTGTTTAGAGAAACACAGAGACCTTTACACAGGACAAATAACCATGAAAAAGAAAACACTTAACGTGAAAGGGAAAACTGTGATAATTTTCGACGACGTAATCAGTACTGGAGGCACCATAGCTTTAGCAGCAAAAATTATGAGGGAACTTGGAGCGGATAAAGTGTATGCTGCTTGCGTTCATCCGCTTCTAATAGGAGATGCCGAAAAGCGAATCCTTGAAAATGGAGCGAAAGAAATCGTAGGCACAGACAGCGTTCCAAGCCATGTAAGCAAAGTTTCCCTCGCACCCCTACTAAGCAAAGAACTAAAGAACACAAAAGCATAACCACCAAAAGGCATGAAACTATAAAAAAACCAAAAATTCAACCTATATATAGGGGGCATAAATCCAATAGAGACCAAAAAAGCGGCTAAGCTTTTCTTTCTACTTTCTGGCGAACATGAAACTCTACCAGCCTCAGAAGTAAAAGCCATACTTGAAACAGAAGCTTACGACTTTAAACTTCTGGAAAAACTTGACCAAACAATAAGGATTGAGGCTGACTCAAACTGCGTAGAAGCCATAAAACGTAGAGCAGCATTCACAAAACTTTGTGCATTAGAACTATTTAGTTGCGAAGCGAAAACAAGCAAAATAGTGCAAGCTACACAGTCCACAAGCCTAAACGAAGTTTTAGACGATGAAGAAAGCTTCGTGGTTCGCGTAAAACGTGTGAAAAATCACTCCTCAAAAGCTGATATAATGACTCTCGAAAGAAAACTTGGCAAACTTGTATTAAATCAAAAAACAAAAGCAAAGGTAAACCTAAAGAAACCAAATAAAACATTCGTAGGCATCTTAACAGATGAAAAGTTTATTTTTGGAATAAAACTCGCCGAAATTCCCTCAAAACCTTTCGTCGAAAGACGCCCAAAGAAAAAACCTTTTTTCCACCCCTCAGCCATGCACGCTAAACTTGCAAGATGCATGATCAACTTAGCCAAGCCTAAAACCGGAGAGCTTCTCTTGGACCCATTCTGCGGAACTGGCAGCACTCTAATCGAAGCTGCACTTATTGGCTGCCGTGCCTTAGGCTTTGACATTCAACGGCGCATGGCAAGGGGAAGCCTCAAAAATTTGGCTTACTTCCACATCAAACCTGAAGGTGTTATAGTTGCGGATGCAAAAAACCCGCCAATAAGAAAAATCGACTGTCTAGTTACTGATCCGCCTTATGGTACGTCTGCAACCACCCTTAAGCGAACCACAAAGCAGATAGTTGAAGAAGTTTTAACGGCTGCTAAAGATATGCTCAACAAAGGACGACGGGTTTGCATGGCTGCGCCAAAAACATTAAACATCGCGCACATAGGCACAGTTTTAGGCTATAAGCATTTAGAATCCCACTTTGTTTATGTTCACAGAAGCCTAACAAGAGAAATAACCATCTTCGAAAAGGTGTAGCCCTATGAGTTTAAAGGTTGTTTTCTTAGGCACTGCTGGAAGCGTTCCAACCCCAAAAAGAAGTTTACCAGCCATACTCATCCAACGCAAAGGCGAACAAATAATGTTCGACTGCGGCGAAGGCGTACAGAGACAAATGATAAAGGCTAAGACTGGTTTCCACAGAAAAATGAAAGTTTTTATTACGCACATGCATGGCGACCACATTTTAGGCTTACCAGGACTATTACAAACAATGGCTCTGCTTGACCGAGAAAAAAAGCTTGACGTTTATGGACCACCTGGAATAAAACGCTTCTTAGAAGACATTAGAGAAACTGTCCAGTTCGTCCTAACTTTTCCAGTTGAAATTCACGAAATATATGAAGCGGGCGTTGTTTGCGAAGAGCAAGAATACACTGTTCAAGCGGTTTGGGCAAACCATGTAATCCCAACCTTAGCATATGCTCTCGCGGAAAAGCCTCGTCCTGGAAAATTCTATCCAGAAAAAGCAAAAGCCTTAGGCATTCCAGAAGGCACCTTGTGGTCAAAACTGCAACATGGGCATGAAGTTAAGCTGCGAAATGGCAAAGTTGTAAAGCCTAAAGACGTTATGGGACCACTCAGACCAGGAAGAAAAATCGTTTACACAGGCGACACAAGACCGTTTAAAGGATTCGCAAAGTTTGCGGCTGATGCAGATTTGCTCATTCACGATGCCACATTAGATAATGCATTGGCTGAAAGAGCCAAAGAAGATGGCCACTCAACACCAAATCAAGCGGCTAAACATGCCAAAAAGGCAAAAGTGAAACAGCTGGTTCTCACGCACATTAGTGCAAGATACGACGACACAAGCATACTTTTAGAGCAAGCACAGAAAATTTTCAAAAATACTCAAGTAGCAGAAGATTTCATGAAAATAGAAATTCCACTTTTAGACAGTTAAAATCTAAGCGAACAACTGTCTTAACTTGCGTATACTCTCGTCAATGTGTTCAACAGACTCGATGATTATAGGTTTATCATAAGATATTTGCCTTAACAGATTTGCAACGTTATTCCAATCAATATTTCCGTAGCCTATTCCCAAGTGTTGGTCGCTTTTCCCACGATTATCATGCGCGTGCACGTGTGCAATCTTTTCTGCGAAAACCTTTAGAAAACGCTCTATTTGCCCATTCAAATTTGCATGTCCAACATCAAAAACCAAACCTATGCCTTCATTAATCTCTTCATAAAACTTGATGAAATCCTCGACGCTTTTCATTAGAAATGGATAAGGTTCTGGCACGTTCTCTATGACTATTTTCACACCATAATCGTCTGCAATTTTGAGTAGTAGCCGAACGCTTTTTAGGTTTTGAAGCCAATCCATGCCCGGATAGAACATGCTAACGCCTGTTTTTAGTCCTGGGTGAAAAACCCACGCATAGGCGTTTAAATCACTAGCGTAAGAGATTGATTTTTCTAGTCTTGTAAGCATAGCCTTAAGCAGTGGTTTAGAAGGCGAAGCGATGTTTATGTCTACGAAAGGTGCGTGAACCGAATATTTTAAGCCATAAGACTCTCCAATGTTTTTGAGTACCGAAACTCTCCGTTTATTTAGTGCGTGGAATCCATCGTCAACAATTTCTACGTAGGCTGTTTCCGCCTTGATAAGGTATTCAGTCATTTTCTTGAAAGGCTCGTCTAAACAGTAAAGCATGGACAATCCGATTTCAGGCTTGACCATTGCCAATCCCTGCTGCGCTTAACGAGAACGTTACACTTCTACCTTGTGGCTTATAACCTAATTTGTTTAACAACGAAAATTTTCCTTTGTCAAACAACGTAGCAGTGCTCAGTCGAGTTCGATTCGGATTTTTGTTTGGAGGCAGCATTTCTGTTGAAAGCACTGTGGGCAAAGGCACTACATTCACAGTAACTATCCCTATCAAACCTAAAATCAAAGATGGAGGTGAAAAAGTATGGGTGAACGTGCCAGAATCCTTGTCGTCAACGACGACGAAAGCATAAGAAAAGTCTTGGTAACAATATTGGAAGAGGAAGGATATGCTGTTGACACAGCGAAGAATGGAAGAGAGGCCATCAAAAAGTCTAAAGTCAAATTCTACAATCTGGCTTTGATAGATATTCGACTTACAGACATGGAAGGGACAAAACTTCTCACGAAAGTAAAAGATACAACGCCTAAAATGCGCAAAATAATTATCACTGGTTATCCATCATTGCAAAGCGCTGTCGAAGCCGTAAACAGAGGCGCAAATGCGTACATACTCAAGCCTTTTGACATGGATAAGGTTCTCGAAACCATAAGAGATCAACTGAAAAAACAACGCGAAGAGAAGAGATACACCCAAGAGAAGGTCGGAGAGTTCATCGAAACACGCATCAAAGAACTGGAAAAAGAAAAAATCATAACTCCTAAAAACTAAGGCTAAAATCTTCCCCCCATTTTAATTAATTAAGCTTATCTCTTTATACCAAAGGGTTGCCCATATCTTGAGGAAAACTGTTGGAAAAGTTTATTTTGTTGCATGATGCTATGAATCAGAGTTGCTGGCGGATAAAATGTCCGCTGGAATGTAGCCGTAGAGGCTGAACCATAAACTGGAGGCGAGAATAAAAAATGGCGTATAAATATATTGCTGAGGCTTGGGCCAATTCGGAAAAATCTTTCGTAGATGAGTTAATGCGCCAAAGATTAATAGAATGGCGTAGGCAACCAACAATATTTCGAGTAGAAAAGCCAACGCGATTGGACAAAGCGAGGAAATTAGGTTACAAAGCAAAGCAAGGGTTCATCATCGCTTGTGTCCGTGTTAGGAGGGGAGGATTAAGGAAGGTTAGGCCTAAGGCTGGAAGAAGACCGAAACGTATGGGTGTCAAAAAGTTTAAGCCCGCTAAAAGCCTGAAGTTGATCGCTGAGGAAAGGGTTGCAAGAAAGTTTCCAAATCTTGAAGTTTTAAACTCCTACTGGGTTGGTGAAGATGGTCGTTCAAAATGGTTTGAAGTTATAATGGTTGATCCTAATCATCCAGTGATAAAAGCTGACAAAGACATTAACTGGATATGTCAAAAACAGCATCATAGGAGAGTTTTCAGAAGTTTAACAAGTGCAGGCAAGAAAGTTAGAAGTTTGAGAAGAAAAGGACGTGGGGCAGAAAAATTTAGACCGAGCAAAAAGGCTGGCAGAGGAGAAGAATAGCGTCTATGATGGCAGTCAAATCGAAAGTTTTCAAAAAAGGCGGGAAACAGCGCTATGGAAAGGGCTTCAGTCGAGAGGAACTGAAAAAGTCAGGGTTGAGTTTAAAAGAAGCATTAAAGTTCGGCATATCAGTAGATTCTAGAAGAAGAACTGTTCATGAAGAAAATGTTGAGGTTGTTAAAACTTTTTTGGAAAGTAAGAAAGTCGAGTCCAAATCTAAGGGAAAATCTAAAAGTTAAAACGGCTTAGTGAGAAGTAGTGGTGCTGTTTGTCTTCTAAAATTCCGATAGGATACATTGACATTCGGGTCTTTGCTCATGCAACCGAGGAAGGAGATAAGGTTTTGAACGCTGTACGTAACATTCTTCCGCCAGAATTAATTGACATTGTTGCTTTTAAAAAAACCAATTTAACTGGTCATCATGGAAACCCAATAATTCTTTTTGAAACACGGATAAAAGAGGAAAACGCCACTCAAGTAGTTTTTGAGAAGTTGTCCTTAGGTTTAAGCATATTAGACAAGGAACTATTAGCCAGTGAAATTGATCAACATTTAGATAAAGGAAATTTATATGTTAGGCTTGATAAGCAATCAGCGTATCTGAATGAGCTTAAGCTTTGCTCAGTTGACCCGATACACTTTCGGATACACTTCAAAAAACATAGTCAAGAAGAAGTAATAGGTATTTGCAGAAAATTCGGGTTACTTCCATGAAAAGAATCTATGCAGATCTGCATCTTTGTCCGAATTTAAAAGATTTCAAACATGTTTCGCAAATGATAAGTAAAGCTTCGAGGCTTGGATATTGCCTAATAGCAATGGCTTTTCCATCAAATTTAACAGAGGAAGAGATTTGGCGACTGCGAAACATTAGTGAAGAGGCTAAAATGGACTTGGCTTCTCGTGTAGACTTGAAACCCAAAACGCCAAAAGAGCTAATCTACAATTTGAGAAGGTTCAGAAGAAAATTTGAGATAATTGCTGTAACATGTGAGTCTAAAAATGTGGCAAGACAAGCAGCAAAAGACCGTCGTGTTGACCTTCTAAATTTTCCGTCACTTGATTTCCGTAGGAGATTCTTTGATAAGGCAGAAGCTGAATTGGCTTCGAATGGTTTGGCTTGTTTTGAAATAGATGTGAAGCCTTTGCTTACGTTGGAGGGGTCTGTGAGGGTTAGGCTTCTTTCAAATTTGCGAAGAGAAGTAGCCATAGCCAAAGAAATGCATGTTCCAATTGTTATCTCAAGCGGAGTTTCAGATGGAATGCTTTTGCGAAAGCCAAGAGAGCTAGCAGCCTTAGCTTCGCTTTTCGATTTGGATGACGCCTCAGCTATAGAAGCAGTTTCCAAAAATTCTGTGGCGATTGTTAGAAGGAATAGGGATAAGCTTAGTTCGCGGTTTGTTGCGCCTGGAATACGGATAATTCGCGGAGGGAAAGATTGTTGAAGAGTGTGAGGCGTCGCTATTTAGCCTTGGAGATAGACTGTGATGGGTTGGTTGATTCAAGGGAATTTTTGGATGCTGTTTGGGGTGCAGTTTTGAAGCTTTATGGTGAGTATGGCGCAAGCCGTGCAGGGTTAAGTTTGATTGATTATGATGTGGAAGGAAGGTTTGCTGTTATTCGCACTGCGCACACAGCTGTGGATATGGTTCGGACAGCGTTGGCTTCGATAACAAGGATTGGGGATAAATCAGTGGCTATACATGTTGTGAGAGTTTCGGGGACAATAAGGTCTCTTTACAAGAAAGTAAACAAATAGTCCTTTTGCTCTCTGCGGAGACTAGCCCCCCTTATATATAGATTGAATCGAGGCTTGGTGCTAGATAGAGGCTTAACTCTCAGAACTTGAAATTCAAAAGCAATAACTCAGAGGGGATTAAGATTCTAAGAAAGGGAAACCTTTTTTGTCTAGGCTGTTGTTAAGTTTTTGGGGGATGATGATGCCGTCCCAGTCTGATTATGCAGATGAGGAACTCATGACGGTCAGACCCCTTCAATTCATCCAATTATAAGCGGTTACGTGCGTCTCGAGCCTTTTTCCTCTTCAACCCAAAAACCAAAGCCAAAACCATTCCAGCGATAAAGCCACCTATATGCGCCCAATAAGCAACCCCGCCTGATATGTCAAAAAATCCGTAAAACCACTGCAGTATAAACCAGGCGCCCAGAAAGATAATTGCTGGCACGGGTATTATGAAATAGAAAACCAACGCGATAATCCTTGCTCTAGGATAAAGCACAATATAGGCGCCCAAAACTCCTGATATTGCTCCCGAAGCACCGACAACACCCGTAGTTAAGTCTAAAGTGTTCACTGTGCCGACTAAACTGCCTATGAAAGGTGCAAAGAATAAGCTTACAATATGTGTAAAGGATGCAACCAACCCCGATATAATATAGAAGACCAGATAACTAGCATGACCAAAAACATCTTCAACATTATCTCCAAAAATATAGAGAAAAAGCATGTTGCCTAAAAGATGAATAATGCCCCCATATAAACTTGAAGGATCATGCATAAACATCGAAGTAAAAAGCGTGTAAAACCGCTGACCACTAATTATTTCTTCTGGAACCATAGTAAAATTTTGTTCAAAATTAGATGCAAACGTGACATCTAAAAAGATGTCTGCCCTTGAAAGCCAATAGACCATGAAAACTATGATGTTTACTAATAACAGTATACGATTTACATGAGGAACAGTTTGAGATTTATTCAAGTCTTTAAGCGGAAGCACGAATCATTCACTAATGGTGAAAGACGCTTAGAAAGTATTTATCCTTTAATGCGTTAGACACTCAATCATTTTGTCACATGTTAAGCATTCATCAGGAAATGGCGCATCCTTTGCACGTTTCTTCAAGTATCCCAGAAAATGCTTGCACTCCACATTATCTTCCTGTTTCCCTACAGCAACCTTCTTGACTTTTTCAATCGAGATCGAAATCTCTTCGTCTCCTTCGTTTTTATGCTGTTTCACGTCGCTTATTTTTGAAAGGCAACGTGGACAAGCATAATAAGTCTGAACAGAACCGTGAGAAGAGACAGTTGCTAAAATTGGTTTCTGAAATGCTCCATTACACCCATTGCATCTAAAACTAATTTGGCTTTCCTTGGAGAAGTAATTTTCGTCCTCTACCTTTAGTGAACTTAGGCTTTTCTGCATTTGTTCAAGCACCAGCCATAAGTATATCGAATATTGACATTTAATAAACCTTTTTGTGTACATGTTCAACAATAAGACACATACAATATTGAAACATAACAAAAAATCATGGAGACATATCCATAAACAATTGCCAAAGGAGAACACAAATGAAAAATGGGCCCGCCCGGACTTGAACCGGGGACCTTCGCCGCGTGAGGGCGACGTCCTAACCAACTAGACTACGGGCCC
>CAYVGZ010000059.1:0-8694 GCA_964450845.1 uncultured Candidatus Bathyarchaeia archaeon | reverse complement strand
CAGGCACGAATACACCAGCTAAGCCGCCCAGAATGACATGGACCGCGACGAAGCCATACAGGAAAAAGAGCAATGGCCACTCCCAACCAAGGAACATGTTAAAAGCCCAGTAAAGAAGAAAGTCTCCGGGGATGTTGTAGATGAGTCCCGCAATTCCGTAGACTAATCGTGAGTCGTGGATTTTTCGGCGTGTCACATGGAAAAAGAGGTCGATGACTATTCCACCTATAACCCATGTTGGAACGATAATCCATACCACTGGCGGTCCGCCTGGAAGGAAGGTTGATATAACCCCGCTCACGAGTTGGGTGAAGGTAGCAGCGCCGGTCTTTCCGACGATTTCTCTTGCCATTAGAACGAAGATGGTGCCAGCGGGGACTGCAATCACTGCATATAAGCCTGGAAGAGGCGCAGGAATGAAGGCGGTCGTTAACGTGGCCAGTGAAGACATACACCCGAATAGGGACATCAGGGTCAAATTCTTAGAAGTGAAGAAGCGTTCTTCCATATCACATCTAACCATCTAGGTATACTTTCGTTTTAGGTACCCTCTGCTGATATTCCTCTTCCATCTAAGACGTAGTGTTCTCCTCCAGCACAGCCCATACAGACGGCTTTGCCTTCCTTCAATCTTGCCCTTGTCTCCATGACCTTTTCTCCACAGATCGAACATCTCACTGATGCAAAGATAGGAGCGTATTCGGGCACCGTAATCTTCATGTGTTTTATTCTAAACATCTCATCCGCTGGTTTACTCAATTCGTTGATGGACATTTCGGCGAATAGCCGCATCATTCTCCCCTGCTCCTCGGAAGTTACCTTTTCTCTCCTAGCAACAATTTTATTCCACAGTTCATACGCCTCTGAATACTCCTCTTCACGAGAATCTTCAAAATCAGGGTCTAAGGCGATTCTTATTGCTGTGCCGTCTCTTTTCGCCACTGTCACCGCTGTCTTGCCTAAATCTCTGTATATCAGAGCATTGTTTCCAAAAGAGCAACCAGTCACCATTTGAACCCCATCGCTGAAACAGTTGTTTGTCTCAACAGTCGCTATAACCTCTTCCATGCCGGTGCTTTTTACTCCCAATTCATGCACCGCAATATAGCCTGCTATCACGCCATAGGTCAGATAATTACAGAGATGCCCATGCAACTCGCCAGCCTTATTAAGCAGTCCTGCAAGATTTCCAACTTCAATCAACCTCTGAACCTCGTTTCTCAGCGGATTTCCCATTGTTCTTTTCTCCGTCTATCAGTATTACTTTTTTTCAAAACAGTGTTACTAAAAGCGTTAATAAACTTTTCCGCAGTGATACTAGGAGAAAAGACAGTATGCACACATGTACTATTGAAGTAGGATAGTTAGCAGAAAAATAAGGGTTTTATGGGAAAGTTCCTAAGAATTTGAAAGAAGTTACATAGGACATTTGTAGTCGCCTTTTTCTAACCATTCCATCGCCTCAGCTTCTCTGATTCGTTGTAGACGTCTTTTTTCTTCCAGAGCCTTTAGCTCATTATACTTTTCAGATATTAGAGCTCTGATGACTTCGGTATTCTGTTTCAAGCCCATATATTTCTTTACAACTTCGAACTTTTCAGCTTCAGCATCTTCGAAATCAATTCTTATTGGTGTCTTGTTTTGTAATATCACTTTTTGTGTCATTTTTATACACCCCACGTGTATATATATTAGAAGAAATATAATAAATATGCTGCTTATATTATAATTACTAGTATATATAACAAGTAAATCATACGCCACGAATGGCACAAAGCGTATATACTAGTCCACAGATTTCAACGATAACCAAAAACGTTTATGGTGAGGGAGATGCCAAAAATTACGGCGAAAACTAAGCTTATAGAAAATGTTCGAACGATAGTTGATAACTCCAGAACCCACAGCGTCGTTTGTGACCTAGAAACTGCCAAAGGAGGACAGGACACCGGACCAACAGCACTGGAACTAGCAATCATGGCACTAGGTGACTGCGCCGCCACCATATTCGCAGACGTAGCCAAACAAAGCAAAATCGAAATCACAAAACTCGAAGTGATAACAGAAGCAGAAAAGCCCCCAGACTCGCCAAAACTAAGTAGCGTAAAGCTAAAAGTTAATGTCTCCGCTAAAGCGAGAAAACAATTGATCGAAGCAATATGGCGAAGAACCGAAGCAAACTGTCCAGTCGTAGCTATATTTAAAGAGCCAATACCTGTAGAAGTTGAGCTTGAAACAACAACACTAGAATAAAATCAAAATACGTAACCCTCTCTTTTTTTACAAAAAACGCAAACTATTATTCATGTAAAGAAAAAATCGTAAAGGATTGCTCTGGCAAGAAATCTAAGTCTTTTTCTAATCGATATCCAGCCTCTTTCATTTCGGCTATTATAATTTCTTTTGGAACATAATGCCCGAACTTTCTGTGAAAACTGAAACGTCCACCACCAGCCTTATAGTCGATTATGGCAATTCTTCTTTCTGGTTTCAGTGCGCTTTTCAATTTTCTAAGGTATTCCACTCTGTTGGGTAGATGATGGCACACATTTCGCATGAAGATTAAGTCTATGCTTTTCTCAGGTAAAGTTGGGTTATCTTCTGTGGTAAGAACAGTTTCAATGCTATTCAGTCCCTTTTCCTTAGCACTGTTTTTGATGAATTCTAAAAATTTCGGATTTGTATCAATGGCAAACACTCGTCCATCTTTTCCAACAGCTTCAGCAAATCGCAGAGAAAAATAGCCGCCACCTGCCCCAATGTCGGCAACCCTTTGTCCTTGCTGCAATTCCAAGGCTTCCAGTATTTCATCAGGTTTATTCTTTGGATCAGACGCTTTCCTGTTAAACATCTCTGCTCTAATGTTTCTCATGTTCTACACGCTTCAGCTGTATTTTTGCCGCATTGACTCATTTGTTAGTACATACTTTATTTTTTCTTTCCATTCTTTTGAGTCCCAAGTTCTTAGAGCGGTATGGGTTTTGTAATAGCTTTGAGGAATCGGATGAGTGCCAATGATGACGTCTACACCGTATTTCTGCTTCACAAACTCTCTGAAATGATCTATGTAGGGACATGGAGGATAACCTACAACCATGCCAGTTGCAAAATGAACAACATCAACGCCGTTTTTCTTCATTTCTTCAACGCAATACTCGATGTTTCCGCCGGGGCATCCTCCACAAGTAGTATATCCGACGAGTTCTACTTCTTGGTTTTTGTATATGCTAAAAGCTCCTTCTCGGTTTTTTAGGGATCTAAGGCATTTTCCTGCAGCGCAATCGTGGTAGCGATCGCAGATAATTATACCCACTTTCTTTTTCTGTTGAACAGACATGTGAATCACGCTGACCAAATAAGATGATATTGCACTAATAGTTTACTAAACATTTCGTGAAACTGCGTCTTTTTTCTAGGTTAGAATTTTATTTTCATATGGAAAGACAGCTTAACTGCATCATGAGAACAAAATCACTAATGAGTCTGAAAGCAGCTTTACGACCAAAACCTTTCAGACGAACCAAGCTTCATACTTTGTGAAAGGAAACAGAGGTTACATATCGATTGATTTTGCCTTCCCACAAGTTTTTTATGCATATGAACAAATTTTATTGTGGAGAAGAAAGATGGAAGAATTTAAACATCCTTTAATAGGTGAAAGATTTCCTGAAATGGAAGTGAAAACCACAAGAGGCAACGTAAAACTGCCAACGGACTACGAAGGAAGATGGTTTATTTTATTCAGTCACCCAGCCGATTTCACACCAGTATGCACAACAGAATTTGTTGCGTTTCAAAAAAGATTCGAAGAATTCAAAAACCTACAGTGCGATTTAATTGGTCTGAGTATCGACCAAGTTTTTGCCCATCTTAAATGGGAAGAATGGATTAAAGAGAAAATTGGTGTTGAGATACAGTTTCCTATAATTGCAGACAATGCAGGCACGGTTTCTGCAAAACTTAATATGCGACACAAACAAGCTGAGGGGACTCAAACGGTCAGAGCCGTTTTTGTGGTAGATCCAAAGGGAACGATCAGGGCAATGCTTTTTTATCCAATGGAGTTGGGAAGAAACATGGATGAACTGCTCAGAATGGTAAGAGGCTTACAGACAGCCGATAAAGGATATGCAATACCAGCAAATTGGCCAAACAACGAAATAGTAGGAGACCACGTTATAGTACCGCCAGCAAATACAGTGGACATGATAAAAAAGAGAAAAGAGCAAAAAGAAGCTGAAGAGATAGAGTGTCTCGACTGGTGGCTTTGCCACAAAAAACTGTAGGTGTCTCGCCAGAGCTATAGTTTGAGAACTACGATAGACTTGCTTAACTCAGCCGTTGCCAAAAAACTGATACGCTGACGCCTAAAGATTCGAGTAAGTGACCGAAGAATGCAACGACAGCGAGCTGTTTAGAAAACGAAGACAAAGCGTAACGCTAGAGTGTGAATTCCCATTTGCACCATAAATCTTTAGGATGCTTGTCCGGCGGACAAACAAGGCAGTTCACTTCAACCTTTGGGTTCAATGTTTTTGCAAAATTTCGTAAATAGCCAAACCGCACTCGCTTGCACGGAAATTCGCCTACACCCTTGCTTAGACGTGTTTCTTGTGTTCTGCATCTGTCAATGCGCAAAACAGCTCGTCCATCGCTTATCTCAATAGTTTTGAACGGTTGATCTAGCGCCCAGCTTGACTTGCGCAGTAGACTCATGATCGTTGGAATGTCTGGGTTTTCGCCAGTCTGAAACATTCTCTGCAAGACTTTAGCTTCAATTGTAGCCATACTTTCCCAAACTCCAGCATCAATTTCAGTAGCAGCTTCTGTGTCAAATTTCTTTTCTATTCCTAGGAAGTACAGGCCGTCAACTCTCCATAAGTTTCGGATCTGCAAAAAGAAGTAATCAAGCAGTTTCTCAATCGGCATTTTAACCAGCGTTTCGCGATCTTCAATGCTTCCAAACGGATATTCACTCATATCTTACGCCAACCTCACTCGGAAGTAATCAACTACACGAGTTCATCTTTTAAACCTAACGTGAGAGAGCAAGTCTCTGCTTCAATATCATTTCCTAATCTTACATAATTCCGTAAAATTTATTTTCATGCATATGCACAGTTCACACGATAAAAAAATAAAAGAAGGGTATAAAATGGGACAATGTAAACTTTGTGGGAAAAATGGTGAAAACTTAACCTTACTTTCTGCTGAGCATAAGGACTTTGGCCGCATCATGGTCTGTCAGGAATGCTGGAAAAAACTTTGGAATGGAAATCGTATGGTTTGCAGCACTACGGGCTCTGGAGGCACTTGCCCAAGCTGTGGATAAAAAGGTTTATGATAGAAAACTGCCACTTTCGTTGTAAGTATGTATTGACCGAGCACACGGGTGAAAGACTATTATTGATCATGAGAGATATACGAAAAAAATTGTTTCCATGGGTAGAGGAGGTAGTGGCAAAACAACTTTTGTCGCGCTTATGACAAAATATTTCATTGAGAAAGGTGCGACTCCTCTACTTCTTGTGGACGTAGATCCAGATCAGAACTTGGGAGAAATGGTTGGAATAGACCTTAAAGAAGAAGGAAAGAAAACCATATCTGAATTGTTAATTGAAACCTTTCTGGAAAGAGGAGGCACCACCGTTGGGATTCCTCCTTCAGAAAGGATAGAGGTCGAAGTTTGGGCAGAGGGAATGTATGAGGGCGATTTCTTTGATATGATTGCTGTTGGAACAAAATTTATAGAAGGTTGTTACTGTCTACCAGACGCTGCGCTGAAAGGTGCCTTGGAAAGTTTAACAAAGACGTATAAGTATGTTCTTATCGATTCTCCGGCTGGATTAGAACACTTAAACAGAAGGATAGCCGCTAAAGTAGATGACATATTTGACATAATAGATCCCTCCCAAAAATCCTTTGAACATGTGGACAGAGCCTACAAAGTTGCCAAAGAGTGTAAGATAGATTTCAAAAACTTTTACGTTGTCGGAGGCTTCAGATTTCCAGAAAACCTAGAAGCTGAAGTTAAAAAAAGAACAAACTTGGAATACCTTGGAAAAATCGCTTATGACAGAGAAGTTGAAAATTATGTTCTCTCTGGAAAATCTCTACTTGAAATATCTTCTTCGTCCTCAGCATATAATTCAGTGAAGGAACTCATGAAAAAAGCTGGCCATTAAGCTAAAATCAGTAAACTTCATATTAACTTAATCATTCTGGCCTTGCCTTGCACGTTCTATCATCACGCAAACGCCATACACCACGTCAATACCGTTCTCTTCACAGAATTTGATAGCTTTCTCTGATTCTGAGCCTGGCTGCATCCACACTCTTGTGATCCCAAGTTCCTTACAGGTCTTAACTACTTCCTCTGTAACTTTCGGAGGAACCACAACATCAACAACGCCAGGTTTTGCAGGCAGATTTTCAAGACTCGGATAACACTTGTCGCCCAAAATTTCCTCTGCATTCGGATTTACAGCATAAACTTCATAACCTGCATTTTTTAGATCTCTATATACTTGGTAACCATATTTTTTTGGATCACGACTCGCACCAACAACAGCGAAAATGTTTCTCTTGTTCAAAAACGCTTTTATCAGCTCTTGGTCCATTTCTTATCCCAGGTTTAGGTTCTTACTCTCTAATTTACATATTTTTTATTTTTCCTTATGCACTATCGCATTAACAGAACATTTTTTCTCACATTCTAAACAAAGCACACAACTTTTAGGATTTACGACCATAGGCATGTCGTCGAGCCACTCTAGTACTCCATAGGTGCATGCTTTAATGCATTCCTTACATCTGATGCATTTGTCATAGTTTATTTTTATTTCTACAATCAATTTTATCAGTCTTAGAGATAACATGTTATTTTCGGTTCCAGCATTTGCCTTGGCATCGCTCCGACGATCCTATCTACGAGTTTCCCATTCTTGAACACTAAAAGTGTAGGGATGCCCATTATCTGGTACCGCATACTGACTTCCTGATTCTTGTCTACATTCAGCTTTCCGAATAAGATTTTTCCAGCGTAATCTCGTGCCAGCTCTTCTATGATAGGGGCAACCATGTGACATGGACCACACCAAGGCGCCCAACAATCAACCACTACCAGCGAATTGTTCTGAATCATTTCTTCAAACGATGCATCAGTCATCTCGACGGGTTCTTTTAAGGATGTTCCTTGTTTTTCGGGAGTCACGCTCTTCATCATTTCTCGCAATTTTGCTTGTTTAATTCTTTCTAATTCCTTGTTTTCGTCATTTTCCACTTAGGTACCCTCTATATTTATACGACAAAATGCCTGTAACATTTTATCTTTTTGAAGTTTTCTTGATTGAGCAAGTTATTCTCCTCTTGTCATTTTGCTTCCACATTTTGGGCATGTTTGTTGGTAACATGGAGTGCTTGTTGTATGAGGTGTAGTATACCCGCATTTGGGACACACGCAAGATCCTCCTGGTCCAGCCATGAACCCGCCTCCCATCCTTCCCCTTCTCATGCCTCTACCTCCGCGACCCTTCGACATTGAAAGAAAAAGTGTATTATCTACTTTTTGAGCAGTCGGAGTTGAAGAGGCAGGGTTATTAGTATATTGGTTGTGATAGTCGTACCCTGTTTGTGTTAGTAAACTATTACTGGTCGGCAGTGGGTAGGAAGGCATATAATGCGGATAGCTTTGTATGCGCGAAGCGTAAACATTATATGTTTTTCTGGCTTGTAGATGCATCCTAGCTTTTGGTTGAGTTACCATCGTGCTTTTTGGTATGAAATTGGGACAAATTGATCCATTAGGATCTACGGCAACACCATTTATTGTACATATTCCGTTTCTGAAGTTAGCGCAATCTCCATGAGTTGGAAATCCATGTCGTGTTGGATATACCATGCTGAGGCACCTTTGTGTGACTATGCACAAAATAGTATAAAAACTTTGAGGAAAGTAAATTTCGAAAAACCATCACAAATATTCCATCTAGAGCATCCATTTCTTTTCAATAAGCACACAACGTTTCCAAAGTGCTAGAAAAATTTCTTTTGCCCATTCTAAACGAGATGTTACTCTGTTTCTTCTTTCTTTAGCGTTAATTTTATGTAGAAACATCAGAGCTTCTCTTGGATTGCTAAACTCCTCAGTTATTCCACTAAGATTCTTTCTTACGACTTATTTCCACGCTGACACATCACTTTTGAATCTGAGATAAAGCATTTTTTAATGATTCTGAAACACTACTGCCTGCCTGAACCGTGATTTTCGTTACTTTATGTTGGTCAAGAAGTGTTGAAACACCCGGCCCAAACTCAGCAGCAATCACGACATTTACTTTGTTATCTATTAGCATCTTCACAACAATGGGTCCGGCTCCATGTTCATAAGAAACCGCTGGGTTTTCAAGCACCTTCACATTTTTAATAGTGTTGTTCTGGATGTCTACAACTGTAAAGGTGTTTGCTCTGCCAAAAACATCAGGCACAACATCTTCTAAGCCGCCTTGCCCTTTTGTTGGAATGGCGATTTTAAGCTTTTCCAAACTCGTATACATCAACTCCTAACTACATTGTGTAATCTATAATAAATGTTCAAAAAAAGGGAGTTATACTTGAGGGCGTTGCCATGGAGGTCCTCTGCCTCTTCCTCTTCTTCCTCCTGGCGGACCTTTGTCTAGCCTATGAATCATCATT